>NZ_JBEYTS010000196.1:0-1006 GCF_040643155.1 Streptomyces sp. NPDC047453 | reverse complement strand
GCTCCATCTGCTCGGCGATCTTCATGGCCTCCTCGATCAGGGTCTCCACGATCTTCGACTCCGGGACGGTCTTGATGACCTGCCCCTTGACGAAGATCTGCCCCTTGCCGTTGCCGGAGGCCACCCCCAGGTCGGCCTCGCGGGCCTCACCGGGACCATTGACGACACAGCCCATGACCGCGACGCGCAGCGGCACCTCCATACCGGTCAGACCCGCCGTGACCTCCTCGGCCAGCTTGTAGACGTCGACCTGGGCCCGGCCGCAGGACGGACAGGAGACGATCTCCAGACCGCGCTGACGCAGGTTCAGCGACTCCAGGATCTGGATACCGACCTTGATCTCCTCGACCGGCGGCGCGGACAGCGACACCCGGATGGTGTCGCCGATCCCCTCGGAGAGCAGCGCACCGAAGGCCACCGCCGACTTGATCGTGCCCTGGAAGGCGGGACCGGCCTCGGTGACACCGAGGTGGAGGGGGTACTCGCACTGGGCGGCGAGCTGGCGGTAGGCCTCGATCATCACGACCGGGTCGTTGTGCTTGACCGAGATCTTGATGTCCCGGAAGTCGTGCTCCTCGAAGAGGGACGCCTCCCACAGCGCCGACTCCACCAGCGCCTCCGGAGTCGCCTTCCCGTACTTCTGCAGCAGCCGACGGTCCAGGGAACCCGCGTTCACCCCGATACGGATCGGCGTGCCGTGGTCCTTCGCCGCCTTGGCGATCTCCCTCACCTTGTCGTCGAACTGCTTGATGTTGCCCGGGTTCACCCGCACCGCCGCACAGCCCGCCTCGATCGCCGCGAACACGTACTTCGGCTGGAAGTGGATGTCCGCGATCACCGGGATCTGCGACTTCCGCGCGATCGTCGCCAACGCGTCCGCGTCGTCCTGCGTCGGACACGCCACCCGCACGATCTGGCAGCCCGAAGCCGTCAGCTCCGCGATCTGCTGCAAGGTGGCCCCGATGTCCGACGTACGCGTCGTCGTCATCGACTGCACCGACACCGG
>NZ_JBEYTS010000195.1:0-1014 GCF_040643155.1 Streptomyces sp. NPDC047453 | reverse complement strand
GCGGGATGGTCAGGTGGGCTGGGGGTGGCCGAAGAGCAGGTCGTAGCCGGCCGGGAGCTGGAGCAGGATCTGGCCCAGCAGGTCCTCGCCGGCGGCGTCGGCAACGGTGGACAGCACGGCGCTGACGTCCCAGGCCGCGGTCTGCTCGGTGGCGCCCTCGATCCACGCGGCGGTTGCGCGGACGAACCGCTCCGGGGGCAGCGGCTCGGCGCTCTGCAGCGGGTTGAGCAGGATCAGGGCGAACGCCTCAGGCAGGCGCGCCGCCAGCTGGGCGCGGACGTCGCCGACCAGGTGTGCGCCGAGGAGGGCGAGCACCACTCGGGCCGCGCGCTCGGCTTCCTCCGGAGTGTCGTACTGGCCGCGTTCGGTCACGTGGCCGAGGAACGCTTCGCGTCGCAGAGTCATCTCAGCTGCCCCTCTTCTTCTTCGGCCTGCCCGAGAGGGATGCGGAGGGCGGAGTGAGGGGGAGATTAGGTGCCCGCCCTCCGCACCCGTCCGGCCGGTGTCAGCCGGAGATCTCCTTGCGGCCGGAGCCGACGCCGATGGTGATCTTGCGGGGCTTGGCGCGCTCGGCGATCGGGATGCGCAGGGTGAGCACGCCTGCGTCGTAGTCGGCCTGGATGTGCTCGGTGTCGAGGGTGTCGGCGAGCACGATCTGGCGGGAGAAGACGCCCAGCGGCCGCTCGGACAGCTCCATCTGTACGTCGTCGGCCTTCGCCACAGGCCGGCGCTCGGCCTTGACGGTGAGCATGTTCCGCTCGACGTCGATGTCGATCGCGTCCGCGGGGACGCCGGGCAGGTCGAAGGCCACCACGTAATCGTCGCCCTCGCGGTAGGCGTCCATCGGCATCGCCGACGGGCGGGACCAGGTACCCGGGCCCATCAGCTGCTGCGCCAGCCGGTCCAGCTCACGGAAAGGGTCAGTGCGCATCAACATCGTGAAAACACCTCCAGCAGGTTCAGGCAGTTGCTGCCAATGCGCCTCACTGGCACCGTTGTAACATGTCATCCAAT
>NZ_JBEYTS010000194.1:0-1015 GCF_040643155.1 Streptomyces sp. NPDC047453 | reverse complement strand
CTAGTGCTGTGACCGCATAGGTTCGCCGGGTTGGTGGGGGCTTTTTGTAGGATCACGACTCCAGGGCGGGGAGGGCAGGACGTTGGAAAGACCGCGGATACGCCTCGGCAGTGATGATGCGTGGCTGGAGCTGGCTCATGAAGGCGGAGATGACTGGCGGGTGACCGCCGATTGGTACTCGTGGCTGAGAGCTGACTTCACCGCCTACCTCACCATCGGGGAGATCGAGGACTTCGCTGCCCGGGTGCTCTCCCATCTGCGCGCTCCGTCGAGCCACCGCTTCTCAGCGGCGGTGACTCCCGGCCGCAACAATCCGCTGACGCTGAAGGCCGAGCCTGTCCAGGGTGGCCACGCCTTCTTCGTGCGCCTGACTCCCAACGGGGACGACGGCGCCTGTCACTTGCAGATGGAAATCGACCCGATCGATGCCACCGAGCTTCGTGAAATGTTTGATGCATTGCACGCGTCCGTGGCGCTCTGACTGCGGAGATCGTGCTGCTCTCGTCAGGCTGCGGCTTTGAGCGGTCGTCCGCCCCATCGGATGCCCTTCTCGCTTCGGATACGGGCTCGTTCCTTGCGTTCGGCGGCCAGGACGTCGCGGTGGCGGGCGTTGGCGTTGCGCCAGCGCAGGTAGGCGTGCAGGGCCCGGGTCTGAATCACGTGGTTGGGGTGGTTGGAGTTGGCGATGGTGAACTGCCGCAGCGGTCCGAAGTGGGCCTCGATGGGGTTCGCCCACGAGGCGTAGGTCGGGGTGAAGCACAGCTCGACCTTGTTCTTCTTCGCCCAGCGGCGGATGTCGGTGCCCTTGTGGGCGGACAGGTTGTCCAGGATCACGTAGATGGGGGCGCCGTCGGGCCGGGCGGCGCGGATCGACCTCAGCGCGGCCAGCGTGTTGGCGGCCCCCTTTCTGCGGCGGTTGACGCCCCACAGGCGGTCGTCGCCGACCGAGTAGCAGCCGTGGAAGTACCGCACCCCGTGGGTGCGGTGGTAGGTGGCCGGCAGCCGGTCGGGGCGT
>NZ_JBEYTS010000193.1:0-1028 GCF_040643155.1 Streptomyces sp. NPDC047453 | reverse complement strand
ATCTTCCGCCGCAACACCCACGCCTCCGGGGTGATCCCGCAGATCAGCCTGGTCGTGGGCCCGTGCGCGGGCGGCGCGGTCTACTCGCCGGCGATCACCGACTTCACGATCATGGTCGACCAGACCTCGCACATGTTCATCACCGGCCCCGACGTCATCAAGACCGTCACCGGCGAGGACGTCGGCTTCGAGGAGCTGGGCGGCGCCCGCACCCACAACACCGCCTCCGGCGTGGCCCACCACATGGCCGGGGACGAGAAGGACGCGATCGAGTACGTCAAGCAGCTGCTGTCGTACCTGCCCTCGAACAACCTCTCCGAGCCGCCGGTCTTCCCCGAGGAGGCCGACGTGGCGGTCACCGGCGAGGACCTGGAGCTGGACTCGGTCGTCCCGGACAGCGCGAACCAGCCGTACGACATGCACACGGTGATCGAGCACGTCCTGGACGACGCCGAGTTCTTCGAGACCCAGCCGCTGTTCGCGCCGAACATCCTCACCGGGTTCGGGCGGGTGGAGGGCCACCCGGTCGGCATCGTCGCCAACCAGCCGATGCAGTTCGCCGGCTGCCTGGACATCGACGCCTCCGAGAAGGCCGCCCGCTTCGTACGGACCTGCGACGCCTTCAACGTGCCCGTACTCACCTTCGTCGACGTGCCCGGCTTCCTCCCGGGCGTCGACCAGGAACACACCGGCATCATCCGCCGCGGCGCCAAGCTGATCTTCGCCTACGCCGAGGCGACGGTCCCGCTGATCACCGTGATCACCCGCAAGGCCTTCGGCGGCGCCTACGACGTCATGGGCTCCAAGCACCTGGGCGCCGACCTCAACCTGGCCTGGCCGACCGCCCAGATCGCCGTCATGGGCGCCCAGGGCGCGGTCAACATCCTGCACCGCCGCACCATCGCGGAGGCCGAGGCCGCGGGCGACGCCGAGGCGACCCGCGCCCGGCTGATCCAGGAGTACGAGGACGCCCTCCTCAACCCCTACGTCGCGGCCGAACGCGGCTACGTCGACGCCGTGATCAAGCC
>NZ_JBEYTS010000192.1:0-1050 GCF_040643155.1 Streptomyces sp. NPDC047453 | reverse complement strand
GAGCGGCGCCATCGCCAGCGCGACACGTTGATCAACGCGGCCGAGGCCGTGCTCCAGAGGACGCCCGAGGCCACCCACAGGACGGAAGCGGACGCCCTGCGCGGGGTCACCCGCGACGAGGAGCCGTGAGCCGGCTACGACGCCATGGACCCGGAACGCATCACGATGCGCCTGCACGACGTGTCCGACGACGTGGCCCGGGAGGTATTGGAGTACGAACGACAGCACCACCACCGCTGGCGGATCATCTCCGCAGCTCAGGCACGCATACCCACGTAGCGCGGCGTTGCCGTGGGCCCTGGACTTCGATCAGCAGGCAGGTGAAGGGACCCGGAGGTCGTGGCTAGGTGAACCACTCCGTGAGGCGGGGCAACGCCCGCCCCGTCCGTGCTGGGAACCGCTAGGGACAGGCTATCCTCGCCGTCTTCGCGGAGGAGGAGGTGTCGATGGCCTTGAGCACCGGCCGACGCCGGGCCGAGGGCCCTGCCCTCCGGCGGGCCGCCCACACTATGACGGCGGAGACACGACCACCGGTCTCACCGTCATGGACCGCAATACTGCCTCCGAGCCGGTTGCCGAATCCATCGGAGTGAGGGAGCTGTCCTGAGCTGGATTGAGCTGTTTGGGTACCCCGCAGTCCGCAGTTGGTGTGCCGTGACCGGCCGTGGACCGATCGGCCAGCAGGATGGCTGGATGGATGGACGGGCGGCCTGAGCGCCGGCCGACTCCCCCGGATGAGTGCGAGGGCTCGCCCGTCCAACCGCACCAAGCTCCCAGTGGTGCGGCAGCACGGTGCCCGTGCCGTGCATGTTCCGTGGCGGGACCGTAAGAAGCCGCGCCAATAGGTGCGGTTGGGGGCCTCGGCGGCAGAACGAGCACAGGTCCGGGTGATCACGGAGTTGCGACGCTCAGTGATCACTGGGGAGACCTGTGCCCGCGCTGCCATCATGCTCAAGCCTAATGGGATTCATCGGGCCGTGAGAGAGACTACGGTCCGTAGCCGCCAGCAGGTGAGCACTCTTCATGCCGGAGCCATTCGAGCTCTGTGGT
>NZ_JBEYTS010000191.1:0-1078 GCF_040643155.1 Streptomyces sp. NPDC047453 | reverse complement strand
TCTCGTGACTGCGTGCCTTTTGAAGAATGAGCCTGCGAGTTTGCGGTGTGTTGCGAGGTTAACCCGGGTGGGGTAGCCGTAGCGAAAGCGAGTCCGAATAGGGCGGTGGAGTAGCACGCTCAAGACCCGAAGCGGAGTGATCTAGCCATGGGCAGGTTGAAGCGGAGGTAAGACTTCGTGGAGGACCGAACCCACCAGGGTTGAAAACCTGGGGGATGACCTGTGGTTAGGGGTGAAAGGCCAATCAAACTCCGTGATAGCTGGTTCTCCCCGAAATGCATTTAGGTGCAGCGTCGTGTGTTTCTTGCCGGAGGTAGAGCACTGGATAGGCGATGGGCCCTACCGGGTTACTGACCTTAGCCAAACTCCGAATGCCGGTAAGTGAGAGCGCGGCAGTGAGACTGTGGGGGATAAGCTCCATGGTCGAGAGGGAAACAGCCCAGAGCATCGACTAAGGCCCCTAAGCGTACGCTAAGTGGGAAAGGATGTGGAGTCGCACAGACAACCAGGAGGTTGGCTTAGAAGCAGCCACCCTTGAAAGAGTGCGTAATAGCTCACTGGTCTAGTGATTCCGCGCCGACAATGTAGCGGGGCTCAAGCGTACCGCCGAAGTCGTGTCATTGCGATATGTACCCCCAACGGGGATCGTGATGGGTAGGGGAGCGTCGTCTGCCGGGTGAAGCAGCCGTGTAAGCGAGTTGTGGACGGTTGACGAGTGAGAATGCAGGCATGAGTAGCGATACACACGTGAGAAACGTGTGCGCCGATTGACTAAGGGTTCCTGGGTCAAGCTGATCTGCCCAGGGTAAGTCGGGACCTAAGGCGAGGCCGACAGGCGTAGTCGATGGATAACCGGTTGATATTCCGGTACCCGCTGTGAAGCGTCAAACATCGAGCATCGTGATGCTAAGGCCGTGAAGCCGCCCCTGATCTCTTCGGAGTGAGGGGGAGTGGTGGAGCCGCTGAACCAAGCGGTTAGTAGGTGAGTGATGGGGTGACGCAGGAAGGTAGTCCATCCCGGGCGGTGGTTGTCCCGGGGTAAGGGTGTAGGACGTCAGGTAGGTAAATCCGCCTGGCA
>NZ_JBEYTS010000190.1:0-1184 GCF_040643155.1 Streptomyces sp. NPDC047453 | reverse complement strand
CCCGGCTGGCGGCGGCGTTGACGCCGGAGGTGGACGCGGTCCTGGCCCGGCATCCGCTGCGGGAGCTGGTCACCGCCTCCGAACCGCTCGACCTGCTCGTCGAGCGGGAACGCGCGCTGTACGGGTCCTGGTACGAGTTCTTCCCCCGTTCCGAGGGCACCCCCGAGCAGCCGCACGGCACCTTCCGCACCGCCGCCCGCCGCCTGCCCGCGATCGCCGCGATGGGCTTCGACGTCGTCTACCTGCCCCCCGTCCACCCCATCGGCACCACCTTCCGCAAGGGCCGCAACAACTCCCTGGACGCCGGCCCCGACGACGTCGGCGTGCCCTGGGCCATCGGCTCCCCCGAGGGCGGCCACGACACCGTCCACCCCGCCCTGGGCACGATCGACGACTTCGACCACTTCGTGGCCCGCGCCGGCGAACTGGGCCTGGAGGTCGCACTGGACTTCGCCCTCCAGTGCTCCCCGGACCACCCCTGGGTGCACAAGCACCCCGAGTGGTTCCACCACCGCCCCGACGGCACCATCGCCTACGCCGAGAACCCGCCCAAGAAGTACCAGGACATCTACCCCATCGCCTTCGACGCCGACATGGACGGCCTGATCGCCGAGACCCTGCGCGTACTGCGGCACTGGATGGACCACGGAGTGCGGATCTTCCGCGTCGACAACCCGCACACCAAACCCGTGGTGTTCTGGGAACGCGTGATCGCCGCCGTCAACGCCACCGACCCCGACGTGATCTTCCTGGCCGAGGCGTTCACCCGGCCCGCGATGATGCACACCCTGGCCCAGACCGGCTTCCAGCAGTCCTACACCTACTTCACCTGGCGCAACACCAAACAGGAACTCACCGAGTACCTCACCGAGCTGTCCGGCGAGGCGGCGGCCTGGATGCGGCCCAACCTCTTCGCCAACACCCCCGACATCCTGCACGCCTACCTCCAGCACGGCGGCCGCCCCGCCTTCGAGGTCCGCGCCGTCCTGGCCGCCACCCTCGCCCCCTCCTGGGGCATCTACAGCGGCTACGAACTGTGCGAGAACACCCCACTCAAACCCGGCAGCGAGGAATACCTCGACTCGGAGAAGTACCAGCTCAAACCCCGCGACTGGGCAGCCGCCGCACGCGAGGGCCGCACCATCGCCCCCCTCGTCACCAGGCTCAACGACATCCGCCGCCGC
>NZ_JBEYTS010000189.1:0-1202 GCF_040643155.1 Streptomyces sp. NPDC047453 | reverse complement strand
ACCGACGACACCGCCCTGCCCACCGAACTCAGCGCATAGCCTCAAAGACGAGATCACCGAGTGGCCGTCGATACACCACTCCAGCGGACGTGACCCGGCACGGGTGCGGGACGCCTGCCCCGTTCACGGAATCCTGTGGAGTCTGGCTGGTACCGTCCGTAGTCTTAGCGCATGGCGCATGGAAAAACCTCGTACGTCTGCCTGCCGTGCCGGGCCTCGTACAAGCAACCGTACGTCGGCGACCACGAACGGTTGTGCCCGCGTTGCGCTGAACCGCTCATCCATGTTGGCTCCGCCTTCGCCGTGCCGCGTCGTCGGGACACCGCTGGCCGGCGAGTGCTCTCGGTGCTGTTGAACGCGGGTGTCCGTTTCCACAAGAGCTGTTGCGGTGGTCCCGGCTATCGACCGCGGACCCTCAGGGAGATCCGTGAACGCATGGCGCACGCCCGCTCGAGCGGGGAGCCGTTCGCCAAGGCATTGGTGCGCCGCGAGTTGCCCTAGCCAGTTCTTCTGGAAGTGATGGCCCAAGTCCCTCACGTGCGGCGGCCCCCTGTAGCTGAGCCTGTGACCTGCGCGGACGCCGGGACTAGTTGTCATCATCTGTCAACGTCGGTTCGCCTCGGGCGGCCCAGAGGCGGCCCAGGCTCATCCCACCAGTAGACCGGTGCGCCAGTTATGCCGTAGTCAGCTCGCGTAGCAATGCTTCCGAAGGGATCAGTGGTGCCAGGACGGTCCGGACGTATGCCTCACGCTGATCCGGTGTCCATGCGGCCACGGTGGCGGCGTTCTCGGTCAGGTGACGGCGCACGACGGTCAGGAGGTGAGGGTGAGCCTCGGCCTGCCTCCATTGCTCCCATTGAGGACGAGCGGCAGCTCGCCCATCGGCGGAGTCGGCCTCGATGATGAGCTCCAGGAGGCGATGCTGGACAGCGGCGATGAACGGGCTCCCAAAGAAGATCCCCTCGGACGCATCAAACTTTTGTTCGAACAGCATCTTGTGCAGCGCTCTGGCTTCATTGAGCGACGCGAACTCGAGACTCAGGGGTTGATCCGCCACCTGCGAATTGTGGCAGGGTCCGCGCGAGGTCGGTGGAGCGGCTTTGGGCTGGAGTTTCAATGACCGAGTCAAGGTCATGGGCCGCCCTCCACCAGTGAAGGCGGCACCTCGTCTCGGAGATCGTTTGTGCCCTCAGCTGACGAAA
>NZ_JBEYTS010000188.1:0-1249 GCF_040643155.1 Streptomyces sp. NPDC047453 | reverse complement strand
TGCTTGTGGAGAGCGGCTTGGCCAGGGCCGACGACAAGGAGGCGATCTGGGAGATGCCTGATGTGACCCGGTTGACCCTGAGTGATTAGCCTAAGAAGCTGTTGTCTTTCCGGGCGTGATCGCTGCGTTTCCGCTGGTCGGGGATAGGAGCGGTGCTTCCGTGGGAGTGGTGGCCTGTCGGGTGGTCACTTCCTGGGGAGGTTGCGGATGCCGTCGGTTGTCGGACTGCTGGAACAGCACGAGCTCGCTGCTCGCTGTCGCGTAGACGGGCTGCGGGAGGAGGCCGACCGTATCCAGGCCGAGCTGGCGGCAGCCGAGCTGGAATGGCAGGAGTGGGTGATCGCCCGCAGGCGGGTCGATACCGTGCTGGCTCCGGAGGGCAACAGCACCGCCGAGGCAAAGGCCGTCCCGGATCCGCCGGATACGGACACACAGTCGATGCCCCGGAAGGCGGCGAAGCCGAAGTCGCAGGTGCCGGTGTGGCGCGAGGGACTGGCCTGGACGGCGCTGTCGCTGGACTACCAGCGCATCCTCAACGCGCTCGCGGACCGGGCCCGGCTTGGGCAGGGGCCGCTGACCTGCCAGGAGATGGCCGCCGCGTTCGGGATGGAGGTGGTGCCGGCGCGTGTGGAGGCGCTGCGGTCGAAATCGAAACGCCTGGTCGCCCGCGGCTGGCTGGCCGAGCCGACGCCGGGACGGTTCACGCTCGCCCGCGGTGTGGCCGGGCCAGGCGGCGGGTCATGAGCAGGGCCATCGACCAGTAGACCATCGCCTCGGCGCTGCTGGTGCGGCGTTCGAAGTCGCGGACCAAGCGGCGGCTTTGCATCAGGTGGGCGAAGAGACGCTCCACGATCCACCGCTTGGGCAGTACCACGAAGCCGCGCATGTCGTCGCTGCGCTTGACGATCGCCAGGACCAGGGCGAACGTGGCCAGGCAGTGCTCGACGAGGCTGCCGGTGTAGCCGCCGTCGGGCGATGGAGCAGCCGAGTTGGACTGCCCGCCCATCGACACGGAAGACTGCGGCACCGGGGCCTCCTGTTGCTCAATGGATTCGACACCCACGAGCTGTTCAGGAGGCCCCGTCTTCATGCCCTGGCCATGGCAAGATCACCCAACCGGGAACCCGCGTTCGACCGCCACCGCTCAAGATCGAAAAGACAACAGCTTCTCAGCTTGATTTTTATCCCCGCTGCTGTTTCAGGCGGACGTGTTCGGTGAGGGTTTCGGCTCGTTTCACGGTCTTCCCGG
>NZ_JBEYTS010000187.1:0-1274 GCF_040643155.1 Streptomyces sp. NPDC047453 | reverse complement strand
AGTACCAGCTCAAACCCCGCGACTGGGCAGCCGCCGCACGCGAGGGCCGCACCATCGCCCCCCTCGTCACCAGGCTCAACGACATCCGCCGCCGCAGTCCGGCCCTGCGGCAGCTGCGGGACCTGCACTTCCATCACACCGACAAGGACGCGGTGATCGCCTACTCGAAGCGGAGCGGATCGAACACGGTTCTGGTGGTCGCCAACCTCGACCCCCACCACACCCAGGAGGCCACGGTCTCGTTGGACATGCCGCAACTCGGCCTGGAATGGCACGAGTCGGTGCCGGTGCGCGATGAGCTGACCGGCGAGACCTACCACTGGGGCAGGGCCAACTATGTGCGTCTCGAGCCGGGCCACCGGCCCGCGCATGTCCTCACCGTCCTGCGACCGTCCACCCCGCAGATCGGAGGGTCACCGACAACATGATCGTCAATGAGCCCGTTCCGGACACCTTCGAAGACACTCCGGCCCAGGACCGGGACCCGGAGTGGTTCAAGCGTGCCGTGTTCTACGAGGTCCTCGTCCGCTCCTTCCAGGACAGCAACGGCGACGGCGTCGGCGACCTGAAGGGCCTGACCGCCAAGCTCGACTACCTCCAGTGGCTCGGCGTCGACTGTCTGTGGCTGCCGCCGTTCTTCAAGTCCCCGCTGAGGGACGGCGGATACGACGTGTCCGACTACGCCGCCGTGCTCCCGGAGTTCGGCGACCTGGCCGACTTCGTGGAGTTCGTCGACGCCGCCCACCAGCGCGGCATGCGCGTGATCATCGACTTCGTCATGAACCACACCAGCGACCAGCACCCGTGGTTCCAGGAGTCCCGCAAGGACCCCGACGGCCCCTACGGGGACTACTACGTGTGGGCCGACGACGACAAGCAGTACCAGGACGCGCGGATCATCTTCGTCGACACGGAGGCGTCCAACTGGACCTACGATCCGGTCCGCAAGCAGTACTACTGGCACCGGTTCTTCTCCCACCAGCCGGATCTCAACTACGAGAACCCGGCCGTCCAGGAGGAGATGATCTCCGCGCTGAAGTTCTGGCTGGACCTGGGCATCGACGGGTTCCGGCTGGACGCGGTGCCGTACCTGTACCAGCAGGAGGGCACCAACTGCGAGAACCTCCCGGCCACGCACGAGTTCCTCAAGCGGGTGCGCAAGGAGATCGACACCCAGTACCCGGACACCGTGCTGCTGGCGGAGGCGAACCAGTGGCCGGAGGACGTCGTCGACTACTTCGGCGACTACGCCGCCGGCGGCGACGAATGCCACA
>NZ_JBEYTS010000186.1:0-1277 GCF_040643155.1 Streptomyces sp. NPDC047453 | reverse complement strand
AGTACCAGCTCAAACCCCGCGACTGGGCAGCCGCCGCACGCGAGGGCCGCACCATCGCCCCCCTCGTCACCAGGCTCAACGACATCCGCCGCCGCCACCCCGCGCTGCACCGCCTGCGCAATCTGCGCTTCCACGCGACCGACAACGACGCCGTGATCGCGTACAGCAAGAGCGAGGGGCCGGACACGGTCGTCGTGGTCGCCAACCTCGACCCCCACCACACCCAGGAGGCCACGGTCTCGTTGGACATGCCGCAACTCGGCCTGGACTGGCACGAGTCGATGCCGGTGCGCGACGAGCTCACCGGCGAGACCCACCACTGGGGCAGGGCCAACTACGTACGCCTGGTACCAGGCGAACGGCCCGCGCACGTGCTCCATGTCCAGCGATCGTCCACCTCTCCCGAGATCGGAAGGCCCCCAGCGCCATGACTGTCAACGAGCCCGTCCCCGACATCTTCGAGGACGCCCCGGCCAGGGACCGGGACCCGGAGTGGTTCAAGCGTGCCGTGTTCTACGAGGTCCTCGTCCGCTCCTTCCAGGACAGCAACGGCGACGGCGTCGGCGACCTGAAGGGCCTGACCGCCAAGCTCGACTACCTCCAGTGGCTCGGCGTCGACTGCCTGTGGCTGCCGCCGTTCTTCAAGTCCCCGCTGAGGGACGGCGGATACGACGTGTCCGACTACACCGCCGTGCTCCCGGAGTTCGGCGACCTCGCCGACTTCGTGGAGTTCGTCGACGCCGCCCACCAGCGCGGCATGCGCGTGATCATCGACTTCGTCATGAACCACACCAGCGACCAGCACTCGTGGTTCCAGGAGTCCCGCAAGGACCCCGACGGCCTCTACGGCGACTTCTACGTATGGGCCGACGACGACCGGGGCTATCCGGACGCCCGCATCATCTTCGTCGACACCGAGACCTCGAACTGGACCTTCGACCCGGTCCGCGGCCAGTACTACTTCCACCGGTTCTTCTCCCACCAGCCGGATCTCAACTACGAGAGCCCCGCGGTGCAGGAGGAGATCCTGGCCGCCCTGCGCTTCTGGCTGGACCTGGGCATCGACGGCTTCCGGCTGGACGCGGTGCCGTACCTCTACGCCGAAGAGGGCACCAACTGCGAGAACCTGCCCGCGTCCCACGCCTTCCTCAAGCGGGTGCGGCGCGAGATCGACCGGATGTTCCCGGACACCGTGCTGCTGGCGGAGGCGAACCAGTGGCCGGAGGACGTCGTCGACTACTTCGGCGACTACGCCGCCGGCGGCGACGAATGCCACA
>NZ_JBEYTS010000185.1:0-1304 GCF_040643155.1 Streptomyces sp. NPDC047453 | reverse complement strand
GGTGTGGTCCCGTCCCCTCCCGGCCGAACCCTCCTCGGTGCGCGTCTACCGCGACCACCTCGGCCACTGGTACGCCTCGTTCGTCGTCCCCGCCCCTATCGAGCCACTCCCGCCGACCGGTGCGGTGATCGGAATCGACTGGGGGGTGAGGGAGACAGCCACCACCACCTCCTACGCCCACGACCTCCCCCACGCTCAGCACGGTCAGAAGGCCCAGGCCGAGCTGGGCCGCTACGACCGGATGATGGCCCGCCGCAGGCCGAAGAAGGGGCAGCCCGCGTCGAGGGGCTATCGGGAGGCGAAGAAGTGGCGGGCCAAGACCTACGCGAAGATCGCCCGGCAGCGGCAGGACACCGCCCGTAAGTGGGCGAAGAAGGTCGTGCGCGACCATGACGTGATCGCGGTGGAGGACTTCCGGCCCAAGTTCCTCGCCCGGACGTCGATGGCCCGCAAGGCGGCCGATGCCGCGATCGGCGCCACCAAGCAGGCCCTGATCGAGATGGGCCGCAAGCACGCGCGGGATGTGCGTCTGGTGCATCCCGCGCACACCACCATGGACTGCGGATCGTGCGGAGCGAGAACCAAGCACGCACTGCCGCTGTCGGAACGCACCTACACCTGCACCGCGTGCGGAGTTGTCTGTCCCAGGGACAAGAACTCCGCCCGCGTGATGCTCGTCCGGGCAGGTCTGGACCCGGCTGGTGTCGAGGGCGCAAGACCTCCTGGAGCGCTGCTCCAGGAGGCGGTCTGAGCCAGGAATCCCCTCCCTTCAGGGAGGGGAGCAGTCAAGCAAGCGCCGTAGCCGCATGCGGAATTCCGGCATGGCCGGATATGTTCGTACATGTGGACGAGGTGCTTCAGCGTATCGACCCGGCGACCGACCGGACGGCCGCTGCGCGCCTGCTGGGGTGCACGCCTGAAGAGGTCGGTTACTGCCCGCGCTGCCAGGGGCTGACCCGGCGATACGGGAAACATGCGCAGATCATCTGCCCGGCCTGCCGAGCGGCCGAGCCCGCGCCGGCGGCCGGCGCCTCCCGCTGACCACAGCGATCGCACAACAGGGCCAGAAGGTCGTGAAGCGCACGCCCTCCCAGCCGCGTCCCGGCCGGCGTGAGTCCGGCGCTGAAGGGACCTGAGAGCACGAACCCATCCCTGTGCTGGAACCCTAAGCGCGGGCCGTGTGGATCGACGCGCCGCTCGACGGCGCGATCAACCCCGGTTATTCAGCGGAATTGGTCGGGCTGACGCCCTGACAGCAGAAAGGTGCCGCTGACCTGCGAGGATGCGAGTGTCTAGATCGTATC
>NZ_JBEYTS010000184.1:0-1307 GCF_040643155.1 Streptomyces sp. NPDC047453 | reverse complement strand
GGTTGAGTCGTGGTCCGAGGGGATGGCCGGGCTGCATGCCCGGTTCGCCCACCGTTTTGGCAGGTCCGAGCCGCGCGAGCGTGCACTGGACTACCTGGAGGGGCTGGTCGCACCTCTGGAGAAGAAGAACGGCTGGACGCTGGCCGAGCAGGTCGGCCAGCTCCGCCCGGACGGTGTCCAGCGCTTACTCAACCTCTCCGACTGGGACGAGAACGCAGTCCGTGATGACGTCCGTGACTTCGTCGTGGAGACCATCGGCGCCAAGGACGCGGTCCTGATCGCCGATGACACCGGCTTTCTGAAGAAAGGCACCAAATCCGCCGGCGTCCAGCGCCAATACTCGGGTACTGCGGGCCGCACGGAAAACTGCCAGATCGGAACCTTCCTGGCCTACGCCTCGGCCCGGGGACGTGCCCTGATCGACCGCGAGCTCTACCTCCCGGCCTCCTGGACCGATGACCGGGACCGCTGTCGGGCCGCCGGCATTGACGACGAGATCTGTTTCGCGACCAAGAACGAGCACTTCAGGCGGATGCTGCAACGCGCTATCGACGCTGGTGTGCCGTTCGCATGGGTGACCGCGGACGAGGCATACGGGCAGGTCAAGCACACACGTTTCTGGCTGGAGCAGCGCAAGGTCGCCCACGTGATGGCCACCAAGGTCAACGACACGGTGGTCACGACCGGCTGGGCCGAGGCCCGGGTCGACGAGCTGATCGCCGCGCTGCCCCGACAACGCTGGAAGCGGCTGTCGGGCGGGCCGGGCGCGCACGGCGAACGCGTCTACGACTGGGCGCGCGTCGCGATCCGCCCTTGCTGGGAAGACGGCTTCGGGCACTGGGTGCTGGCCCGCCGCAGTGTCAGCGACCCCACCGAGATCGCCTACTACGTCTGCTACGGACCGGCCTCCTCGCGACTGAAAGACCTGGTCAAAGTCGCCGCAGCGAGGTGGGCGGTGGAGGAGTGCTTCCAGACCGCCAAGGGCGAGTGCGGCCTGGACCACTACCAGGTCCGGCTCTACCGGGCCTGGTACCGGCACATCACCCTGTCGATGGCCGCACTCGCCTACCTGACTGCAGTCCGCGCCCAAGAAGCCACAAAAGGGGCGACGCAGAGGACGAGCAAGACCTCATACCCCTCAGCGTCCCGGAGATCCGCCGGTTGATCGGGCACATCGTCATCACGCCCCGCCACCACACCAACGACCACCATCTGCACTGGTCACACTTCCGTAGACACAGCCAGGCCCGAGCCCGCCGCTCCCACTACAAACGTCGAGGCCACAACCCCCAGATGCGGTTGCAGTA
>NZ_JBEYTS010000183.1:0-1329 GCF_040643155.1 Streptomyces sp. NPDC047453 | reverse complement strand
TGAGGTTCCCCCGAGATGCGAGGAGGGGTGACAGCAGGTCAGATGGTTCTCGTGAGAGGAGATCTGACGATGCCTGCGCCCAGGAAATATCCGCTGGAGTTGCGTGAACGTGCGGTCCGGATGTATCGCACGTCCGAGCCGAAGCCCGTCATCCGCCGTCTCGCCGAGGAGCTCGGCGTGCACCACGAGGCCCTGCGCGGCTGGATCCGGCAGGCCGAGGCCGATGCCGGCGAGCGGGACGACCTGCTCACCACCGAGGAGAAGGAGGAGCTGGCCCATCTGCGGCGCGAGGTGCGCGAGCTACGCCGGGCGAACGAGGTCCTGCGGACGGCCTCGGCTTTTTTCGCCGCGCAGCTCGACCCGACCCGGCCCAGGTGAGAGCGCTCCTCGACGAGCACCCGCATCTGGGGGTCGAGCCCGTACTCCGGGAACTGCACATCCCCACCTCCACCTACTACCGCTGGCGCCGTGCCGAAAAGGAGCCGTGTGACAGGAAACGTCAGGACGCCGAGCTGACCAAGAAGATCCGGCAGGTCCACGCCGACTCCGGCGGGATCTACGGCTCCCCGCGCGTGCACGCCGTCCTCAAACGCGAAGGCGTCCACATCGGCCGCAAACGGGTCGAGCGGCTGATGCGCGAGGCCGACCTCGCCGGCATCAGCCCACGCCGCACGGGCAAAGGGCACACCCGCCGCGACCCGGACGCCGACCTTGCCCCGGACCTGGTCCAGCGCGACTTCACCGCGAGCGAGCCGGACCGGCTTTGGGTCACCGACCTGACCATGGTCCCCACCGACGAGGGGCCGCTGTGGCTCTCGGCCATCCGCGACGCGTTCTCGCGGCGTGTGGTGGCCTGGGAGACCTCCGCTCGCGCGGACGCCGACCTGGTCCTCACCTCGCTCGAGTACGCCCTCGCCAGCCGCGAAGTCACGCCCGGCGAGCTGATCCATCACGCCGACCACGGCTGTCAATACACGTCGATCAAGCTCACAACACGCCTGGTTCGAGCGGGAATTGAAGCATCCATGGGCTCTGTCGGGGACTCCTACGACAACGCCCTCGCGGAGAACCTGTGGATGCTGATCAAGACCGAGTGCATCCGCGGCCGCGTCTTCGCCACCAGGGCCGAAGCGAACCTCGCGCTCTTCGAGTACATCGACGGTTTCTACAACAGCCGGCGCATCCAGAAACGACTCGGCTACCTCAGCCCCATCGAGTTCGAGGAGAAGCACTACGCCAACCAGGCAACGGCCGAACCGGTGAACCTGAAACCCCGCCAACCCGCCCTGACCAGCTAGTCAGCACCTCCCACACAGCGGGGGAAGCTCA
>NZ_JBEYTS010000182.1:0-1349 GCF_040643155.1 Streptomyces sp. NPDC047453 | reverse complement strand
CGGCGACCTCAGGACCGGGGCGAAGGTACCCAGGGACGGGCAGGTGCGGGCGGGCAGCAACACCAAGGCATTCACGGCCGTGGTCGCGCTGCAGCTGGTCGCCGAGAAGAAGATCGCCCTGGACGCCCCCGTCGACACCTACCTGCCCGGCCTGCTGCGCGGTGAGGGCATCGACGGACGCCACATCACCGTCCGCCAACTCCTCCAGCACACCAGCGGCCTGCCCGAATACGTGGACAAGCGCGCGATCCTCGAGGATCCGCAGAGGTACTACGAGCCGCGCGAGCTCCTCGCCAGCGCACTCGCACAGAAGGCCCACTTCTCCCCGGGCGCGAAGTGGGAGTACAGCAACACCAACTACCTGGTCGCGGGCCTGATCATCCAGAAGGTCACCGGCCGCCCGCTGGGCGAGGAGATCAACCGGCGCATCGTCGACCGCATCGGACTGCGCCACACCTACTTCCCCACCCCCGGAGACATGACCATCCACGAGCCCCACCCCAAGGGCTACCACCGGGACACGGCCGACTCGCCCTGGCGCGAGGTCACCGAACTCGACCCGTCCTGGGGCTGGGCCGCGGGTGCGGTGATCTCCACCAACAGCGACCTCAATCGCTTCTACACCGCCCTCCTCGACGGCAAACTCCTGCCCCGGGCCCAGCTCACCCAGATGCGCACCACCGTTCCCGCAGAGGCGGCCGGCCCGGGTGTCCGTTATGGACTGGGCCTGACCAGCACGCCGTTGCCGTGCGGCGGCGTCTACTGGGGCCATGGCGGCACCATTCCGGGATACGCCACCTTGGGAGGTGTCACGGAGGACGGCCGTGCGGTCAACATCGCACTGACCGCCATCCCGGCCGACAGCGCCACCGAACAGCACGCGCAGACCGCCGTCGAAACGACCCTGTGCCGCTGAAAGCCTCACTGCCCCAACCGGAAAGCCGCCGCTCCCGCACCGCGGCCGCAGACGCCCGATGAGGGCGGGTCAGGCCGGTGGGCGGGCCCCTGCCGCCATCGGCGCTTGACGGTATCGGTCGCCGCTCCCGCTCGCGGGAACGGCGACCGATACCCCGGCGGGCCCGTGCTCACGAGCGTCGCCAGGCCACCGGAGCGACGGGCCGTCCGACATGGCCCCACATCCTGCAAGAGCCCGTATCTGGGTCCCGGAGTCGGAATCCGCCACCGTCACCGGGGCGCGCACCGACTCGCTCATCGCTTGCTCTTCACTGTCACGACAGGAGTTGTTCCATGCACGCACGTGTATCGCCGAGGTTTCGTCCCACTCTTTCGCGAGGTGGCGGGCGTAAGGCCTTGCTGGCCGTGACCGTGCTCACTGGAGCCGTCATGAC
>NZ_JBEYTS010000181.1:0-1356 GCF_040643155.1 Streptomyces sp. NPDC047453 | reverse complement strand
TTGATGCGATGAAGGGGCGGGGCCTCCGCCCCCGTGGGTTCCCGGGTAGGTCCCAGGTGGCTCACATTCGTCACGGCGAAGGAGGCCCCTGGTGAGCGAGTACGACGGACACCAGTACGTCGGCATCGACCTGCATCGCAGGCGGTCGGTGATCGTGCGGCAGACAGCGGACGGCATGCAGCTGAGCGCGGTACGCATCCTCAACGACCCGGTCGCACTGGGCCTGCAGATCGAGAAGGCGGGCACCCGCCCCGACGTGGTGCTGGAGGCCACCTACGGCTGGTACTGGGCGGTCGACGCCCTGCAGGCCGCCGGGGCGGAGGTCCATATGGCCCACCCGCTGGGCGTGAAGGGCTTCGCCTACCGACGGGTGAAGAACGATATCCGCGACGCCGCAGACCTGGCCGACCTGCTGCGCATGGGGCGGCTGCCAGAGTCGTGGATCGCCCCGCCCGAGGTGCGGGAACTGCGGGAACTGGTGCGCTACCGCGCCAAACTCGTCGCGCTTCGCTCCGGACTCAAGGCCCAGGTCCACGCCGTGCTCGCGAAGGCCGGCATCCTCATCGCCGTCTCCGACCTGTTCGGCGTCGAGGGCCGCAGCCGGCTGGAGCAGACGCCCCTGTCTGGCCCCTACGCCCAGCGAGTGACGTCCCTGCTGCACCTGATTGACATCCTCGACACCGAGGAGGCCGTCTTCAACCAGCGCATCGCCGACCGGCTGCGCGGGCACCCCGGCTGCGGGGCCATTCGGTGGCTGCCCGGCATCGGCCCGGTGCTGGCCGCGGTGTTCGTTGCGGAGATCGGCGATGTCCACCGGTTTACCTCCGCTGAGAAACTGTGCTCCTGGGCCGGGCTGACTCCGCGTCACTACGAGTCCGACACCCTCGTACGGCGCGGGCACGTCACCAAGCAGGGCAGCAAACTGGTCCGCTGGGCCGCCGTGGAAGCGATCCAGCGCAAGGCCACCCCCAAGATCGCCGAAGACCGGGCCCGGATCGAGGCCCGCCGCGGCAAGAACATCGCCAAAATCGCCGCGGCCCGCAAACTGCTCACCCTCGTCTACTACGGCCTGCGTGACGGGCACATCCGCGCGCTGGCCCGATCCCTGGCCGAGCAGCCGGGATGAGCAGCCCGGACGCGGCAGGCGCGAGGCCGGGCAATTGTCTGACCCCCACACGGCGCGGTCGTGGATTTGATTGACCCCGCCTGCCGCACGTCGTAGAGCTCCATGCGGCCACACGCCGCGAAGGAATGACCGGCAGCCGAGCAACGGCCCTGCCCTCCCACATGATCAGCCGGAGATGAACGACACCCACAACCGCATGCCATCCTGCCAGCCCGCTGTCAACGCTTATC
>NZ_JBEYTS010000180.1:0-1416 GCF_040643155.1 Streptomyces sp. NPDC047453 | reverse complement strand
AACACAGTGGACGCGAGCAACTGAGGACAAGCCCTCGGCCTATTAGTACCGGTCACCTCCACACCTCACGGTGCTTCCAGATCCGGCCTATCAACCCAGTCGTCTACTGGGAGCCTTACCCCATCAAGTGGGTGGGAGTCCTCATCTCGAAGCAGGCTTCCCGCTTAGATGCTTTCAGCGGTTATCCCTCCCGAACGTAGCCAACCAGCCATGCCCTTGGCAGAACAACTGGCACACCAGAGGTTCGTCCGTCCCGGTCCTCTCGTACTAGGGACAGCCCTTCTCAAGACTCCTACGCGCACAGCGGATAGGGACCGAACTGTCTCACGACGTTCTAAACCCAGCTCGCGTACCGCTTTAATGGGCGAACAGCCCAACCCTTGGGACCGACTCCAGCCCCAGGATGCGACGAGCCGACATCGAGGTGCCAAACCATCCCGTCGATATGGACTCTTGGGGAAGATCAGCCTGTTATCCCCGGGGTACCTTTTATCCGTTGAGCGACGGCGCTTCCACAAGCCACCGCCGGATCACTAGTCCCGACTTTCGTCCCTGCTCGACCCGTCGGTCTCACAGTCAAGCTCCCTTGTGCACTTACACTCAACACCTGATTGCCAACCAGGCTGAGGGAACCTTTGGGCGCCTCCGTTACCCTTTAGGAGGCAACCGCCCCAGTTAAACTACCCATCAGACACTGTCCCTGATCCGGATCACGGACCCAGGTTAGACATCCAGCACGACCAGACTGGTATTTCAACGACGACTCCACCCCAACTGGCGTTGGAACTTCAAAGTCTCCCAGCTATCCTACACAAGCCGAACCGAACACCAATATCAAACTGTAGTAAAGGTCCCGGGGTCTTTCCGTCCTGCTGCGCGAAACGAGCATCTTTACTCGTAGTGCAATTTCACCGGGCCTATGGTTGAGACAGTCGAGAAGTCGTTACGCCATTCGTGCAGGTCGGAACTTACCCGACAAGGAATTTCGCTACCTTAGGATGGTTATAGTTACCACCGCCGTTTACTGGCGCTTAAGTTCTCAGCTTCGCCCACCCGAAAGTGAGCTAACCGGTCCCCTTAACGTTCCAGCACCGGGCAGGCGTCAGTCCGTATACATCGCCTTACGGCTTCGCACGGACCTGTGTTTTTAGTAAACAGTCGCTTCTCGCTGGTCTCTGCGGCCACCCCCAGCTCACACTGCAAGAGTGATCACCAGGCGTGGCCCCCCTTCTCCCGAAGTTACGGGGGCATTTTGCCGAGTTCCTTAACCATAGTTCACCCGAACGCCTCGGTATTCTCTACCTGACCACCTGAGTCGGTTTAGGGTACGGGCCGCCATGAAACTCGCTAGAGGCTTTTCTCGACAGCATAGGATCATCCACTTCACCACAATCGGCTCGGCATCAGGTCTCAGAC
>NZ_JBEYTS010000179.1:0-1460 GCF_040643155.1 Streptomyces sp. NPDC047453 | reverse complement strand
CGTGAGCCTGTTCCAGCTGGTGGTGAACGCTGCCGCCCAGGGCCAGGTCCGCTCGATGCGGAGGATGCGGCGGCGGGCGTGGCGGGCGAGGCGGGCCGGAAGGTGGTAGAGGCGCAGGCGCATCGTGTCCGGCTCGGCGTCTTCGAGGCCGTCCTGGTCGTGCAGGGTGAGCAGCCGCAGCCAGGTGTCGAGATCGGCGGCGAGGTTCGCGGCGAGCATCCAGCCTGTGTTGATCTGCCACGACTGTGAGGGCAGGTTGTGCAGGCCCATGGCCTTGCCGGTGCGGATGCGGTCTTCGACCTCGGCGTGGTCGCGGTGCAGGGCGTCGAGGAACTGGATCTGGTGGGAGCCGGCGATGCCCCACATGTGCCGGATGTTCGTGGCAGTGATCGAGTAGCGCCAGCCGGTCTTCTGCTCGAAGGCGGTCAGCTTCTTCAGGTGCCGCCGGGACGGGCGCACGCGGCGGACGATCAGGCGCATGCCCTCCGGCCAGCCGTCACGGGTGTTCAACCCAGTCAACTCGGCAACCTGATAACCCGTTTGAAGCTCGCCGCCCTGTGTCAGTGAGGTCTCCCAGGCGCTTTCGGGGAGCCTGGCGATCGCTGCCTCGTCCTCGGGCGTGATCTTCCAGCCGACCGTGTAACGGACCGTGCGCCGCTTGGTGTTCAGCGCCTCCAGGTGCTGGAGCAGGCCGTGGGTGGCGCCCGCGCCGTCGACCCGGACGAGGATCTTCGACTGGGAGGAGTGCGGTATCTGATCCAGCGCGGCGGCCAGGACGCGGACGTGGTCGTCCACGGTGTTTGCCCCCGCGTTGCCCGGGCGGAGTTCCATCGCGAGGCTCTCGCCGGTGTTCGCCAGCCAACTGCCCAGCGGGTGGAAGCCGAACGTGCCCTTGAACGTGGCCGCGGCCCCTTCCTTTCGGGATGCGCTCGTGATGACCGTGGCGTCCAGGTCGATGACGATCCAGCCCGTCAGCCTTCGTCCGGCGACCGTGAGCCACGGGAAGCCGCCGGGCCGCAGGTGGAGCTGCGTCCACACATGCCGGCGCACCCGTCGCCGCACCTTCGCGATCTTCCTCAGGGTCTTGTCGTCCAGCCCGGCCAGCAGGCGGCGCATCGTCGAGTCCGAGGCCGCGGGGCCGAACAGGCCCTGGTGGTGAAGCTGGAGCTGCTCGGCCTCCAGCAGGCTGCGCGCCCCGAGCACCATCGCGACGGCGAGCTGGACGAGCACCCCGGCCCGCTCCCGCCACCCGGCACTCGTGCTGGAGGGAAGCACCCCGGCGAGCCCTCGTGTCAGCCCCATTCGGTCCGCCAGTCGGCGCAGCAGCACCGCTCCCGCATGCCCGACCAGCCCCTTTCCGTCGGCTGCCACGGACAGCCGACGATCCCACCCTGTACGCTCGCTCACCAGAAAGGTGTCCTGACTTCTGCACCGGATACGATCTAGACACTCGCATCCTC
>NZ_JBEYTS010000178.1:0-1475 GCF_040643155.1 Streptomyces sp. NPDC047453 | reverse complement strand
ACAGCCGGGCACCTTCACGTGCTGCCCGCTCGGGGCCGCCCAACTCCTGCAGTTCCCGGGTGATGCGCTGGCGCCATCGCAGCAGCGTTCCCTCCATGTGCTCCTGCTTCGGCGCGCCGCGGAACGGACCGATGCGGACCAGGTCCTGGCGGTCCATCTCAACCGCGTTCAGTTCCGCTGCCGCCCGGCGCACCTCAATCTCCGGAACACTCCACTGGCCGCGGCTTGCCTTCACCGTCGCCACCACACGGCCGCCGAGCAGGACATACCCAACCCGGGCATTGGCAGGAAAGCAGGTGAACGCCGCAGAAGCCGTCGGCACAGCGCTGTCGGTCGTCAAGTCGGCCCACAAAGCGTCCGCAACACCCAAAGGGATCAGGCCGCCCGTGCGGTCCGGGGTGACACGCTCTGACATACCGACAGGCTAACGGCCGGCCCGGTGGCGGGGCAGCCAACCAGTCGCCTCGCGGACCGTGGGCGGTGCCGTAGCCGAGTACGTCGCGGCCGGGCAGTCTGCCTGGGGCCGCGGCGTACTCGTTGAGGCCGACCTCACGAGGACGGCAGTCCGGGCAGCACCGTTCCGGCGTACGCCGCGAGGACACTGCGTGAGACTCGGCGGCCCGGCAGGCCTGTCGTCGGCCGTGATGTCACCGGTGAGCACGATACGGTCGGCGGCGCACACATCCGGCTCGGCGAGCACCGCCTTCAGGGCGGGGAGCGCTCCGTGGATGTCGGACAGGACGGTTACCCGGCTCAGCATGCTCCCCACTCCGTCCTGTTCCTCACGCCGAGATGACGAGAACAGGGGGTTCCCGATGGACGAGGGGCGCCGGGAAGGGCTGGAGCGGATCCGCTCCAAGCTTGAGCTGATCAGGCAGGTGGAGGCCGAGCACGGCTTCGGGTGATCATCGAGGGGGCGAGGAACCCGGAGCCCGTTCCGGAGCTGCCGCAGGGGGTCACCGAGGTATTCGGCCTCTTCTCCCGGCTGGGCGCCAACTACTTCCGCTTCTTTCAGCCTGACGAGATCCAGGGCCCGGCCGCGTGGGCGGCCCGGGCGACCCTTCCGGACTGCCCGCTGGGCAGTCCCCTGACCATCGGCTGCGAGCGCCACCGCGCCCCGGAGGACATCGAGTGCGGCTGCGGCATAGGGCTGGACCTGGACGACGGGGACGTCTACTACTGCGACATCGACGACTACATCCGCCTACAAGCACCCGGACGAAACGATCGACGTCCTGGTGTTCGCGAACGACATCGTCACGTTCTTCGACCGCTTCGTCCTCGGGCCGGCCTATCCCCAGCTTGTCGCAGCCATGATCGGACCGGGCATGGTCACGGACCGTGACCGGCGCGGCCGTTACCAGGACAGATGGTTTCGGCTGCTTGTGGAGAGCGGCTTGGCCAGGGCCGACGACAAGGAGGCGATCTGGGAGATGCCTGATGTGACCCGGTTGACCCTGAGTGATTAGCCTAAG
>NZ_JBEYTS010000177.1:0-1491 GCF_040643155.1 Streptomyces sp. NPDC047453 | reverse complement strand
ACCGACGACACCGCCCTGCCCACCGAACTCAGCGCATAGCCTCAAAGACGAGATCACCGAGTGGCCGTCGATACACCACTCCAGCGGACGTGACCGGCCAGGACATCCTCCAGACGGACAGCGGATATCTCTGCCAGGTCGATCGGACGGCCAAGGAACGCCCCGCCCAGCAGCGGCACCAGCCCGGTGTCTTCCTGCCCGGACAGCAGGGGCCGCCACACCCCGTCAACGTCACACGGCAGCTCGTCCGCAACCCAGACGCACACCGACCCCGACGAGACGAACCGCCCCGGGGGAAGTCCCTCTGGCAAGTCGAAATCCATGCCCGGACGATAGACCTCGGCTTCCTTCGGCCGCGCGCCGCCCCATACGGCCCCGGGCTGCCGGTGTCGCCACTCGAGAAACCACCATGGCCAGGCGACCCCCGGAAGGATCGCTCCCGCAGCCAGTGGCTTACCTGCGGATTCACGGAATTGCGGTCAGAACCATGTTCACGGAGCCTCAACACCTTGCCGCCTTGCGACGCTCAGTCACAGCTGCACGGAAGCTGTGCCAGAACCCAATCTCGTGTACAGGTGCTGTCGGTTCTCGGGTTCTGACTCAACTTCTCTTTGCGCCGTGAGGCGCTGTTGGTTCGAGTGGAGGTGAAAGACCTGCACCAACCCGCTGTCGCAGCAGTCGGGTTGAAGCTGAGGGCAGCCTGATCCGGGTGATGACGGGGAGGGCGAGAGCGGCCCTGACAACGCCGGGACGTGTCCAGTACTGCCAGATGGGGCGGGTCCGGCAAGCGTGATGGAGAGGAGTACGCGAGGAACCGGCGTTTTACGTCTCTCAAAGAGACACCGGCTCGAACCTGGCGGATCTGGGCCGGAAGCGGTGCGTATGCAGGTCATCATTTCGGGTGATCTGCCAACTCCTGGGTCGGTCTATTGAAGCTGGCCGGGAGGCCACGAGGAAAGCCTGCGGCGTACTCGTGGCGATGCCGCAGGGACACAGTCGGGCTCCTCCTTCATCGAGCGAACCACAGCGAACACGGGAACCGTCCCCAACCTCGCCCCGTCGTCGGTGGCCCCAGGCGCGTATCCGCGCCACAGAAGCTGCGCCAGAACCGGTTCTCGTGAACAAAGCCACCTGGGCATCCGCCCGGTCATCGCCCGCCGCGGGACCGAGCACGGCTCCGGCCTGGGCGTCCACCGCTGGGTCGTCGAAGCCGCCTTCGCGCTCCTGCACTGGTTCCGCCGCCTGCGCACTCGCTGGGAAATTCGCGACGACCTCCACGAAGCCTTCCTCACCCTCGGCTGCAGCATCATCTGCTGGCGCCGCCCGAAGACCGCTTCTAACGGTGCGTCAGCCTGAAATGTAGGCGCAGATGGCCGTCGGCTCCTCCCGAAGGGTATGAAGTTCCCCCGTGATCGTGGACAGCGGATGGTTACGCTGCGGGGGCGAGGTCTTGTGCTGTCAGGGCCCTGGTTTCGACCGGGGTGACGTATC
>NZ_JBEYTS010000176.1:0-1508 GCF_040643155.1 Streptomyces sp. NPDC047453 | reverse complement strand
TCAGACATCCCATGCCGTTGTGGTGTCAAGTGGCGGCCGAGAGGGTCGCGTGGTGTGACCACGCGGTGGATTCGTCGTAGGGAGTGCGCGTCTTGAGACATCCGTGGAGGATGCCGACGAGGCGGTTGCCGAGCTGACGCAGGGCGGGGTTGTAGCCCGTGTCGCGGGCGCGCTGCTTGTCGTAGTAGCGCCGGGCTCCGGGCGAGGTGTTCAGCGCCGAGAACGCCTGCCGGTGCAGGGCATCGGCGAGGCGGCTGTTGCGTGCATAGCGGGCCTGAACGGCGTGGGTCCGGCCGGAAGCACGGGTGATGGGGCTGGTGCCGGCGTAGTTCTTGCGGGCCTTCGCGGAGGTGTAACGGGTGGGGTCGTCCCCGAACTCGGCCAGCACCCGGGCGCCGGTGATCGTGCCGATGCCGGGCATCGACAGGTAGATCTCAGCGTCCGGGTGCGCGCGAAAATGCGCGCTCACCTGTTCTTCCATCATGGCTATCTGCTCGTTCAGGGCGATCAGGAGCCTGGCATGCGCGGTCGCGGCGGCGCCGTAGGCGGCCGCGACCGGGGCGGCGACGCCGAGCTGGGGCTCGCGGAGCGCGGCCTGGATCGCGCCGGCCTTCTGGTCGCGGTGGTGGCGCCGGTGCCGGGCCAGGACCGCGGTGATCTGCGGCTTCGTGAGCTTCGCCGCCTGCTCCGGGGTGGGCGCCTTGACCAGCAGTTCCAGGGCGTCGGTGCTGGTCAGCTCCAGGGACGCGTAGGCGGTCAGCGCGCCCGGGAAGTACTCGCGCAGTGTGTTGCGCAGCCGCTGGAAGGTGCGGGTGCGTTCCCAGATCAGGGTCTGGTGAGCGCGGGCGACCACGCGGACGGCCTGGGCCTGGTCGCTGTCGCCTGCAACGGGTCGCAGCTGGGGGCCGTCGATGCGCACCATATCGGCGAGCGCGTGTGCGTCGCCCTTGTCGCTCTTGGCCCCGGAGGTGCCATACCGTTCCTTGAACCGCGCGGCCTGGCGCGGGTTGATCGCGTAGACGCGGTAGCCGGCTGCGATCAGCGCCTGCACCCACGGGCCCCGGTCGGTCTCGATCCCGACCGCCACCTTCTCGGGCTCCAGGTCCTCGCCGCCGTGCCGGGCGATGAGCGTGTGCAACTTGGCGATGCCCTCCACGCCCTCGGGCAGCTGGGCGGAGGCCAGTTTGCGGCCTGTCTCGTCCTGCAGCTCGACATCGTGGTGGTCCTCGGCCCAGTCATCGCCGATGAACAGCAACAGCACTCAACTCCTTGCCCTCGCACGGTACTTGCATGCAGCCAGCGGAAGGCACGGCTCGCGCCCTAATGGATCCAGTGCTCACGCCCAACCGCCCGGCGGGCACGCCATCCCATCAGCAGTCAGGCCTCCCGGCCGACCAGCAGGGGCACGGTCTGACCACAGAGCTCGAATGGCTCCGGCATGAAGAGTGCTCACCTGCTGGCGGCTACGGACCGTAGTCTCTCTCACGGCCCGATGAATCCCATTAGGC
>NZ_JBEYTS010000175.1:0-1522 GCF_040643155.1 Streptomyces sp. NPDC047453 | reverse complement strand
CCAAGGCCATGAAGTTATGGGCTGTTGGGTGCTGTCAACAGGATGTCGATGCTGATGGTGGCTTTGTAGGTGCGTCGGTCGACGCGCAGGCTCTTGTAGGCGTAGCGGGACAGCGGGCGTTTGACGGCTCGGGGGCTGACGCGTAGGCGGCGGGTGGGCATGAGGTGGTTCAGGACCGCGCGCCCGATGGTGCCGACGAGGTCGATGGTGGTGCCGGCGATTACGCCTGCGGCCTGGATGACCTGGTCACGGGCGGTGTGGAGAGCAACGCTGAAGCTGGCCCGGTCCGGGTCGGCCCCGGGGACAGTGCTGGTGGCGTCGGCGATGGCGATCCTTATCACCTGGTAGACGGTCAGTAGCGCGTAGATCTCTTGGGCGATGCCGGGCAGAGTGCGGGAGCGCAGCACACGGCGGCCGAGGATCGACTGCTTGACTGCGAAAAAGGCGGACTCCACTTCCCATCGCTCGTGATACAGCCTGACCAGCTCGAAGGCCGGGTAACGCCGGTGGTCGAGCAGGGTGGTCGCCAAGCGATAGGTGCCGCTGTGCCGCCCGGCGGTGGTGACGATGGTGATCTCGCATTCGATGATGCGGACCTGAACCGTGCCGATCTGGGACAGGAAGGAGCCGTCGTCGAAGCGGCGCAGGACCGGCGGCTTGCGCACTGCGGAGAGCCGGGCCAGGAAGTCGGCACCGGTGCCGGCCGCAGCTTGAAGGAAGGCGTTGGTGGCAAATCCCCGGTCCAGCAGCACGACCATGCCCTGGTGCATCGAACGAAGCAGGCGGCGTCCCAGGACGGGCTCGCCGGGTTTGCGGGGGCCGAAGACCGCGTCGATGACCGCGCGGGTGCCGCAGGCCACCAAAGCGACCAGCAGGACCTGCGGATAGCCGGAGGCAGCGGTGTACTGGTTGGCCCCCTTGCCCAGCCGGGCCCGCACGTCCGCATCGTCGGCGACGTCCAGGTAGGTGCCGTCGATGGCAACCACCAGCAGCCCGGCCCAGCGGGCCCCGGCGGTGCGAACGGCCGAGGCCGGGCCGCGCAGCAGGTCGAACAGAGCCTGCATCGGGCGCACGCCCAGCCGGGTGCGGGCGTGCCACAACGCGGTCGCGGTCACCCGTGGCAGAGGCAGGGCCTCAAGAGCACCGGTGAGCTTGCACCACACGGCCGGGTAGCCGCATTCCTCGAACAGCGTGGCCGCGAGCAGCAGGTAGACCACCACCCGAGATGGGAGTTTCCGCAGCCGCTGCTGCACAGCCCGGCACTCGGCGAGGACCTCGTCGACCATCTCGAACGGCACGATCTGGGTCAGCTCGCCCAGATGGCCCGGGGCGAAGACGCCTTCGGCTACCGCGATCTCACGGGTGATGACAGACTGTCCGGACAGCGGAGCCTCCGGTCTTTGTGAACGGCTTGTCTTGGCGGACCAGCCAGTTCTACCGGGGCTCCGCTTCTCGCGTCTGGCGTCCTTCCAAATCAGCCCTCACTTGCAGCCACGCACCAACCCGTAACTTCATGGCCTTG
>NZ_JBEYTS010000174.1:0-1622 GCF_040643155.1 Streptomyces sp. NPDC047453 | reverse complement strand
GCCGGCTGTTGAACCCCGCCGGCCGTCTGACATCAGCGGCTGACATCAACAGTGGCGCACACGGAAGTTCAGCAGGGCCCTACCCGTGGCGCCCGGACGACGAACGACCAACCGAATAGGCAGTCGGTGGACCCGGCGTTCACAGGGTGCACGCGCCTACGGATCAGATGGCGTCTACCCAGAGCGTCAGCCGGGCCAAAGCGCCCGCTGTTCAGAGGGGTAGGTGCGAGCTACGGCCCCTGGAATCCGCGAATCCGCCGAGTCGAGGCGGGGGCTTTCGTATGCCCGCCTTAAGATCCGTGCACGTGGCGCACACCTTCGAGGCAGGCCACCCCAGCCGGATAAGACTTTCCCTGCTGCCATCAAGGCGGCTCGCTCCGCTCCCCGCGCGCGGCCCGGCCCCCGGCCGGGCCTGCGCTCATGTCTCCGCCCCGCTCCAGCCCGGCCGGCGCCCGTGCCGCGCTGCGACTCCATGGTCTCCATGGTGCAGCGAGCCCCGCCGCTGCGGGGTGCGCGGCGAGGGCCTGGGGGTGGTGGTCAGCGTCGCGCGACGTCAGCGATCAGAAGTCAGTTCGGGACGCTTTGATGGTCTTGCACTCGAGCTTCTTGGCGTCCTTGATCTCGTCCGCGTTCACCAGCGCACCAGCGTCCTTGTCGGTGAACTTCTGGCCCGGGGCGAGGTTCTCGGCGGTTGACATGAAGTCGTCGACCTTCTTGCCGTCGGCCAGGACCTCGCCCTCAACGAAGTACGAGTATCGGCGGTCGCCGTTGTTGGCGTAGTCGACGTGGATGGCCATCTCCTTGATGTCGAAGTCGCCGGTGACCACGTCGCACTTAGTGACCTTGAAGTCCTTCATGACCTCGGACTCCTTGGCGCCGCCGGTCTTGGACTTACCGTCGCCGACGGTGGCGGAGTCATACGACTTGTCCAGCTCCTCACTGGCCTTGTGGACGGCGGCGTAGAACAGGGCGTTCATGGCGAAGAACATGATGATCGCTATGGCCGACGTGACGAGGCCGGTGATGCCGGCGCCCTTGCCCTTGCGGACCTTGCCTGCCTTGGACAGGCCGATGGCGCCGAAGATGATGCCAAGGATCGCGAGCGGCCAGACGACAACGTTGAGGACAGGGATGAAGCTGACTACGACGGCGATGATGCCGAGGACGAGTGCGGTGGTGGCCAGGCCGTTGCTGCCGGGCTGCTGGGGCTCGCCGTAGCCGGGCTGCTGGGGCTGGGGCGGGTACTGCTGGCTCATGGTCCCCCCTGGGGCTTGCGTTGTGGCTTGCGGGTGTGGGACCTGTGGAGCTGCTGTGTGGTTGCCTCGATCTGGTGTTATTCACCTGATCGTTACGAACTGCCGGGGACTGCGAGGCCGGGCCCCGCTGCCTGTCAGTGAGTGAGCTTGCGGTGGGCGTCAGAGAGGCCGTTTCCGGGAGGCACTTGAAGGTCCCTACGACGGCTATCCCGTGGTGCGCCGGGAGAGCGTCGAGCGCGCTCTGGACCGGAGTTGGTGCTGCACGCGCCTGCGGATCAGATGGCGTCTACCCAGAGCGTCAGCCGGGCCAAAGCGCCCGCTGTTCAGAGGGGTAGGTGCGAGCTACGGCCCCTGGAATCCGCGAAT
>NZ_JBEYTS010000173.1:0-1739 GCF_040643155.1 Streptomyces sp. NPDC047453 | reverse complement strand
CCGTTTGCGGCTGGGTTGGGTCGGGCCGGGGGGCGGTACTGGCCTTGCGACCAGCCCGTTTCCCCGACCCGCCCGCCGCACCCGCCGTGCGTGTCTCCACGCAACGGGCGCTCCACGTGCCTTGACAGTGGTCAGCCGCCGATGTTGGCGGCTGCCGGTCGTGGTGTCCACGGGGTCGGGATGTTGCTGCCGCGGTAGCGGTAGCGGATCACTTTGACGCTGGATGCGCCGGTGAACTCGACTCCGTCGCAGATGAGCTTCCAGCTGCCCGGTCGGCAGAACCGGCGGCGCAGTTCCTTCCAGCTGAGTCGGGAGTGCTTGTGGAAGATCCAGCGGACGATGCGATGCCACGCGTGGTCATCGATCGTGCTGAATACCGCCTTCGACACCCCGTGCCGGAAATAGTTCGCCCACCCGCGTAGGGTGCGGTTGAGGCTGGCCAGCAGCTCGTCCACGTCCCTGTGCAGGTCTGATCTGCGTGTTCTGTCTTTCACCTTGTCCTTGATCGACTGGATCGCCTTCTTGGACGGCTTGGTGTAGACGTAGTGCTTCTGCGTTCCTCGTTTCCGCTGTCTGCGGATGTGGAAGCCGAGGAAGTCGAAGCCCTCGTCGATATGGACCACTTGGGTCTTCTCCGGTGCCAGCCGCAGCCCCAGTGGGGCGAGCACGCCGGCCACCTCCTCGCGCAGGCCCTCGGCGTGGCGGCGCTCCCCGGAGACCATCAGTACGAAGTCGTCCGCGAAACGGATCAGCCGCCAGTTGCCCAGCCCGTGCTTCCTGCGCGTGACCCGCCGCTTGTAGCTGCCCATCTCCTGCTGCCACTGCCGGACGAAGTGCTCGTCCAGCGCGGACAGCGCGATGTTGGCCAGCAGCGGGGAGAGAATCCCGCCTTGCGGGGTGCCGGTCAGCGTCTCCTCCCGATCCCCGGAGGTCGTCATGACCCCGGACTTCAGGAACGCCTTCACCAGCGCGCAGACACGCTTGTCCTTGATCCTCGCCCGCAGGCGGTCCATCAGGGCCATGTGATCGATCTCGTCGAAGCACGCCTTGATGTCTGCCTCCAGGACCCAGTGGAACCTGTTGGCCCCGGAAGACAGGTGGTGGATCTCGGCAATCGCATCGTGTGCCCGCCGGTTGGGACGGAACCCGTACGAGCACGGCATGAAGTCCGCCTCGAAGATGGGTTCGAGCACCGCTTTGAGGCTGGCCTGGACCACCCGGTCCGCGACCGTGGGAATCCCCAGCGCGCGGAGCTTGCCGCTCGCCTTCGGGATCATCACCTGTCGCACTTCGACCGGCTCGAACACGCCCGACTTCAGCGCATCCCTGATGTGTTCCAAGAACGCCTCGACCCCGATCCAGGTCTCGATCAGGGCCACCGTGGCCCCGTCGATTCCTGGGGTCCTCGCCCCGGTGTTGGTGGCCACGCGCTCCCACGCGTGCACCAGAAACGCCGGGTCGTAAACGAGGTTGAACAGGTCACCGAACCGCCGGGAGTCGTCATCTCCCGCCCATCGGTGCAACTTGATCTGCATCTCCCGTACCGCGAAATGAGCCGAGTCAGGACCCGGCCACCTCACGGCGCCGATATTCACCGGCGCTTCTTCGGGCATTGCACTCCTCTCCTTGCTTGGCACGCTGCCGTCCTTCCCCCTGTGCCGGGCTCTCCCCGGCTCCGAGTACTACGACGGCTCCGCCCCGCTCGCCCCCATCGGCAGGCATCGCGCCTATCCCCTCCG
>NZ_JBEYTS010000172.1:0-1776 GCF_040643155.1 Streptomyces sp. NPDC047453 | reverse complement strand
TGTCGGCGTCGGCTGAACTCGGACCCACTTTGGGCGGTTGAATTCTGACCCGGTTGGTGTTGGTTCAGTCGTTGTCGGTTGTGTCGGTGGGGACGCGTCCAAGTTCGCGTCCTCGCATGCGGTAGGAGTCGCCCTTGAGGGAGTGGACCTCGGCATGGTGGACCAGGCGGTCGATCATGGCGGCGGCCACGGTCTCATCCCCGAAGACCTCTCCCCAGCGTCCGAAGGGCTTGTTGCTGGTGACGATCACGGACGCGCGTTCGTATCTGTTCGAGATGAGCTGGAAGAACAGGTTCGCGGCCTCCGCTTCGAAGGGGATGTAGCCGACCTCGTCCACCACGATCAGCGGATAGCGGCCAAGCCTGGTGAGCTCGGCCGACAGGCGGCCGGTCTCGTGGGCGGCGGCGAGCTTGTCGACCCACTCGGCGGCGGTGGCGAAGGCGACACGGTGTCCGGCCTGGCAGGCCCGCACGGCCAGGCCGATCGCCAGGTGCGTCTTGCCGGTGCCGGGCGGGCCCAGGAAGACGACGTTCTCCTTCCCGGCGATGAAGTCCAACGTGCCCAGATGCGCGAGCTGTTGGCGCGTCATGCCGCGCAGATGGGTGACGTCGAGCTCCTCGATCGTCTTGATCGCGGGGAAACGGGCGGCGCGTACTCGTGCCTCGCCGCCGTGCGATTCACGGGCGGAGACCTCGCGCTGGAGGCAGGCGACGAGGTATTCGGCGTGGGTCCAGGACTCCTTGCGGGCCCGTTCGGCGAGCCGGTCGGCAGCGGCAAGGAGGGCCGGGGCCTTCATCGCCCTGGCAAGAAAGGCCAGGTCGGAGGTGGTCTGCTGGCCGGTCCTGCGGCTCGTGACCACGGTGGTTGCCGGTGCGGGTGCCTCACTGTCGAGGGTGGTGGGGGTGCGGGACATCAGCCGGCCTCCTTGCCGGCGTCGCCGTCGATGACGGTGAACAGCCGGTCATAGGAGCCCAGCTCGCGCTGTTCGACCTCGACGAGCGGGCCGGAGGCGGAGCCGACGGCGTGGATCTGACCGGTGGGCCGACGGCGTACTTCCTGGCGCATCGCCTGCCCGGCCTCGGCGTGCTCGGGATCGGTCATGGTCTGATGGCGGGCCCAGCAGCGGGCATGCTGCGCGACGATCTCGCCGCCGGAGGTGAGCACGATGATCTGCTCATTGTCGCTCAGCACGGTGACCTGGTGACCGATCGCGGCGGGATCGACGGAGTAGTCGCAGGTGTCGACGCGGACATAGTGGTCCCGCCCCAGCCGGGTCGAAAACCGCCACCAGGTCGGCGGGTCGACCGCGGGCAGGGTGAGCATCTGGGCCCGGTCTGCTTCCCACCGGTCGGCCGGACGGGTCCCCAGAGTGCGGTGGACACGCCGGTTGGCGACCTTCAGCCACGCTTGCAGCTGGGTGTTGAAGTCGTCCGGTCCGCTGAAGTGCCGTCCGGGCAGGAACGACGTCTCCAGGTAGCCGTTCGCCCGTTCCACCAGTCCCTTCGCCTCCGGATCCCTCGGCCGGCACAAGTAGATCCGGGTGGCGAGCAGGCCCGCGAACGCGGCGAACTCGGATGTCGGGCGGCCGCGGCCGACGCCGGCCTCGTTGTCCCAGACCAGTGTCTTGGGGACGGCGCCCCACTCGGTCAGCAGCCGCCAGTGCCCGTCGATCAGGTCGCCGGTCCTGCGCGAGGGCAGCATCCGGGCGGTGATCACGCGCGAGTAGCCGGACACCATCACCAGGACCGGCGGGCGTCCGCTCTGCCCATAGCCCAG
>NZ_JBEYTS010000171.1:0-1787 GCF_040643155.1 Streptomyces sp. NPDC047453 | reverse complement strand
ATGGCGACTACCGAGGTGCGTCGGGCGGGGCGCAAGCCCGCTCAGATCGTGGACATGTCCTGGGATCCGATCACGCGGATCATCGGGAACCTGGGCATCTACACGAAGATCGATTTCGCGAACCGGGAGGTCGTCGAGTGCCACTCGACCTCCTCACTGTTCCGCGGCTACTCGGTGTTCATGAAGGGCAAGGACCCCCGCGACGCCGGCTTCATCACCTCCCGCATCTGCGGCATCTGCGGCGACAACCACACCACCTGCTCCAACTACGCCCAGCAGATGGCCTACGGCGTCAAACCCCCACCCCTGGCCGAACACATCACCAACCTCGGCGAAGCCGCCGAATACATGTTCGACCACACGATCTTCCAGGACAACCTCGTCTTCGTCGACTTCTGCGAAGCCATGGTCAAGGCAACCAACCCCAGCGTCCTGGCCCGCGCGGAGCGGACGGAGGCCCCCCGCGGGCACATCCACGGCTACCGCACCATCGCCGACATCATGCGCGCCTTCAACCCCTTCGAAGGCGAGATCTACAAACAGGCCCTGAAGATGTCCCGCACCACCCGGGAAATGTTCTGCCTCATGGAGGGCCGCCACGTCCACCCCTCCACCCTCTATCCCGGCGGCACGGGCACCATGCCCCAGCCCACCGTCTTCACCGACTACCTCGCCCGCCTCATGCGCGTCATCGACTTCGTCAAACAAGCCGTCGCCCTCAACGACGACGTCTTCGACTTCTTCTACCAGGCCCTGCCCGGCTACGAGGAAGTCGGCCGCCGCCGCATCCTCCTGGCCTGCTGGGGCGCCTGGCAAAACCCCGACATCGTCGACTACCGCTACGAGACGATGAACCACTGGGGCAAAGCCATGTACGTCACCCCCGGCATCATCGTCGACGGCCAACTCGTCACCAACAACCTCGTCGACATCAACCTCGGCCTGCGCATCCTCCTCGGCTCCAGCTACTACGACGACTGGACCACCGAAGAACCCTTCGTCACCCACGACCCCCTCGGCAACCCCGTCGACATCCGCCACCCCTGGAACCAGACCACCCTGCCCCACCCCCAAAAACGCTCCTTCGACCACAACTACAGCTGGGTCATGAGCCCCCGCTGGCACCACCCCGAAACCGGCCAGCACCTCGCCCTCGACACCGGCGGCGGCCCCCTCGCCCGCCTCTGGTCCACCGCCCTGAACGGCCTCGTCGACACCCCCTACATCAAAGCCACCGGCCACAGCGTCCGCATCACCCTCCCCCACGGCGAAAAACTCCCCGAAACCACCCTCGAATGGACCATCCCCCAATGGTCCAACACCATCGAACGCGACCGCGCCCGCCCCTACTTCATCGCCTACGCCGCCGCCATGGCCCTCCAATTCCTCGAACAAGCCCAAACCCTCGTCCGCGCCGGCGAAACCAAAGTCTTCGAAAACTTCGAAGTCCCCGACGAAGCCATCGGCTGCGGCTTCCACGAAGCCGTCCGCGGCGCCCTCTCCCACCACCTCGTCATCAAAGACAAGAAAATCGCCAACTACCACCCCTACCCACCCACCCCCTGGAACGCCAGCCCCCGCGACCCCTACGGCACCCCCGGCCCCTACGAAGACGCCGTCCAAGGCCAACCCATCTTCGAAGAAAACGACCCCGACACCTTCAAAGGCGTCGACATCATGCGCACCGTCCGCAGCTTCGACCCCTGCCTCCCCTGCGGCGTCCACATGTACCTCGGCAACGGCAAAACCCTCACCACCACCCACACCCCCACCTACGGAGCCGAACA
>NZ_JBEYTS010000170.1:0-1859 GCF_040643155.1 Streptomyces sp. NPDC047453 | reverse complement strand
GTGACGACCTGCTGGCATCCGGGTGGTGGACAACGAATCGCCCAGCGGCGATTCGTCTTTCCCTGCCCTGCTCCGCAGGAGTCCGATTCCTCCCCTGCCTGAAGGCAGGCGTTTCCTCGGAGGTACCTCGATGAAGACCCTGCTCGAGCTCGTCCTGAAGCCCTTCATCGGTGGTCTGCTCGTGGTGGGTTTCGCCCTGGTGGCGGAGGCCGTCGAGCCCAAGCGGCTGGCCGGGATCTTCGCCGCCGCCCCCTCGGTGGCGCTGGGAGGGCTGATCCTGACGGTGGTGTTCAAGGGCGACCTCGACGCGGCGACGGCGGCACGGGGCATGGTCGCCGGAGCACTGGCGTTCACCGCCTACTGTCTCGTCGATGTTCCGGCGCTCGCCCGATTCGGAGCCATGCGCGGATCCGCGACGGCCCTTGTCGTGTGGTTCGCGACAGCGGCCGCCATCGCCTTCGCGGTGGCGCCGTGAGGCGCTCGGCGCAGCCCTCGGACGGGAGCGGAAAGGGAGCCGAAGACACCGACCGGGTGCGGGTCGACCTGCGGGCGGTCGCGCGCACGCCACGCGAGGACCTGCTCCTTCGGTTCGGCTTCGGCGCGGGCGTGTCACTCCTGGCGGCCGTCGTGTCACGGCTCTTCGGGCCGTTCGTCGGCGGCGTCTTCCTCGCCTTTCCCGCCATCCTGCTGGCCAGCCTGACCCTGGTGGCCGAGGAGGAGGGGCTCATGAGCGCCCGCGACGACGCGCGTGGCGCCGCCCTGGGCACCCTGGGGCTCGTGGCGTTCGCCGTCGTCGCCGCGGTTCTCCTCCGTCACCACTCGGCGTGGCTCGCGCTCGGGGCCGCTACGGCGGCATGGGCCGTGGTGTCACTCGGCGCCTACGGGGTCGCGCGAGCCACAGGGTCCGGAGGCGACGAACCTTCCCCCGCGGACGGGTGAGGTCCCGCGCAGGTTTGGCCATGGAGCCTTCGGCCACCCGAAGAAGAAGAGGTGGCCATGGTGAAGAAGGAGAACACCGGGGAGTCGCAGGATCCACGCGAGTCACGGAGTGCTCAGGAGCCACGTGGTGAGGACGAGGCCCGTGGGCCGGTGTCCCGGCCGGGGCCGTTGGAGGTGCTGCGTGAGGCGCGGGCCCAGTTCGCCGAGCTGACCGGTCTGAGCACGGAGTCCGTGACGACTTTCGAGCAGACGGAGGACGGCTGGTCGCTGGAGGTCGAGGTCCTGGAACTGGCCCGGGTGCCGGACACCATGAGCCTGATGGCGAGCTACCGGGTGGAACTCGATCCGCGGGGCCGGCTCACCGGCTACCGGCGCCTGCACCGCTACGAACGCGGCCGCGCCGACGCCCGCCGGACCGGCGGCCACTAGACCGGCCCCGGGCGGCTCACGTCCGAAGACGCATCCACGCGCAGCAGACACAGACGCAGCAGACACAGACGAGGAGGCACGGTTGGCATGACCGTTGTCCCGGCACAGACGTCCAGCGGCGGAGGCGGCAGCAGCGGCCTGTACGACGTACTGGAACTCGTCCTCGACCGGGGACTGGTGATCGACGCGTTCGTGCGGGTCTCCCTGGTCGGCATCGAGATCCTGAAGATCGACGTGCGGGTCGTCGTGGCCAGCGTCGACACCTACCTGCGCTTCGCCGAGGCCTGCAACCGGCTCGACCTGGAAGCCGGCCCGCACCGCACCCCCGGCCTGCCCGACCTGGTCGGCGAGGTCACCGAGTCCGGCGCACACGGCAAGGCCAAGGGCGCGCTGTCCGGCGCCGCGCAGACCGTCTCCGACGCCTTCCAGCAGGCCCGTCAGGAGCACTCGGGTGAGGCCCGGGAGCGGCCGCGGGCCCGTAAGGCCGCGCC
>NZ_JBEYTS010000169.1:0-1898 GCF_040643155.1 Streptomyces sp. NPDC047453 | reverse complement strand
CGGGACTCGCCGCGGCGAGGTTGTCCTCCGCGAGGGCGTGCAGGGGCAGACTGTCGGGTGCGGTCATCGTGCTGATCTCCTTCGAGGCTTCGACACTTCGAAGATCAGCCGGTGGCCGTTCATCTATGCGGGCACCATCCCGATGCCGGAGCAAACCCCCAGATCAGGTCGAACCCGTACACCACTTCCCTGGACGCAACCTCCTGGCCTCAGACTTCGCCGAGTACCGGCGCAGCCGTCTGCCCGAATGGACGGACCCGACGCCGGTGCCGGTGCCCGAGGGCATCGCGCCGTGGCCGCACGATCCGGGCCCACCCTTCGAGACATGGCCGGGTCTGGCACTGGCGACGCCGGACCCGGACGCTGATCCCTCCCCGGCGGACGCCGCAGCCCGCACGATCGGCCACCTCATAGCTACAAACCCGCAAGCGTTGGCCGGATGCAGCCTCGTGCTGGTCCCCGCGCAGCGCAGCGCCGATATCCCAGCACTTCTCGGCTGGGATGCGGACGCTTCGCTGCCGCTGGTGTGCGCGCTGCTGCGCAGCTGGGAGGAGCGGTTCGGCGCCCGGGTGGTGGGAATGGCAGGCGAGTTGTTCGTCTCCGTTGCCCGCCCGCCACGGACCGCGGCGCACGCGGACCTTCTTGCCCTGGAGCATGTCCTGTCGACCGCCGACAACATCGTGGACGACCCGCCGACACCCTTCCCCGAATACGCAGCGAGCCTGCCTCAGCGGACGCACTGGTCGTTCTGGTGGGACTGAATCCCTGCGCCAGGTGCCGGACGAACGTCCCCGCAGTCAGCGGCTGACCTGCGGATTCACGGAATCGCGGTCAGAACCCTTTTCAAGGTTCTGACCGCGATTCCGTGAATGATCTTAGTGCTGCGGCAGGCTGCCGCCGAGTCGGTCTCACCTCTCGACCGTGCTGCCCAAGTGGCACGTCGTCTGCCCGGCCGTCAGCCCGATGTTTCACCCGTCACGGTGTTCGCTGCAGCGGCTTGAAGCCTTGTGGTTCCGCAGCGGCAGCGCAGGCGAGCGCCGGATTACCGATGAGGTCCTTGCCTTCGGCAGGATGGACGCATGACCGAGATCCGCACACCCCGCCTCCTCCTCCGTACCTGGCACGAAGACGACCTCGCGCCGATGGCGGACATCAACGCGGACCCACGGGTCATGCGCTGGATCGACGACGGCTCGGTGCGCGACCTGGCCCACACAGCCGAGGACATCGAGCGGTGGGAGGAGGAGTGGGACGAGGAGGGCTTCGGACTCTTCGCCGTCGAGCTGCTGGCCTCGGGCGAACTGATCGGCTTCACAGGACTGTCCATGCCCGAGTTCCTGCCGGAGGTGCCCGCCGTGGCGATCAGTTGGCGGATCGGCTCACAGTTCTGGGGCCAGGGATACGCGTCCGAAGCCGCCCACGCCACACTGGAGTTCGCTCTCCAGGACCGCGGCCTGGACCGCGTCATCAGCATCAACCGGGTGGGTGACAACGCCTCCGAGAACGTCATCCGCAAGCTCGGCATGGCGCCCGAGCGGGAGACGGCCCACCCGGTGTACGACTACCCGCTGCGCGTTCACGCCATCGACCTCACCGAGTTCCAGGCATGAACCGGCCGAGCCGTCGATCACCACAAAACAGCCGACCATTGTTCCTACGTCCCTGAGCGCATTGATCGCGACGGTACGGACGCCCAGGGGCGGATGGTGTCTCGGCGAGGCAGCCCGGGGCTGGGGGTGCGAGGCCACGGGTCAGGACAGTGCAGGCTCCGTGGACGGCGCGGGGGTGAGCGACGTGGTGGCAGTGGCGGGCTCCCAGGCGAATCCGTCCGGGTCGGTGAAGGAGCCGGCGGTGCCGCCGACCACGATGCGGTGCGATCCGGTGCCCTCGGCAGGGAC
>NZ_JBEYTS010000168.1:0-2027 GCF_040643155.1 Streptomyces sp. NPDC047453 | reverse complement strand
CCACGTCAAGGACGGAGTGGTGGGCAGCTTCCGGGTGGTCAAGCGCCACCACGGTGAAGACTTCGACTTCTAAACCCAACCGCACCATGCGAACCACATAGAACCCCGGCCCGCCGTAATCGGGCCGGGGTTCCGGTCTCCCCCGGGACACCCGGCGCGTGGTACCGCACCCGCCCCATGCCCGACGGTCCACACGCGTCATCATGAAGATCGGCCCCATGAAAATACTCGACAAGAGCTACAAACTGCCCGACCTGCTGTGCGGGCGACCTGTCCCGATCGAGTGGTCGACGTTCGCATTGCTCGTCGACGTGCGTCCGTGCCACCTGGCAGCGCCAGTGAGGGGGCCTTCTGCGGCGCGATGCCCACGAGACCGGGAAGCCGTTCACCCTCCCTGGCGGTCCACCGGGCCCAGCCACTGCGACAGGGCATTGCGCACCTCGTCCGACTCGGGGTCCTCGGCCGCCCACGCGGCATAGCCGTCGGGCCGGACCAGGAGCGTCGGGCGCAGGCTCGTCGCCGGGGAGACTGTCACCACTCGCCCCGCCCACGGCGTGGCAACCGCAGCGACATCGCGGCCCACTAGCACGAACTTACCCTCCCGCAGTGCCTCATAGAGCCGGGCCGGTTTCTCAGCCAGGCGGAGGTCTGGTATCCGGCGTCCGACGAGCAGATGAGAGCCGCGGGGTGCCCGATAGGTGATCCCGATGCCGGAAATGCCGCGTGATGCGCGCGCCTCCACCACGACCAACTGGTGCACGACGGTGGCCAGTGCGGCCCGCAACGCGCGGATCAGAGGTGACCCGGTGGTGACGGCCGTGAGGAGTGCGTGACTGACGCGCAGGACCATGCGCCCCACCGGGTAACGTTCCGCATGGTAGGTGTCCAGCAGTGCGTCACCAGCCCAGCCGTGCAGGACGGCTGCCAGTTTCCAGGCGAGGTTGGCGGCGTCCTGGATCCCGGTGTTCATGCCCATGCCGCCGGCGGGCGAGTGGACGTGTGCGGCGTCGCCCGCGAGGAACACGCGTCCCTGCCGGTAGTGGGGCACCTGCCGCTCGTCGCTGTGGAAGCGGGAAAGCCACCGAGGGTCGTGCATCCCGAGGTCGTTGCCGATCGTGCGCTTGGTGATGTCCCGGACGTCCTCCAAGGTGATCGGCGCATCGTCAGGCACCTGTTCGCGCCGGTCCCAGGCGATGATCCGGTACCAGCCGTCCCCGAACGGCGCGAAGAACGTGAAACCTTCTTCATTCGAGCTGAAATTGAAGATGTCGTCAGGCGCGCGGTCGAGCAGCACATCAGCCAACATCACGGAGCGAATGGCCGACTTGCCGGGGAACGGCATACCCAGGCTCCGCCGGACGGTGCTGCGCGCCCCGTCCGCACCAACGACGTAACGGGCCCGAAGCGTGGCCATGGTGCCGTCGGATTGGCGCACGTCCACGTCGACACCGTCCGGATCCTGCCGTAGCCCGGTGACCCGAGCCCCACTGAGGATGGTGGCTCCCGCTTCCTCGGTCCGGTGCAGCAGGGCCCGCTCGACCTGCCACTGAGGAATGGTGAGGATGAAAGGGAAGCGCGTTCGCAGCCTGGAGAAGTCGATACTGAGACGGCCGAACGGACGCAGCGCCCGGGTCGGCGTGCCGATACGGAGGAGTCCGTCGGCCAGGCCTCGGGCGTCGAACTGCTCCAGGGTTCGCGCATGAAGGCTGAAGGCGCGGCTCAGATTGGATTCGTGGTCGCGTCGCTCCAGCAGCGTGACATCGACTCCGGACTTGGCGAGGTCACCCGCGAGCAGGAGGCCGGTAGGACCGGCCCCGACCACCAGAACGTCGGCGTCCGGTGCCCCGTGTGGGTTCGAAGAGTCACGCGATGACATGTCCGTCGTGTTCATATTTCCGAGTGTCAGCCCTGCTCGTGGGCGCCGCATGGCGAGGTCACGTCCGCTGGAGTGGTGTATCGACGGCCACTCGGTGATCTCGTCTTTGAGGCTATGCGCTGAGTTCGGTGGGCAGGGCGGTGTCGTCGGT
>NZ_JBEYTS010000167.1:0-2501 GCF_040643155.1 Streptomyces sp. NPDC047453 | reverse complement strand
GCTCCATCGGCCAACCACACTGCGCTTATGGATAGTCAAGGCGGTGAGCGGGCAGCGATAATCGGCCGTGAGGGCCTGCAGCGGTTGGCTGCTGTGGCCCGACGGTTGCGGGGTCGGCTGAGCGACGAGGGGAACAGGTCGTCATGCGCGACGACAGTGACGTCGGCCCCAGAGGACGATTCCGGCGGTGCCGGACGGGCGGGTGTGGGCAGCGCTGCCGGAGGTGAACCGGCAGGCGGTGGTCAGGCAGTTGGTGCGGCTGGCGAGCCGCGCGTTGTCGGCCGCCGCGACGGCGAGTGAGCGGGGCCGGCGATGACCTCGGTGATGCCGTGGGAGCGGCCCGGCAGCAAGGTCGACGACCGTCACCTGCAGCGACTCGCGGTGATCTATATCCGCCAGTCCACCCGCCAGCAGCTCGTCGACCATCAGGAGTCGACCCGGTTGCAGTACGCACTGGTGGACCGGGCGGTCGCGCTCGGCTGGCAGGCGGATCGGGTCCTGGTGATCGACGAGGACCTGGGCAAGTCGGGGTCGAGTGCGGTCGCCCGCACCGGCTTCCAGCGGCTGGTCACCGAGATCGGGCTGGACCACGTCGGTCTCGTGCTGGGGATCGAGATGTCCCGTCTGGCCCGCTCCGGCAAGGACTGGTACCAGCTGATCGAGCTGTGCGCCCTGTCGGGTGCGGTACTGGCGGACACCGATGGGGTTTACGACCCGGCCGAGTACAACGACAGGCTGCTGCTGGGGCTCAAGGGCACGATGAGCGAGGCCGAACTTCACCTGATCAAGCAACGGATGTGGAGCGGGCGCCTGAACAAGGCCCGCCGCGGCGAGCTGGCCTTTCCTCTGCCCAGCGGTTACGTCCGCCGCCCGTCGGGGGAGGTCGTCCTGGACCCGGACGAGCAGGTGCAGACCGTGATCCGTCTGATCTTCGCGCAGTTCGAGCGGCTCGGCACTTTGCACGGTGTGCTGCGCTATCTCGTCGACCATGACATCCAGTTGGGCATCCGGCTGCGGGAGGGGCCGGACAAGGGCACCCTGGAATGGCGAAGGCCGAACCGGATGACGCTCCAGACCCTGCTGCACAATCCCGCCTATGCCGGCATCTACGCCTACGGGCGGCGCCGGGTCGACCCGCGCCGCCAGGACCCGGCCCGACCGAGCACCGGACGGGTCGTCCGCTCCCGGGACGGATGGCATGTAATGATCCCGAATCTCCTGCCCGCCTACATCACCGTCGCCCAGTTCGAGGCGAACGAGGCGAGACTGGCGGCCAACCGCGCCCGCGCCGAAGCCATGGGCGCGGTACGAGGCGGCCCCGCACTCACGGCCGGGCTGGTGCACTGCGGACGCTGCAATCGGCGCATGACCGTGCGCTACCACACCCAGCACAGCAAGGCCCTGCCCGAGTACGTGTGCGCCCGGGACGTGACCAACTACGGCGCCCAGAAGAGCTGCCAGCTGCTCAACTCCGCCTGCGTGGACGCCTTCGTCGAGCAACAGGTCCTCGCGGCACTGACGCCCGCCGCCGTCGAGGTGTCCCTGCGCGCCGCTGACCAGGTCCTGGCTGAGCGAGCCGAGCTGGAACGACTGTGGTCGCAACGGTTGGAACGCGCCGCGCAGGACGCCGACCGGGCCCGCCGCAGCCACCACCTCGCCGAACCGGAGAACCGCCTGGTCGTGCGCCACTTGGAGAAGGAGTGGGAGGACGCACTCGCCGCCCAGCAGCGGCTCCGCGAGGACTACGACCGCTTCACCCGCAGCAGTCCGCACATCCTCACCCCGGCCGAGCGGCAGACCATCACGGCTCTGGCCGGCGACATCGAGGGTTTGTGGCGTGCGCACAGCACCACGACAGCGGACCGCAAGGAGATCATCCGCGCGGTCGTCGACAAGGTCGTCGTCACCGTGCTCGGCACCAGCGAGCGGGTGAAGGTCACGATCGTCTGGGCCGGCGGGACCACTACAGCGGGAGAGGTCATCCGCCCGGTCCAGCGACTGGAACAGCTCAGCTACTACCCACAACTGACCGATCGGATCCGCGAACTCGCAGGCCAGGGCATCGGAGCCACCGGGATCGCCCACCGCCTGGAAGCCGAGGGCTTCCGACCCGCGAAGGGCGGCAAGCGGATCTCCGCAGCCACCGTCCGCGACCTCATGCGCCGCCTCGCCTGCCCCGCAGGCCGTGTCCACCGGCACCGCCCCGCACCACCCGGCGAGGAACCCGGCCCGGACGAATGGTGGCTCAAGCACCTGGCCGCCGAGCTGGACATGACCACCTCCACTCTCTATGCCTGGATCAACCGCGGCTGGATCACCACCCGCCGGGAGAGCTGCTGGCCCCACCGCCTCATCGCCCACGCCGACCAGCAAGACCTCGCCGAACTCCGCGAACGCCGCACCCGTCCGCCTGGCTGGTACAGCCGCCGCATCTGGACCGAGACCGCCGAGACAACAGAGCAACAGACTCCATGAGTGCACTGTGCTTGACAGATCTCGAC
>NZ_JBEYTS010000166.1:0-3072 GCF_040643155.1 Streptomyces sp. NPDC047453 | reverse complement strand
ACCAGCGTCAGGTGGACTGGCAATTCACCACCCACGATGCACGCATCAAACTGCGCCATCTCTATCCCAAATATTAGCTGCGACAGTCTACTAGGGGTCGACTTCGGCTTGTAAACCTCGGAGACTGTCGTCGACACCCGGATCACGGGGATGCTGATGCGTGTGCAGGGAGGTAGCTCTCCGGCTTGGAGTAGCTCGCCCGTGTCCGTTCTGATCTGGTCGCCGGTTTGGATGTACAGCCATATCCAGGCGGGGTCCAACGACCGGTTCGCAAAGACCAAGTCCTGCGCGTCAGAGCTCTCAATCCACCACGAGATGCGTGATGCCTGGGCCTTGGCTTCCTTTTCGTTGGCATCGCGGGACTGGGCGAGCTGATCGTCTGCAACCTGGGCGGACTTGTAGGTTCCCCACGCGGTTACGGCGAGACTCGCGGCCGCTACCGCAGCAGCCACCACAGCCGTGTGCTTGGCCCAGTCGGCCCGCCTGTACCACCTGAGTAACCGGTCAACGGTGCCAAGTGGTTGGGGTGTCGGCGTTGGTGGCTGTGGCTGTGGCTGCGGCATAGGCGGACGAGGGGCAACTTGCCGTATACGCAATCGCGGACGAGAACGGGTCACTGAACCTCACATGCTTTGAGACTTGTCTTCTTGGACGCACCGTCAGTTTCAGCGGTTCTAACAGGTTCGCGTCGGCCCGCGACACTAGCTCCTCACGTGGCCATCCTCCGCCCCGTGAACAGACGATACGGATTCGCCATCAAGGCCCTCCCTGCGGGCGACAAGCCGTGGGAAGAGGACGACGAGAACACCACAGACGCCCCGCCCGAGGGCACCGGCCCCGCCTTGAGCGACAGCGAACCCACCGAGGACGCGCCCGACGAGCTCGCCGCGGACACTGGCACCGCCGAACCGGCGGACCCCGCGATGGCCCCGGACGACACCGACACGCTGATGGATCACGGGACAACACACTCCGCCAACGGACCAGGTCCGCATGGACGACGACGACCTTGTCCAGCATGCCCAGGGCTGCGAGGAGGCGCGCGCCCTGCTCATGGACCGGCTGGCATTCCGCGGCCACCTGCAGACCACTCTCGTCACCGACGACCACGACCAGCAGGAGGGGACGACATGACGCACACCAGGTCGCCGAGGCGGGGCTGGAGCCAGCGCCCGCCGCCAGGGCGAGTTACAGCGCGCGGCCGAGCGCGCCGCCCAGCACCGCCGCGCGAAGTGGGCACTGCCGCTGACCGCCGCAACCGCCGCCGTCATCGGGTGGGCCGCCGGCACCGTCACCGTGTGGCAGGTCGGCGCCCTGGTCGCCGCCGCCGTCCTCGCCTACGGCATCCGCCAGACCTACCGCCGCCAGCACAACAGCTGGACGTCCGGCGCCGACGGCGAGGAGGCCACGGCCCGGCTGCTCGCGCCCCTCGCCCGCCGCGGCTACGCCGTGCTGCACGACCGGGCCATCCCCGGGTCGAAGGCCAACCTCGACCACCTGGTCGCTGGACTGTTCGGCGTGGCGCTGGTCGACAGCAAGAACTGGCGGTCGAAGGAGTCCCGCATCACCATCACCGGCGGGCTGCTGCGCTACGGCCGGTACGACCAGACCCGGGCGCTGCAGACCGTGGTGTGGGAGGCGGAGCAGGCCGCGAAGGTGCTGGGGGTGCCGGTCCGCCTGATCCTTGCCGTGCACGGGGCGAAGGCCGCGCCGCGCGGGCGCACCGAGTTGCACGGCGTCACCGTAGTCGAGGCCAAGAAGCTGCGCGGAATGCTGACCGGCCTCTCTCCCCAGCCCGGATGGGACGCTGCCCGGGTCACGGCCGTGGAGCAGCTGGCCGAGCAGTGCCTGCCCCGGCACAGCAGCTGACCCGGGCACGTCGACAGCAGGGGCCCGGGAGGAGATCCCGGGCCCTTCGTCATGTCCCGTCCGGTTACGACGCGTCCGAGTGGGCGTGGTCCAGGCCCAGGTCGAGGAGCACCGCCAGGTCCTCGCCGGCTGCCTACCGCTCCAGCAGTGCCCGGTCGACGAGCCGCACCCCCGTGCCGGGCCGCCCACACCACCCGCTCACGGGCGAACGTTCCGGAGCTGACCACCAGGAACAGCGGCCGGACGCCCGGCGCGGTAGCAGTCGGCAGTTGCGGAGCACCGCGCACCGGGCGCAGGGCCGCACGTCCCCCGATCTGCCCCGCGCGGTCGATACCTCGCTCGAAGGCCACGCCGAGCTGGCGTCCGCCTGGGCCGTTGCCGACCAGGTGCACCACCTCCCGGCTGATGCGCACCCCGCGGACCTGCGTCCAGCCGTCGCGCAGCAGCAGCCGCCCGACGATCGCCCGGAACCTTCGGTCGTCGGAGACGTCGATCTCGGGGAGGGAGAAGCACCTCGCCTGCCGCTGGCGCCGCGTGAGCACGGCCCGCCGCTGGCGCACCGCGGCCCGGACTGCGTACGCGAGGGCTGCTGCCGCGAGCAGCGCCGCCCACCAGCCGACCCGGGACCACAGCCAGCCGAGACCGACCAGGGGTAACCCGATCACGGTGAGGACCGCCGCGAACGCGGGCGCGATCTCCCACCACTTCGGCCCCTGTTTCCCGTTCACCCATCGCTGCAGTTCCTCGCGCTTGCGCCAGGCCCGCCGTGTGCCGACAGGGGACCGGCCCAGCGGCCACACCGTGTTCACCCTCACCACACGGTGCCGATCCCGGCCGGGACCCATTCCCTCTCGACCGCGGCGAGATACATGATGCGGACGCCGAACACCGACCCGACCACGACGAGCAGGGGCTCGCGGACCCAAAAGGGCAGGAGACGGACGAGGAAGCCGAGCATCCGGCGATCTCACCAGGGCAAGATCACGTCGGCCGTGATGGAAGCCACAATTCCGGCTCGGTACTCAACCGTGATGCAAGGGGGCCCGCGGCGACCCGGGCGTGGGGGTCACAGGTCGTTGGGGGACTGATGAATAGAGAACAAAAGAGCACACCACCACACGGAAAAATAGAGGAGATAAAACAAAAAAAAAAAAAAAAACAAAAAAAAAAAAGAAGAATAAGTAATAAAGGAAAAAAAAAACG
>NZ_JBEYTS010000165.1:0-3176 GCF_040643155.1 Streptomyces sp. NPDC047453 | reverse complement strand
ATCATGCACACGACATGACACGAGGACGGAACCGTCCCATCACCCACGAACGGGCGACACCACATCATCAGGAACGGGACTTAACGCCCTCTCAGAACCTGGTGAGACCGGTCCCGTGAGAGTGGTAGTGCACCGACCAGCCCAGGCCCAACCCGTTGGCCCCGGTCTCGTGCATGGCACGATGCCGCTGATCGCGACCCATTGCATGCCTACTGCCAGCCGCTGAGCCATCAGCTTGGGAAGCTCGGGTGATCTATCCCTGGCTGTCTTGGTGGCCTGTGGCAGAGCGGTTACAGTGCTCGTACCTGGGGCCGAGGTGCTCGCCGCTGTTCCTCGCGGTTTCCCGCGAACCCCGCGGCCCCTGTCCCCTGCCGGACGGGGGCCGCGGCGTTCGCGGCTCCACGCCCCCTGTCGCGTCAACCTGTGGGCGGGTAGGTTGAGTTGATCCCAGGCGTGTCATGACCATGGATTGATGTGATCATGACACGTCTCCTATATTGCGTGGGTCCGTAACGCCCCTCGTGACAGGAGGCCCTGCATTGCAAGGCTCGACATTCGCGCGAAGAGCACGCCGCACACTCAAGGCGGCCGTCCTCGCCGGCGTACTCATAGTCACGTCGTTCGGGATGGTCGGCCCGTCCACCGCCCAAGACCGTGACCTCGGCGTCGACGAGATATCACACAGTGCGAACATCAAGCCCCTGGCGAACGTCCCGAGGCAGGGTCCGCTCGCCAATGCCACCCACAGCGACCTGGCGTTCTACGGCAACTACGCCATTCAGGGCACCTACGCCGGGTTCACGATCTACAACATCCAGAACCCCACGAAGCCGGAGACCGTCTCCCAGACGGCGTGCAACGGCGGCCAGGGCGACCCCACCGTCTCCGAGGACGGGAAGCTGCTGTTCGTGTCGGTCGACACTCCGCAGTCGAATCCGTCCTGTGCGAGCACGAACTCCAATGCGGCCAACCCGAACGCCTGGGAAGGCATCCGCATCTTCGACATCAGCGACAAGCAGAACCCCAAGTACGTGAAGTCGGTGCGGACCGACTGCGGTTCCCACACGCACACGTACGTTCCCGCTGACGGCGGAGACACGGCCTACCTCTACATCTCCTCGTACGGCCCGTCCCCGGCGTTCCCGCACTGCCAGCCTCCGCACGACAAGATCTCGATCGTGAAGGTTCCCCTGGACGCCCCGGACTCCGCGTCCGTGGTCGCCACGCCCGTACTCTTCCCCGACGGCGGCGCAGGCGCCACCGCAGGCTGCCACGACATCACCGTCTTCCCCGAGAAGCATCTGGCCGCCGGCGCCTGCATGGGCGAGGGTGCTCTGATCGACATCTCGGATCCCACCAAGCCGTACGTGATCACCAGCGCCACCGACGCGAACTTCGCCTTCTGGCACTCGGCGACGTTCACCAACGACGGGAACCGCGTGGTCTTCACCGATGAGCTCGGGGGCGGCGGCGCGCCGACCTGCAACGAGCAGATCGGGCCGAACCGCGGCGCCGACGCCATCTTCGACATCAAGGGCGAGGGCGACAACCGCGAGCTGGTGTTCCGCAGCTACTTCAAGATTCCGCGCATGCAGCAGAAGACGGAGAACTGCGTCGCCCACAACGGCTCGCTGATCCCGGCCAAGCACCGCGACATGATGGTGCAGGCCTGGTACCAGGGCGGCGTGTCGGTCATCGACTTCACCGACCCCGACCACCCGAAGGAGATCGGCTACTTCGAGCGCGGCCCGCTGTCCAAAGACACCTTGCAGACCGGCGGCTCCTGGTCGGCGTACTGGTACAACGGTCGCATCTACTCCAGTGACATCACCAAGGGCCTGGACGTGCTCCAGCTCACCGGAGCGCCGGCCAGCGCCAACCGGGTCCGGCTGGACTTCATGAACCCGCAGACCCAGTACAGCTACAAGCCCTGATTCCGCCCATGGCCCCGGCGGGCGGCACGTCCGCCGGGGCCGCACCCACACCACAAGTTCAGCCCGCAGCGTGCGTGGCTCCCAGGGCGCCGCGTGGCGAAGCAGAAGGGAACAGGCGCATAGTGAGGTACCGCAGAGTTGCAAGTGTGCTGCTGACAGCCGCCTGCCTGCTCGGCGTCGCAACCGTGCCCGCCGGCGCGGAGGCTGGGCAGACGCCCCAGGCCACGGCGGGTGACCCCGCCCCGACGTCGACGAATCCGCAGGTCGAGTCGAACAACGCCGATGCGGACTTCGTCGCCATGATGATCCCGCATCACCAGCAGGCGCTCATCCTGAGCCGGCTGGCCCCGTCGAGGTCCAGCGACAGCGCGGTGCTTTCGCTCGCCGACCGGATCGACGTCGAGCAGGGCCTCGAGATCTATATGATGCAGTCGTGGCAGGAGTGGAACGGCCTCGAGCAGACGGATCCCCAGCAGTCGTACGAGGAGATGATGCAGGATCCGATGATGGTCGAGGAGATGGGGTTGGCCACCCCCGAGGAGCTCGACCAGCTGACCGCGTCGACTGGCAACGCCTTCGACGTGCTGTTCCTACGGCTGATGATCAAGCACCACAACGGTGCGATCGACATGCTGACGGACGTGCTGACCAACGGCACCGACGAGACGTTGCAGCAGTGGGCGACCGACATGATGGCCACCCAGTACGCCCAGGTCCAGATGATGCAGCGGATGCTGGACAACAAGACGTAGACGTCCTGAGCCACTCCGTGCGCCGTCGGGCGTCGCGGGCCTGCCGACCGGCCCGGACGCCCGTCAGTCGTATCCGGGTCCCGGCACGCGGCCGCCTGATCCCGAAGGCCCGGGTACGGCTCCGACGCACACCCGCGTGCCCTCCGCGCGATGGCTGAACTGGTCCGCCTGGCCAAGATCCGCTGGCGCATCGAGCACGATTACCGGGAACTCAAGCACGGCCTGGGCCTGGACCACTTCGAGGGCCGCTCCTGGACCGGGTGGCACCACCACGTCACCCTGGTCACCGCCGCCCACGCGTTCCTCACGGAACAGCGCCTGATCCCAAAAGCCGATACAGCGGACTCACCCTCTACCAGATCCTCGACACCATCCAAGACCTGCTGAACTGCTGGACCGGCACCTGCACCACCTGCCACCGCCCGCTGCCCAGAACGTCCACCACCAGCCCAAACCCAAGAACCAGAGCAACCTAACGGAGTCCTACTAG
>NZ_JBEYTS010000164.1:0-3275 GCF_040643155.1 Streptomyces sp. NPDC047453 | reverse complement strand
GACCTTGATCACCAAGGCCAGAGTCAGACGAAGATCACCAAGTGGGTCACTTTTGATCCGCCGTCAGAGGGTCAGCGTTCGGCCGTCGTCGAGAGACGCCAAGCCGTTGCGTGATCGTACGGTCCACAAGGCCCCGATGGCGTCCGCGCGAGCCGAACGCCGTGGCCGACTGCTCACCGATCCTTGGAGTTGTTCACCGTGCTCCGCCAGGGTGCTGCCACTACGTGCGTTTGGAGGTGTTCACACGGACCGCCGGCCCTCGGGGCCCAGGCCGTGCGGTGCTGTGGGACAAGATCCACGCAGCCGCGGACCGTTCCCCAGGCGGCGTGCCGCGTCGGCGCCGGGCCGGCCGGCCGCTGCCGCGCCTACACATGTTGTCCTCCGACTATTCCTCGGCGGCGGGGCGTGAGCGGGCACCGGGCGGTGCCGCACACCGCCGACATGCGTGTCGAGGCGTGAACGTCCACCCGGACTTCCCCCTCGCTGATCCCCTGGGGACGCCGCTGAAGCACGCAGGTAACCTTCCCCTGCGGCGCCGCAACTCCCCGCACAAGACTGGCTATCCAGGCGAGTGTCCGTGCCTCCTGCCGCAGCCGGGTTTCGATCTCGAGCGGGGAACGCCGTTCGGCCTCCGTCAGCCTGCGTCCGTCCACCACCGACCGCGCAACAGGCCCACACGTCGACTCGCACTGGCGCATGCGATGACGGGGTGCCGGAGGAGCAACCGGACTCGGGGATGGTCGAGGATCAGGAGTCGCACGCACATGGGAGTGGCTTCGTAGGTCGTGCGGTGTCAGGCGGCCTTGGCGGCGGCCAGCACCTCGTCGGCGAGCGGCTTGTCGAGCGCGGCGTGGACCAGACCGTCCGCCAGGCGACCCATGTCGCGGCCGGCGACGAGGCCGCCGAGCTTCTCGGGCGAGGCTGGCAGCCCGAGCCGTCGGGCGCCGTCCAGGGCTTTGCGGTCGATGTACGGGGCGAACTCCGGCCAGACGCCCTGGACGTCGCGCAGGAAGATGTCGGCCCCCGTGGGCCCGATCCCGGGGATGTCCAGCAGCGCCTTCTTCGGGTCAGGTTCCTCGCGCAGCCGGCGCAGATCACCGCCCCAGCGTTCGAGCAGCAGCTCAGCTCCCCTGCCAAGGATCGTGGAGGTGCGCTCATCGTAGCGGCGGTAGCCGCCCTTGCCGAGGGCGTCTACGCGTTCCTGCCACGACGCCTTCGCCATCGACCGCGGGTGGCGCATCCCGGCATCGAACAACGCACGGGCCGCAGCCACCGCAATGTCGGCCCTGATGCGGGCGCTGAGGAGTATCGCCAGCACCAGCGTCTGGTAGAGCGGGGCCGGGGTATTGCGCAGCCGGATGCCGGCCTGCGCCGCGTACGTCCGCTCCTGCCGGTCGAGCAGGGCGCGTACCACCGCTTTGTCCGTGGCTCCGGCCGGCTTCCTTCCGGACTTCCTGTGAGTCTTCGTAGCCATCGCGGTGTCACCGACTTCAACATTCCACCGGTTGCAAGGTGCGCCGTCCCAGGGTTGCGGGTGCCCGCCGGGGTCCACTCCATGCGGTCGTTTGTCACCCATGGCCGCGGGAACTCAGAGGCCGCGTGCAGGACCGATCGATCACTGCAGGGCCTGGCGCTTGACCCTTCGCGAGAGTTCGCATCGAACGTCCGCCGCCAGATCTCTTCCGCCCTGGCCCCAGGTGATCACAAGCTCCGCTACGTGACGCAGCTTGATGTTCGTACACATCGAGGTCTCACGCAGGGCGTCCCATGCTTCGTCGGGCGTCATCCGCCCGACGGCCACGATGACGCCTATCGCCTGGTCGATCACTGCGTGCGAGGTGACTGCCTGCTGAAGCTGGAAGACCTGGGTCTCCAGCTGCCTGATCCGATCGGGGTTCTCCAGCTCCTGAACCGCGCCGGAGAGCTTGTCGGCGTGGCTGTCCACGTGGCCTCCGTGGCGTAGGGGCGGTCCCACAGAACTCGTCTGCCTGCGTGGACGCAGTCCCCGCCGAATCCGCGAGTTTGTACCTTCACCGTCACACCGGAAGCCTGCCCGCGCAACGGCGGGTAGCACCCCACTGGGGCCCTGTTCGATGCAGTGAGGCAGCCAGAGAGAAAGTCAGTCGCTGCCGCCAGCGGCCGAGCGCTTTCTCCAACTGCTACTTGGTCATCGAGGAGCGGCCGTGGATGTTGCGGGCCGTCCGAGGCCGGTGAGGGTCAGGCGTCGCTTTTCTTGCGGCGGTGCCCCGTGCGTACGAGGGCGTCGATTGCTCCTCGCGGCTCATCTTCGATCGGCCGGAAAGGTCCTGCTCGGTCGCCCGCTGGTACAGCTCCGCCTTGCTCAGCTTCTGCAACTCGTTCTTGCCCGTGCTGCGTCCGCGATCTCTCGTCGACGCACGTGCCTGCTTCGGCGGGGCCTTCCTGGACGCCGTCTTCTTCGCCGTCTTCTCCGTCGACGGGCGCGCGGTCTTGCGGCGGCTGGACGGTGTCGTCCGCGCGGCGGCCGGTTGCTCACCGCGGCCAGTACCGGCGGCCCAGGCTGCCCTGCAGGGCCTGCATGAGGTCGACGACGTTGGTTGCGGTGGGTGGCTCCGCTGCCAGGGCGACCTCCTGGCCCTCGGCTTTCGCCTGTACCAGCTCCCGCACATGCTCCTGGTGGGTGTCGTGGTAGCGGGCGGGTTCCCAGTCGCCGCTGAGGGCATTCGACCAGCTGCAGCGCCGCTGAAGTTCCTTGCCGCGCCCGGCCCGGCCAGAGGGCATCTCGGGCAGTCCTCTGCCTGGGTCGCGGACCTCGTCGGCCAGTGCAGCGTCTGCAGCACCAGGACCTTGTCCTCGGCTCGTAGGGCGGTCAGGTACTGCTTGCCGCGCATGACGAAGGTGGCGACGCCCACCTTGTTCGCTTCAGTCAGCGCGGCGCGCAGCAGCTCGTAGACCTTGGTGTACTCCTTGCCGCGCGGGGCGATGTAGCAGGTACGGTTCGAAGTAGACCGGCTCGATCCGGTCGAGGTCGACGAAGTCGCTGATGTCGATGGTCTGGGAGCGACCGGGCGCGATCTGGTCAGCTGTCCGGCTCGACCCGGACGTACTCGCCCTCGCCGACCTCGTAGCCCTTGACGATGTCGCTGGTGTCGACTTCCTTCCCGGTGCGTTCCTTCACCCGCTTGTTGCGGATCCGGTCTGCTGAGGTTCCCCTCGTAGCGTGAAGACCGTGACTGCAGGGGAAGTTGGGGTCATGGCAGAGAAGCGCCAACGGTACGACGCGGAGTTCCGCGAGG
>NZ_JBEYTS010000163.1:0-3392 GCF_040643155.1 Streptomyces sp. NPDC047453 | reverse complement strand
AGCCATGGTCGGCAGCGTCATGAAAGCCACACCCGGCTCCCCTGGGTCCCCAAACCCTACGAATGGCTGGGGCAGGCCCGGCAGAAAGGTAGAGCAGCCTGAGCCAGGAATCCCCCTCCCTTCCGGGAGGGGAGGATGTCAAAGGCCCAGGGAGACGGCCAGGCGCGTGAGCTCGGCGGTGTTGCTGATGCCGAGCTTGGTTCGGATCCGGCGCAGATACGCATCGACGGTGTGTTTCGAGAGCCCCATGCGCCGGGCCGTCTGCACGTAGGTGTGCCCGGCGGCGATGTGCTGCAGCGCCTCGCGCTCACGCGGGGCCAGCGCGGCCGGCCCGCACGCGAAGGCAGAGGCGGGGGTGGGGGCTTTGGCGTACAGGGCGGGTGCGAGGTTCATGGCGGCTTTCCTTCGGCGCATCGGTCCGGTCGTCCCGGCCCACATCTTCGGAGTTACACGGATGTCGAAATGTGGGCATTTGCCCCTAACGGACACAGGCAGGCTCGGGCCGGTTCCACGCCGTCGCACATTTTCTGAAATTTCCGTTATCTGCCCATGTCGGTGACGTACAGAACCACCCTCGGCACCCCGCCCCGCACACAGCGCACCGCCCACCGCGGGCGGTCCGCGCGCCCGCCTGGCCCGCGAGCGCCGTGCTGGTGCTTCCTGCCCCGCAGGATCATGCTTGTCAGTAGGGCCCTGGCCGCGGAGGTTCCCCCGGGAACAGCGGCCGAGGAACGAGCGAGGCGAGATGAGCGCCGATGGAGCACCTTCCCACTCCTCCTGGTGAACGGCCGGGCGAGGCGGACGCCCCGCTCGAGCCGCCCCGCACCGCCACCGTCACGGCCACGGCCACCGTCGACGAACACGGCATCGTGACGGGGTGGGGCGAGGGCGCCCGGCGCCTGCTCGGCTACGAGCCCTCACAGATCATCGGCCGCCCCGCCACCCGCCTGCTCGCCGACGACACCGGCGAGGCCGCCCGCCGGGCGGCCGGGCACCAGGCGGCCGGCAAGAACCGGTGGAACGGCACCGTGGTGCTGCGCCACCAGGACGGCCGCCGCCTCGAACAGCACCTGCTCGCCCACCGCCGCACCCCCACCGGCGGTGCGGCCACCGAGTGGCTCCTTCTCTGCGCCGTGACCAGCCCGCCGCCGCACCCCGAAAACCGCCCGCAAGGCACACCGGGCGCACCGGGCGAGCGGGGGCAGGAGGAGGAGCCGGGCGGGCTGGGGGAGCTGAAGGAGTGGGCGTTCGCCCAGTCCCCCTGCACCCTGGCCGTCTTCGGCACGGATCTGCGGCTCATCGCGGCGAACACCGGCATGGAGCGCGCCCTCTCGCTCACCGAGGCCGAGATGCGCGGGCTGCGCCTGGTGGACATCACGCCGCACCCCGCGGGCGAGGAGATCCAGGCGCGGATGCGCCGGGTGCTCCAGGACGGCGAGCCGCAGTGGACCGAGGCCTTCCTCCCCACCGCCCATGCCGGATGCGCTGACGGCCCAGAAAGCGGCCGGCCGGTGTCGCTGACCGCGCTGCGCGACGGAGCGGGCCGGCTGCGGGGCGTGTGCCTGACCGCGTACCAGGGGCACGAGGAGCACACGGACAGGGAGCGGATGCTGCTGAACGAGGCCGGCGCCCGTATCGGCACCACCCTGGACATCGCCCGCACAGCCCAGGAACTCACCGACGTCGCCGTCCCCCGCCTCGCGGACTTCGCCGCCCTCGACCTGCTCCCCGCGCGCGGTGAGGAGACGGACGCCACCACTTTGGCCGGGCCGGTCACCATGCGCCGCGCCGCCGTGCGCTCAGTCCTGGAAGGAAGCCCCGAGTCCCCAGTCGCCGTCGGCGAGTCCAGCACCTACCCCGCGCTGTCCCCAGTGGCCCAATGCCTGACAAAAGACCGCGGGGCGCTCTACGAGATGACCGGCCCCACCCTTGCCCGGTGGGCCGGCCAGGACCCAGGAGCGGCCCGGATCCGCGAGTGGGGCACACACTCGCTCATGGTGGTGCCGCTGCGCGCCCGAGGCACCACCCTGGGCGCCGCCCTTTTCAGCCGCCACCACAACCCCGCCCCCTTCACCCCCCAGGACCTGCAACTGGCCGAGGAGCTCACCGCCCGGGCCGCCCTGAGCATCCACAACGCCCGGCGCCACACCCGCCAACGCACCACCGCCATGACCCTGCAGCGCAGCCTGCTCCCGCGGACCCTGCCCGAGCAGGCCGCCCTCGAGATCGCCTCCCGCTACCTGCCCGCCGACCCCCTGACCGGCGTCAGCGGCGACTGGTTCGACGTGATCCCGCTGTCAGGCGCACGCGTCGCCCTCGTCGTCGGCGACGTCGTCGGCCACGGCATCCGCGCCTCGGCCACCATGGGCCGGCTGCGCACCGCGGTCAGCACCCTGGCCGACGTCGACCTGCCGCCCGACGAACTGCTCACCCACCTCGACGACCTCGTCATCCGCCTCTCCGCCGACGAAGCCACCCCCGAAGGCGCCCCCGAAGGCGCCGGCGGCATCGGCGTCACCTGCCTCTACGCCGTCTACGACCCCGTCACCCGCCGCTGCACCCTCGCCCGGGCCGGCCACCCCCCGCCCGCCGTCGTCACTCCCGACGCCGCCGCCTACCTCCTCGACGTCCCCGCCGGCCCCCCGCTCGGCCTGGGCGGCCTGCCGTTCGAGGCCACCGAGACCGAACTACCCGAAGGCAGCCTGCTCGCCCTCTACACCGACGGCCTCCTCGAACCCCGAGACCACGACATCGACGAAGCCCTCGACAACATGTTCGCCGCCCTCGTCCGCCCCGCCCACACCCTCGACACCGTCTGCGACCACGTCCTCACCGCCACCCTCACCCACCGCCCCGACGACGACATCGTCCTGCTCCTCGCCCGCACCCACGCCCTCAGCGCCGACCGCGTCGCCGCCTGGGACCTGCAACCCCACCCCGCCGACGTCGCCCACGCCCGCCAAAATGCCACCGCCCAGCTCACCACGTGGGGACTGACCCACGCCGCCTTCATCACCGAACTCATCGTCAGCGAACTCGTCACCAACGCCATCCGCTACGGCAAACCCCCCGTCCAGCTCCGCATGATCCACCACAACACCACCCTCATCTGCGAAGTCTCCGACACCGGCAGCACCACCCCCCACATGCGCCGCGCCCGCGTCTACGACGAAGGCGGACGCGGCCTCCTCCTCGTCGCCCAACTCGCCGACCGCTGGGGCACCCGCCATACCCCCACCGGCAAGACCATCTGGGCCGAACAAACCCTGACGTCCTGAAGGACGGGGATTCCTGCCGCGGCCGGCTGACCGTCTCGGTGGGTTCCTGCTTCAACGCGCTGTGCCGGGACCAAAGTCCTGGTCTTACCTGCGCTCGGCGAGGCGTTTAGCGTC
>NZ_JBEYTS010000162.1:0-3488 GCF_040643155.1 Streptomyces sp. NPDC047453 | reverse complement strand
GGTAGTCCAGTGCACGCTCGCGCGGCTCGGACCTGCCAAAACGGTGGGCGAACCGGGCATGCAGCCCGGCCATCCCCTCGGACCACGACTCAACCCGCTCGACCGTCAACCCATCAGCACACAGTCACATCAACGACAGACGCCGTTGATCGTCACCCCAGATGCGGTTGCAGTACTAAGAGCTGTCCCGTAACTATCGAACTATCGTCTCAGCAACGCCGGGCGGCATGATGACCTCTGTGACGAACAGCGCGGATCTGCACCCTGCCCGGTTGCCGGGTTACGGCGATGAGCCGTTCACTCACCGGCCTGAGCTGCTGAACGAGCGATCGTTCTGGCTGGTACACCTCCACAACTGGGCGGACAGCACAGACGTGGAGGAGCTGCTGTACGGAGCCGACTACGAGGCGGCCGGAGCTTTCCAGCGCCGGTTGTTCGAGCAGGCCGACTGGCCCACATTCACCATCCCACTATGGGCCGGCCACCGCCTTCATATCGTCTACCGCACGTTCGAGGAGGACGAGGGCGTCGACTATCTCCTGCACCACCCCGACTGGGATCGGGTCGAGCTCCTCGCCACGGAGGAAGGCCACTTCATGGGCCCCGGCCTGTCCTGGCCGGAGTTGGTCGCAGCGGCGGGCAACGCCTTGCCCGGCGGCACCACCACAGACTCCCACGCCCGCTTGCTGCTCCTGCTGCCCGCCCTCGGCGACGACGCCCCACCGGACGATGCGAAGGATCGCCTGGCGGCTGCCTTGCGGGCCCGCGCTGGAGCCGACGCCGCCGACACGCTGGCCGCCGCCCTCCTCGAAGCCCAGGGCCTGTGGGGTCCGGCGCGCTGGACGACCACCGAACGCGGTGTCCGCATCAACGACGGCGAGTACTCGGTTCGCAACCCCGCAAACCTCGCTCTATCGCGCGACCGCCTGGCCAGCGTTTCTGTCGCACTGGCTCCTTAATCGGTTCGCAGCAACGTCTGCGATGATCTTGGCCGTGGTTGGTGTGATTACGGCGTCGGAGCCGCCCTGGATAGCCCCGTTCACCGGGCTGAGCCCGCGCGCCTTCGGCAAGCTGGTGGCTCAGCTGCGGCGCGAGGGCGCCGACGCCTCCGGCCGGGGACGACCTTGGAAGCTGTCGTTGGAGGACCGTGTGCTGCTGGTGGCAGCGTACTGGCGGACGAACCTGACGCTGCGACAACTGGCCCTGCTCTTCGGGGTGTCGAAGTCCGCGCCGACCGCGTCATCGACCACCTCGGCCCGAAGTTCGCGCTCCAGCCGCGAAAGCGATTCGCGGTGCTGATCGTGGACGGCACCGTGCGCCACGAGGCGCTTGATGACCGGGCGGGGGTGAAAGGACTCCGCCACCGGGCTGTCGCAGCAGTCCGGTTGAAGCTGAGGGCAGCCTGATCCGGGGGACGTCGGTGAGGGTGGGAAGCAGCCCTGACAACGCCGGGACGTACTGGCACTGCCAGACGGTACGGGTCCGGCAAGCGAGACGAGAAGGTGTACGCGAGGAACCAGTGGCAAAGCTCCGTAAGCGACGAACCGGCTCCAACCTGGTGGATATGGGCCGGGATGCAGTGCGTGACCGCTCTGGCGGTCAACTCCGAAGCCGCGTAGTGCCGTCGGTGAGGAGGTCACGATGAAGGACTGCGGCGTAGTCGTGGCGATGCTGCCGGAGCAAGAGCTGGGCATCTCCCTCGTCAACTGGTCATCGAGTGAACGTGGGAACCATCCTCGGTCGCCCTCCGGACCGGGCAGCCAGCTTGGTCCAGGGCAGGCCCGTCGCCGGCCGAGGGCCGCGGGATGGGGCGGAGGTCTCGTAGTAGTCCGAGCGCGCGAGAGGTGCGTACATGGCGAAGGGGACCAGCAAGTCAGCAGGGAGGAGACTGGAATGCCAGGAGGCCGTTGGTGAACACCGACGAACTGGAGTCGGCCTTGTATTGGGCCGAGCGCCGGGTACTGGGGATTCAGACCAAGCTGCACCAGTGGGCCAGCGGTGATCCTCATCGCAGGTTCGACGATCTGTTCAATCTCGTGTCCGATCCCGCGTTCCTTCTTGTCGCGTGGGCTCGGGTGCGGGGCAACAAGGGTGCTCGCACCGCCGGAGTGGACGGGCGAACCGTCCACTACATCGAGGCAGAGCGAGGGGCCGAGGGATTCCTCGACGAACTGCGGTCGTCGCTGAAGGACCGCAGTTTCCGCCCGTTGCCGGTGCGTGAGCGACTCATTCCCAAGGCGAATGGGAAACTCCGCCGCCTTGGGATCGCGACGGTCACCGACAGGGTGGTCCAAGCATCCTTGAAACTGGTACTGGAGCCGATCTTCGAGGCGGATTTTCACCCCCAGAGTTACGGGTTCCGTCCGAAGCGCCGGGCCCAGGACGCGGTAGCGGACGTCCGTCACCTGACATCCCGTTCCTATGAGTGGATCGTGGAAGGCGACATCGCCGCCTGTTTCGACGAAATTTCGCACCCTGCTTTGATGGACAGGGTGCGAAAGCGCGTGAGAGACAAGCGTGTTCTGGTCTTGGTGAAGGCGTTCCTCAAGGCGGGCATCCTCGGCGAGGACAAGGCCCTAAGAGCAACCGATGCCGGTACCCCGCAAGGATCGATCCTCTCACCGTTGCTGAGCAACGTGGCCCTGTCCGTGCTGGACGAGTTCATCGCCCAGTCGCCGGGCGGACCTCGTGTCAAGCAATACCAGCAGGCGAAGCGCCGCCGTCACGGTCTGCCCAACTACCGGTTGATCCGGTACGCGGACGACTGGTGCCTGGCGGTCTCAGGCACCCGAGCCGATGCTGAGGCCCTGCGCGAGGAGATCGCGATCGTGCTCTTCACCACGATGGGCTGCGCCTGTCGCGGGAGAAGACACTGATCACCCATATCGAGGACGGTCTCGACTTTCTCGGCTGGCGCATCCAGCGTCACCGGAAACGAGGCACCAGCAAACACTTCGTCTACCTCTATCCAGCCAAGAAGGCGCTTCGCTCCATCATGGCCAAGGTGAAGAAGTTGTGCTGGCAGGACGTGAACCTGCCGCTCGATGCCTTGCTGCACCAACTCAACCAGGTGCTGCGGGGCTGGACCGCCTAATTCAAGCACGGTTCATCGAAGGCGACCTTCAACTACCTGCGGGCCTACACCTGGAAGCAGGTCTTTGGATGGCTCCGCCGAAAGCATCGGCGAACCAACTGGAAGGAAATCCGCCGCAAGAACACCAGCGACGGATGGTGGCCCGCCACCTGCGAGGTAACTCTGTTCAACCCGGGGGCAGTAAAGATCGTCTACTACTCCTACCGGGGAACGAAAATACCCACCTGGTCCCCACCCGGGACCACAATGTGGCCGAGCAGTCGAAGAATTACCGCTACTCCACCAACCATCAGGTGGTCATTGACCTCGATTCGTCAGCGGGTTTCGGTCGCTGATCGGTGCGGCTGTTCGCCCGTAATGTCCTCTGCCGTTGGAGGACGGGCCGTCGCGTGAC
>NZ_JBEYTS010000161.1:0-3568 GCF_040643155.1 Streptomyces sp. NPDC047453 | reverse complement strand
CCCACGCCTCGGTACGGGCCGCGAGCGCCATATTGTAGACCTTGCGCACACAGCCGAACGTGCGCGACAACTCGGCTGCCTGCGCATCGGTCGGACAGAAACGGTACTTGAACGCCCGCTTCACCTGAATGGCCGTCACATCTCACAAACTATCAAATCAGCCTGTGACGACCTGCTGGCATCCGGGTGGTGGACAACGAATCGCCCAGCGGCGATTCGTCTTTCCCTGCCCTGCTCCGCAGGAGTCCGATTCCTCCCCAGCCTGAAAGCAGGGGTCTCCTCGGAGGTACCTCGATGAGCCTCGACATCGACCTCATCCAGGTGGGTCTGTGGAAGGTGGAAGGACACCTCGTCGTCGGCTGCGTAGGCGACCGAGTGCGCCGCTGAGGTGTCCGCACGGCAAGGAAAGCGGCCGACGTCCGGTGCCGCCCGGGTCAGCCCGACTTCGGCGGCCTCTGCGCGTCGAAGGCGAAGAGAGTGTTCTTGGCCGCGGCTACGATCACCGCACGCCCCGCAACGCTCACGCGCGGGCTTGCGCCCTGCTCGCCCGTGAAACCATCGGCCTGCGGGTCTGTTGTCCACAGGGGTTTGCCATCGTACGGCGACAGCGCGACCACCCGGCCGGTGGCCGAGCTGAAATACAGCGCGTCGGCTCCCGCAGTGGGACCCGACGCACCCTCCACGCCAGTCTGCCGCGACCACTTCTTCCGGCCGGTCGCGGGGTCGAGCGCTGTGACGAGACCGGTCTGCCCGCTCACATAGACGGTGCCGTCCGCCATGCCGGGCGTCCCCGCGTATGTCTTGGCCAGTCGGGAGTACGTCACCTTCCGCGAGGACGGGTCGACCCGCGCCACCCCGTCGTAGCCGGCCAGCGCCGTTCCCTCCATGTGTACCTGAAGGAGTACGAGCCTGCCGTTGGTGACGCCCATCGGCACGGCGGGGCCGTTAACCGCGATGGGCCTGCCCAGTGTCCCCGAGGCGCGGTCGACCGTGTACAGGGTGGGGTGGCGCACCTCCAAGGCATCCACCTCCGCATCCGTCGCGCACATCGCGAAGAGCTGTGGGCCCACCGGGACGGGAGCGCACTGCTTACCTACTGGGAACGACGTCGTCCAGGTGACCTCACCGCTGTGCGCGTCCCGAGCCTCGAAGCTGGAGTTGGAAGCATCGACCGTCACGACGGCGGAGCCGACCACGATGGCATCCTGAGTCCGACCCGTGACGGCCGTCGACTGGGCGCCGGACGGCACGGACCACAGCTCCCGGCCGTTGTTGGCGTCGATGGCCACCACCTCGCTGGGAGGGTCCTGCGGGGCATCCTGGGCGGCGAAGCGGTAACCGAGCACTGTGTCGTCGGTGGCGCCCACCAGGTGCATGCCCTGGACGGGGACGCCCGGGCTCTTCGCCGTCCACACCTGCGAGCCGTCCAGGGCCCTGATACGGGTCGCGACAACACCGCCGCCCCCGCAGAACAGCGCGTCGCCGCGCGCGACGCAACGCAGCTCGTCGGGGATGTCCTCGCGACCGCCTTGCACGGTCTTGCGCCACGGCTCGAAGCCGTCCGGAAGTGCGGCACCCGGCGCAACGCTGTTGCCCTTGTCGCCGCCGCTGTTCCCCCCAAAGCCGCCCGCCTTCAGTGCGGCGACACCCCCGCCGATCGCTGCCACCGCGACCGCGGCCGCGAGCACAGGACGCCATCGGCGACGCAGGCTGCGGCCGATGGGGGTGCCAGTGCTCCCTGTATCGGGACCGGCCGGGGCGGTGGTCGGGGCAGTCGGCGCCGGGGTGGCCCGCGTCGCGAAGTGATGCTGGGTGATCATGTCGCGGGTGCGGCCCGCACCGACCCCGTTCACATCGGTGCCACCGAGATCGGCCGGCAGGTCCCGCAGCAGCACGAGGAGTTCGTCCGCAGAGGGGCGCCGCTCGGGGTCCTTGTCCAGACACGACTCGACGACCGCGCGCAAAGCCACCGGCACGGCACCCAGCGACGGCTCCTCATGCACCACCTGATAAGCCGTCATGTATGGGCTGTCAGCGTCGAAGGGCCCGCGGCCCGTCGCTGAGTACACCAGCAGCGTCCCCAGCGAGAAGACGTCGGACCGCGGCCCCACACCACGCGGCGCCTGCAACTGCTCCGGCGACATGAAGGGCGGCGTACCGATGACCCGCCCTGTCATCGTCAGCGTCTGCTGGTCCACGGCGCGCGAAATGCCGAAGTCGATGACGCGCGGGCCCTCAGGCGAGAGCACGACGTTCGAGGGCTTCAGGTCACGGTGGACGACCCCCACCCGGTGGATGTCGCGCAGCGCCTCCGCCAGCCCGATGGCGAGCCTCCTCAGCTCCGCTCCGTTCAGCGGGCCCTTCGTGGCGATGCGCTGGGCGAGAGTGTGCCCCTCGATATAAGTCGTCGCCATCCACGGCTGCTCGGCCTCAGGGGCAGCGTCGACCACGGCGGCGGTGAACGCGCCGCTCACCCGCCTCGCCGCCGCCACCTCCTGCCGGAAACGGATGCGGAACTCGTCGTCCCCCGCGAACTGTTGGTGGATCAGTTTGATCGCGACAGCTCGCCCCGAACTCGTGCGGGCCAGAAAGACCGTACCCATGCCACCCGAGCCGAGCCGCCCCTCAAGCGGATAGCCGCCGATCTCGGCTGGATCACCTCCACGCAGCGACACTCTTCCCGACCTCCCGTCCCCCGTGCGCCTCTGCCACCACGGGCCTGCGTACCTGTCCTGCACACAAACTAGCCGCAGGGCAGTACGGCAGAGCAAAGCGGGTGACGAGCAGGGAGCCCAGGGCACTGCTCCCGCACCGCACACGACGAAGCCCCGCCAAGAGCACTTGAGTTCTAGTGGCCGTTACAACACCCCATTCAAGGGGGTGGCGTCCAGAGAAGTGGTGTACGGATTCGACCTGATCCGGGGGTTTGCTCCGGAGTCAGACACCAGGGCCGGCACCGTCGAACTGACCGTCTCCAAGCTCAGGTCCGGGACTCCGCGAGGGCGTGCAGGGGCAGACTGTCGGGTGCGGTCATCGCGCGGCCCTGCCGCTGCATGGTGCTCCGGTACGCCCTGGAGCGCGCCTCGCGGGTCACGGCCGCGCGGGTACGCGTGGCACGGCCTCGAGTGGCTCGGTCTGCTGCCGGTCCGCGGCGACGTGACCGCATTGCACGGTCTGCTCTGACCGGACGAAACCCGCGACCCCACCACCGCGGTCCCGCCTCCGGTCCAGCTGAACGAAGACGAAGCCGACGAAGCCGTGGCACCGATCGAGGCCATAACCGCGACGACCTCACCGGCCCCGAGTTCACCGACCGGTACATCGAGGCCCTTCACACGGTCATCGAGGCCAACCAGGAAGACCGCCAACTGCCGCAGGCCCCCGAGCCGACGGCCCGGCCAGGGGCAACTGGTGGACCTGATGGCCGCGCTGCAGGAGTCCGTCGGCAAGGCCCGGGCCGCACGCGGCGAGACGGCTGTCGGCGTCGGCTGAACTCGGACCCACTTTGGGCGGTTGAATTCTGACCCGGTTGGTGTTGGTTCAGTCGTTGTCGGTTGTGTCGGTGGGG
>NZ_JBEYTS010000160.1:0-3898 GCF_040643155.1 Streptomyces sp. NPDC047453 | reverse complement strand
GCCATGGAACGGCAGCAGCCTGATAGCCACACCCAGCACCTCTGGGCGACCCAACCCTACGAATGGCTCGATCAACCCGAACAAGAAGGTAGAGCGGCCTGAGCCAGGAATCCCCTCCCTTCAGGGAGGGGAGCAGTCAAGGCATTGCATGCCCGACACACACACGCCCGTCACGCGCGACCGGAGCGGTTGGTCACGCCGGTCGCAACCAGCCACCGGCAGCTTCTAACAGCCCGGCGGGTTCTGGGGGCCCGCGCAGCCCGCGCTCAGCGATTCCGCCGTGGCGTTCGTTGTCTGAGGCATTGCCTCAGCACTCGTCACGCCCACTGCTCCGGCGAGTAGCGCAGCAGCGCAAAACGCACCGACGAGGTGTCGGATGCGCTTCCGGACGCTTGTCGCCATGATGAGCTCCCTTGGCTTGGGGTGATGGATTACTCCTGATTTGTCAGTTTAGTACTGCAGCTTGGTGCTACAGCCGGACCACTGTCAACGGCCTGGAGGTGGGGAGTGCAGTGGGGCGGGTGCGGCAGTGGGGCGGTCTTTGCGGGGCTGTCCCGCGATCGTGTGCCCCTGCCGCATGTAGTGGCGACACTCCGGACAGCCCACCCACGTGATCGATGACATCTGGGCCCCTCCCACGCGACGGTCCCACGGACAGAGACGAGGAAGATCCACAAGGGGAACACCTCGTCCCTGCCCGCCTACGACCCGAGGATCCCTGGAGAACCCGGCCCCGGCGTCGGGCCGCGGCCATGCCCGCCCGGCGACCAGCAGCCGAAAACCGCCGGCCCACCGTGACCCACTGGACTCCGTCGCCCCAAGCGAAAAGGGGAGGCTAGAACTTGATCACTGACACCGAGGCCGAGCCCTCATTGGCCGTGTAGGCCCGGCGTCCGTCCGGGGAGACCGCCACCCAGACCGGGTATCCGCCGACATGGATGGGGTTGCCCACGGTGTGGTTGGTGGCGGTGTCGATCACCGACACCGAATCCGGGCCGGAGTTGGCCGTGTAGGCCCGGCGTCCGTCCGGGGAGACCGCCACCCCGACCGGCTTCTTGCCGACGCCGATGGGGTTGCCCACGGTGTGGTTGGTGGCGGTGTCGATCACCGACACCGAATCCGAGCCGGAGTTGGCCGTGTAGGCCCGGCGTCCGTCCGGGGAGACCGTCACCCCGACCGGCTTCTTGCCGACGCCGATGGGGTTGCCCACGGTGTGGTTGGTGGCGGTGTCGATCACCGACACCGAATCCGAGCCGGCATTGGCCGTGTAGGCCCGGCCTCCGTCCTGGGAGACCGCCACCCCGTACGGCTTGTCGCCGACGCCGATGGGGTTGCCCACGGTGTGGTTGGTGGCGGTGTCGATCACCGACACCGAATCCGAGCCGGAGTTGGCCACGTAGACCCAGCGTCCGTCCGGGGACACCGTCACCCCGACTGGGTCCTTGCCGACATGGATGGGGTTGCCCACGGTGTGGTTGGTGGCGGTGTCGATCACCGACACCGAGGCCGAGCCGTAGTTGGCCGTGTAGGCCCGGCTTCCGTCCGGGGACACCGCCACCCCCTGCGGCTTGTCGCCGACGGGAATGGGGTTGCCCACGGTGCGGTGGGCTTCGGTGTCGATCATCGACACCGAAGCCGGGCCGAAGTAGTTGGTCGCGTAGGCCCGGCGTCCGTCCGGCGACACCGCCACCCCGCCCGGGGATTTGCCGACCTGGATCGAGGACACGGACGGTGCGGTGGGACCCGAGGAACGGGACTGTGCCAGGTAGATGCCGCCGCCCGCCGCGGCAAGCGCCGCCAGCGCCACCCCCGCAATGAGCCTGGCCCGGCGGTTTCCGGGCCGCGGCGGGCGGGGCCGCAGCCGGGCCTCGTCCCCTTTGTGCGGCAGCGGTTGCAGGGGCGGGCCGGTCGGTTCCTCCGGCTCGGCCGGCGACAGGATCTCGGTGGGCGGGGCCGATTCCTGGGGGCGCGGCGGCTTCGAGGCGGGGGGCTGCTCGGGCGGCGGCACGTTCGGTGAGGGAGCCGGTTGCTGCAAAGGGGACGGGTGGGGCTGGTCGGCGACGGAGGCGAGCCGCCGGGCGGCCTCCTCACCGTCCATCCTGTCCGCGGGGTTCTTGGCCAGCAGCCCGAGGAGGACCGGGGTCAGCTCCGTCGCCCGGCGCGGCGGGCTCGGGGACTCGAACAGCAGGGCGCTCAGCGTGGCGAGGGCGGTGTCGCGGTCGAAGGGGCCGGCCCCCTCGAGGGCGTAGTACAGGGTGGCCCCGAGCGAGAACAGGTCGGCGGCAGGGGTGGGCGGCTGACTGTTGGCCCGCTCCGGGGCCATGAAGCGCGGCGTCCCGAGGATCTCCAGGGTGGCGGTCAGGCGGTCCTCCCCGGAGCTCGGCTCCAGCGCGATGCCGTAGTCGGTGAGCATCACCTGGCCGCCGCCCTCCGTCGGATAGGAGGGCTGGGGCCCCGGATGGGTCAGCAGGATGTTGGCCGGTTTGACGTCCCGGTGCAGGACGCCGAGCCGGTGTCCCTCCAGCAGGGCGTCGAGGACCGCCAGACCGATCCGGGCGACGTTGCCGGGCGGCAGTGGCCCCCGCTCGCGCACCACCGCCTCCAGATCCATGGCACCGGGCACGAACTCCATGACGATCCACGGCAGGCCGCCCTCCTCCACGATGTCGTGCACGGTGACGACATGCGGATGGTTGCGCAGCCGGGCGGCGTGCCGGGCCTCGCCGCGGGCCCTCGCGATCCGGGAGCTCACCTCGCATTCGGGGACGTCCGGCGGCAGAATGATCTCCTTGAGCGCGACCTCGCACGCCAGTTCCTGGTCGTACGCCAGCCACACACGTCCCATGCCGCCGGTACCGAGCCGACGCAGAAGCCGGTAACGTCCGGTGATCACGCGCCCGGCGGCCTCTTGCGCTCCTGTCATGGCACTCCTCTTCCAGGACGGCCAGCAGGGGTTCCTCGGCGAGCGCTGAAGGGGCTCTCTCCACGTATCGCATATCGCTCGAAGAACGGCAAGTCGCCCATAACGGGCCGCCTGTACCTTGCGGGCGGCATCGCCGTGACAGTGGTGTGGTCGCGTGAACTGCCGTCCGCTCCGCCGTCGGTGCGGGTGTACCGGGACAGCCTCGGCCACTGGAACGCGTCGTTCGTCGTCGCCACCGAGGTGCAACCGATCCCCGAACCGGGGCCGTTCGCGGCATCGACCGGGGCGTCAAGGAGACCGCCAGCACCACATCGGACGCGCACGACCTCCCGCGCGCCGAACACGGCAAGCGGGCCGCGCAGCGTCTGGCCCGGTATCAGCGGATGATGGCCGGCCGCCGGCCCGCCAAGGGGCAGGCCGCGTCCAAGGGCTACAGGAAGGTGCAGCGGCAGGCCGCGCAGGTCTCCAAGAAGGTTGCGCGGCAGCGGCAGGACACCGCCCGCAAGTGGGCCAAGCGCGTCGTCCGCGACCACGACGTCATCGCCGTCGAGGACGTCCGGCCGAAGTTCCTTGCCAAGACCACCATGGCCCGCAAGGCAGCCGGCGCCACCATTGGAGCCACCAAGATGGCCCTGACCGGGATGGGCCGCAAGCACGGGCGGGACGTCCGCCTCGTACACCCCGCGCATACCACTATGGATTGCGCATCGTGCGGAGCGAGAACCAAGCACGCACTTCCTCTTTCGGAACGTACCTACACCTGCACCGCGTGCGCAGTCGTGTCCCCCAGGGACAAGAACTCCGCCCGAGTGATGCTGGTCCGGGCTGGTCTCATCCCGGCTGGTGTTGAGGGTGTAAGACCTCTGGGGGCGCTGCTTTTGGAGGCTTCCTAATGTTGTTGTCAAGCCGCCCCGGTGACGGGTGGTGCGACTTGGTAGCACCTTCGGTCACGGATCAGTGCCCAGATGACGTTCA
>NZ_JBEYTS010000159.1:0-4022 GCF_040643155.1 Streptomyces sp. NPDC047453 | reverse complement strand
GCGACCCGCGCCCGGCTGATCCAGGAGTACGAGGACGCCCTCCTCAACCCCTACGTCGCGGCCGAACGCGGCTACGTCGACGCCGTGATCAAGCCGTCCGACACCCGTTCCCACCTCGTGCGCGGCCTGCGTCAACTGCGCACCAAGCGGGAATCCCTGCCTCCGAAGAAGCACGGCAACATCCCCCTGTAAGGAGCCGCTGTGATCAAGGTCGTACGAGGCAATCCGACCCCGGAGGAGCTTGCCGCCGCCCTGGCGGTGGTCCGGGCCCGCGCCGCGGCGGCAGCCAGCACGCCGTCCGGCGCGCCGGCCCCCCGAGACTCCTGGTCCGACCCGTCCCGCATCGCCACCCACCGGGTCCCGCACCCGGGCCCGACGGCCTGGTCCCGCACCTACTGGCCCGGCTGATCGCCCGCCACCGTCCGCCCAGAGTGCTTTGCCCACCCACCCGCCCGACTCGGTGGGGCCCAGGCGACCGTTCCCCGGGGCTCCGCCCCAAACCCCGCCGGGGCTCCGCTCCCGCGTGCTTGCCCCACCGCCCGCCCGACTCGGTAGGACCCAAGCGACCGCCACCTGGGGCTCCGCCCCCGACCCCGGCGGGGCTCCGCCCCGGCTGGTTGGCCCACCGCCCACCCGACTCGGTAGAGCTCAAGCGACCGCACCTGGGGCTCCGCCCCTGCACCTCTGAGGGGCTCCGCCCAGGGTGCTTGGCCCACCGATCGCCCGACTCGGTGGGGCTCATGTGACCGTTCCCTGGAGCTTCGCCCCAGACCCCGCGGGGCTCCGCCCCCGCACCCCGTCCCTGCGTCTCGGCTGGGCATCGCCCCTGTGTCCCGGCCGGGTTCCTCGGCGTCTCCCTTGTGCTCGGGTACGGCTGCGCCCCGGGTCTTGCCCGTCCGCCGGCCGGCCGCTGTCCCGCTCAGCAGCGCCCACAGCCACAGGGCCGCGGTAGCGGTGAACCGGGGTCGGACCCCGGTCGTCAAGGTCGGTTCAGCCGTTGAGGCGGCGCGGCCGGCCCGTCGGCGTGAGCGCCCGGTGGGGCGGGTGTGGGGCAAAGTTGAGTACGCGTACTCAGGCGCGTGGCGTGGTCGCGGTCGCACGATCGGAGGATGCTGTGGTCCGATCCCGAGAACGAGCCGCCGAAGGAACTGCGTGACACGCAGGACATGTTGCGGCGGCTGGGGATTCTCATGGCACTGGCCATGGTGCTGGCGATGTTCGTGATCGGCGTGAGGTGAGCCGGAAGAGCCGCCGCCGATACGCTGACCGTATGACAGACCAGCCGCGCCGCCGACTCGTGCTCGCCTCCCAGTCCCCCGCCCGGCTCGGGCTGCTCCGGCAGGCCGGGCTCGACCCGGAGGTCATCGTCAGCGGCGTCGACGAGGACGCGATCACCGCGCCCACCCCCGCCGAACTGGCCCTCGCGCTCGCCGAGGCGAAGGCCTCCGTGGTGGCGGCCCGGCCGGAGGTCCGGGGCGCGCTGGTGATCGGCTGCGACTCCGTGCTCGACCTGGACGGCCACGCCCTGGGCAAGCCCGCCGACGCCGAGGAGGCCACCGCCCGCTGGAAGGCGATGCGCGGCCGGGCCGGCACCCTCCAGACCGGGCACTGCGTCTGGGACACGGAGAGCGGGCGGCACGCCTCGGCCACCGCCTCCACCGTGGTCCGCTTCGGCGAGCCGACGGACGAGGAGATCGCCGCGTACGTCGCCTCGGGCGAGCCGCTGTACGTGGCCGGCGCCTTCACCCTGGACGGCCGCTCGGCGCCGTTCATCGACGGCATCGACGGCGACCACGGCAACGTCATCGGCATCAGCCTGCCCCTGATCCGCCGCCTGCTTGCCGAACTCGGCGTGGGAATCACCGAGTTGTGGGCGCCCGCCGAGGACTGATCAGCGGGTGCGGGCCTCGGCCGGAGGGGTGAGAGGCCGGGGCGCCTCGCTCCCGTGATCCGCTTGGTTCGCGGGTCCGGGGGTGCTCCCGGACCCTGGGTCGGCCTCGAGCCCTGGGCCACCCTTGCCCCAGGGGCCGCCGCCCGGTACTTCACCGGCCGGTCCCTCCTCACGGTCGTACGTCATCAGCAGCAGCACGATGAGCCCGAGCACCAGCACCATGAACAGGAACGCCCGCCAGCCCACCAGCCCCCAGGCGAACGCGCCCAGCAGCCCGTGCGCCACGGCCGCGCTGATCAGCAGGACGCGTCCGAAGCCGGCCGGGCGGCGGCCCCGTACCGCCACGAGCAGGGCGACCAGCCCGCACAGGGCGAAGTAGAGACCGAAGACCAGACCGCCGGCCTTCGACGAGTTCGACATCACGTTCGGATCCAGGCCGGCCAGGGACATCCTCTGCCGGTGCACGACCTCGCCGAGGAACCAGTTCAGCGCGACCACGCCGAACGCCTCGGCGAAGAGCACGACCGCCACCACCCACGCCACCGGTCTGCGCACCGGTCCCACCCACTTCCGACTACCGCTCCGTCCGGAGCCCTGTTACCGCGAGTACCGCCGAGACATCGTGAACGCTACTAACGGGTAAACCGGGGGACAAGGGTTCTGCCACCGGCAAAGAATCGTTGGGCCATTCGTAGGGACTCCACAAAGAAACGAAGTGCGTCGCAGCACGCCCTCACAGAGACCTTGGCCACATGGGAGGGCTAGGGTTTTCCGGAGGAGTCCTGCGTACAGCGATGCGACAAGGGATTTCGCAGGTCGAGCGCGCCTCGAATCACGCTCCGTGTGGGCAAGCTCACCATCGGGGACGGGTCGAAGTGCCGTGTCGGCAGTCCCTAAACTCGGCTTGTTTCAAGGAGGGAGCCTCAATCGTGCGCAAGGTGCTCATCGCCAACCGTGGCGAAATCGCTGTCCGCGTTGCCCGGGCCTGCCGGGACGCCGGTATCGCGAGCGTGGCCGTCTACGCCGACCCGGACCGGGACGCTCTGCATGTCCGCGCCGCGGATGAGGCGTTCGCCCTGGGCGGTGACACCCCGGCCACCAGTTACCTGGACATCGACAAGGTGCTCAAGGCCGCGAAGGAGTCCGGCGCGGACGCGATCCACCCCGGCTACGGCTTCCTCTCGGAGAACGCCGACTTCGCCCAGGCCGTGCTCGACGCCGACCTGATCTGGATCGGCCCGCCGCCGCAGGCCATCCGCGACCTCGGCGACAAGGTCGCCGCCCGGCACATCGCCCAGCGCGCCGGCGCCCCACTGGTGGCCGGCACCCCCGACCCCGTCTCCGGCGCCGAGGAGGTCGTGGCCTTCGCCGAGGAGCACGGCCTGCCGATCGCCATCAAGGCCGCCTTCGGCGGCGGCGGACGCGGCCTGAAGGTCGCCCGCACCCTGGACGAGGTCCCCGAGCTGTACGAGTCCGCGGTGCGCGAGGCCGTGGCCGCCTTCGGCCGCGGCGAGTGCTTCGTCGAGCGCTACCTGGACCGGCCCCGCCACGTGGAGACCCAGTGCCTGGCCGACCAGCACGGCAACGTGGTCGTCGTCTCCACCCGCGACTGCTCCCTCCAGCGCCGCCACCAGAAGCTGGTCGAGGAGGCCCCCGCGCCGTTCCTGTCCGAGGCGCAGGTCGCCGAGTTGTACCGCGCCTCCAAGGCCATCCTGGCCGAGGCCCGCTACGTCGGCGCCGGCACCTGCGAGTTCCTCGTCGGCCAGGACGGCACGATCTCCTTCCTCGAGGTCAACACCCGCCTCCAGGTCGAGCACCCGGTCACCGAAGAGGTCGCCGGCATCGACCTGGTCCGCGAGATGTTCCGTATCGCCGACGGCGAGGAACTCGGCTACGACGACCCGCCGCTGCGCGGCCACTCCTTCGAGTTCCGCATCAACGGCGAGGACCCGGGCCGAGGCTTCCTGCCCGCCCCCGGCACCGTGACGAACTTCGCCCCGCCGTCCGGCGCCGGCGTCCGCCTGGACGCGGGCGTGGAGTCCGGCAGCGTCATCGGCCCGGCCTGGGACTCCCTGCTGGCCAAGCTGATCGTGACCGGCCGCACCCGCAAGGAGGCCCTCCAGCGGGCCGC
>NZ_JBEYTS010000158.1:0-4162 GCF_040643155.1 Streptomyces sp. NPDC047453 | reverse complement strand
GGAGGGAACGCTGCTGCGATGGCGCCAGCGCATCACCCGGGAACTGCAGGAGTTGGGCGGCCCCGAGCGGGCAGCACGTGAAGGTGCCCGGCTGTACCATCTGGCGGGGATCGACTGGCGGCGGATACTCGTGGAGCAAACCCGCGACCGGACGGCGCGGACATGGTGGCTGCCGCGCGCCGTGGTCAGGCTGCTGGACGCGGCCGAGCACACCGAAACGCAGTGGCTGCAAGCCGCGCGGCCCTGCCAGGCAAGCGCAGTCGCCACCGAGCCGCCCTCCCACCACCGGCAGGCCCAAGCTCTCGACAGTCGGCAGACGACGAGCCCTGACTGCCCAACCGCCCCACTGCGCCCGTACAACGGGGAACTGCAAGGCCACCTGTACTCGGCACTCAGCAGGAAACCCGGCACCTCCCGCAAGGTCGCTGGATGGACGTGCGCCATCTGCCGCACCGCACCCGCCACCGTACTCGACCACTGCCACGAACACGGCTACGTCCGCGCCCCCGTCTGCCACTCCTGCAACACACAAGAACGGCCCGACCACCTGTACAGCAACGACATCCGCGTGGCCAACCACTACACACGCCTCTTCCACACCCACACCGCCGACTGGCTCCGCCACTGGCACCGCTGCCCCGGCTGCCGCGCCCGCACCACCCTGCCACTGCCACACCTCGCTGCCTGGACCGCCCTCATAGCCTGCCGATCGCTGCGCCCGACCCACCGCGACCCCCGCGGCTCCCGCGCGCGCAAACCCTGTGGTGTGCTGCGCGTGTCCTGGACGGGCAGTCACAACGCGCCTGGTTCCTGCCTGCTCACTGTCGCCGTCGACTTCTGCCCCTCCGGCGAGCACCGTGTCCTGGCGCGAGTCCCCTACCGCGAAGCCGCCGAGCGGTTTTGCACCTGGCTGGCCGAGACCGCCCCTGCCGTGGCCGCCGCGGCCGGACCCGACCGCCTGGACGGCCTCCCCACCCGCTTCCGGCCAGTCATCGCGGACACCAGCGGCGAGGGCCTGGCGCTGTTCTGAACGAACAGCACCAGACCCGACATCAACGTCAACCCGCACCCGCCCAGCGTCGTCCCACCCCACGCACAGCCCCGGCTGCGGCTGCTCACCCTGCACGACCAGGACGGCCTCGAAGACGCCGAGCCGGACACGATGCGCCTGCGTCTCTACCACCTTCTGACCCGCCTCGCCCGACACGCCCGGCGCCGCATCCTCCGCATCGAGCGGACCTGGCCCTGGGCGAAGGTTTGTTCGGGGTGAACGAACCTTCTGGGCGATTCCAGCCCCCTGCCCATCCCTGCCACCGCCTGCGGCCGGACCAGAACGGAGCCTTGATGCCTGGTCCGCCACCGTCAGACGGACCGGATACCTGTCACCCCCTCCCGTAATGGCCCAGTCATTCCTGCGCCACCTTTGGGCCACGCGCCATTTTGAAAAGAGCAGGCTCTTACCAACGTCCTGTACGTCTCATGCAACACGGCCCCGGGACGCCTACCTCTTCGTAGTCGGATCATTCGGTCGCACGTGCCGCGCAAGACGGCCGACGCGACGGGGAGAAGACAGCGGGAGTCCAGGAAGGCCCACCTATGCGCAGCGCTCATTGCGAGCAGACCGCGGCACGCGACGCGACGCCGGCGACGAGTACGGCGGCGTCGACCGCCACGGCCCGCCCGTACGACGCAGGGCCGGCTCCCCAGAGCCCGCAGACACCACGACCGCGCTACGAGCTCCCGGTGCTGCTGTCTATCGCGGCGACCGCGGCGGTCCTCTACACGTGGGGCATCGACCACAGCGTCTACCACACGTTTTACGCCGCCGCCGTGCGCAGCATGACCGACAACCCGGTGGCGTTCTTCTTCGGTTCGTTCGACCCGGGCAACTCCATCACCCTCGACAAGGAGCCCGGCTTCCTGTGGCCGCAGGCCCTGTCGGCCCTGGTCTTCGGCTTCCACCCCTGGGCGTTGGTCCTGCCCCAGGCGATCGAGGGCGTGGCCTGCGTCCTCCTCCTGCACCTCCTGGTGCGCCGCTGGGCCGGGGCCCCGGCGGGACTGCTGGCCGCGGCGTTCGTGACGTTCACCCCGGTGGCCGTGGGGCTGGGCCGGTCGATCGTGGAGGACGCTCCGTTCGTCCTGCTGCTGCTCCTGGCCGCCGAGGCCACCTGGCGGGCCGTCCGACGGCCCCGGCTGCGCACTCTGCTCCTGGCCGGCATCTGGGTCGGGGTGGCGTTCCAGTGCAAGATGCTGGAGGCCTGGGCGGTACTGCCGGCGTTGGCTGTCACCTATCTGATGGCTGCTCCCACCACCCTGCGGCGCAGGATCGGCCATGTCGCCGTGGCCGGCGCGGTCGCCGTGGCGGTGTCGGCGTCCTGGGTGGCCGTGGCGACAGTCGTCCCCGCGCACTCCCGCCCCTACATAGACGGCACCACGAACAACTCGGCCGTGGGTATGGTCGTGGGCTACAACTTCCTGACCCGGTTCACCTCGCTGGGCGTGGACGCGGCTCACACGGGAAGCGTCGTCGCCGGCGAGACGGGCCCGGACGCCGCGACCACCGACGCCGGCTCGAAACACGGCACCTCCACGCATGACGAGGGCGGCACCGGACACGCCGCACGGCGGGCCGTCCACCGGAGCCCGGGCATGGGCAACAGCGCGCTGAAGATGTTCAGTCCGGGACTGGCCACGCAGACGGGCTGGCTGTACCCGCTGGCCGCATGCGACCTCGTGTGGGCTCTCGCCGCCGCGCGGCGCCGCCGTGTCTCCCGCACCGATCCGGCGCTCGCCGGGTCTGTGATGTGGGGCGTGTGGCTCGCCACCTTCTTCGCCGCGTTCAGTTTCGGCAGCGTCACCGGCCACACGTACTACATGGGCGTCGTCGCCGTGGCCCTGGCGGCGCTCAGCGGTAGCGGACTGGTGCGGGCCTGGAGGGCGTACCGGGCCGGTGGCCGTCGCGCCTGGGCGCTCCCGGCGGTGACCACAGCGAACGTCCTGTGGACCGCGGCTCTGACGCTGCGTTACCCCCGATTCTTCGGCTGGCTGGCTCCCGCCGCCCTCGCCCTGTGCGTTCTGGCCCTGATACTCGTCGGCGCGGGCCGCGCCGACGCGGGCCGCCGTCCGCGGATCGCCGTGGCCAGCCTGTCGGCCGCTCTCGCCGCGGTGCTCCTGATACCCGCGGTGTGGTCGGCCTCGGCGCTGTCCCCGCGCTACAACCAGCCCGGCGGCATGGGCAGGGTGGGACCCGCCAGCCGACCGGGGGGCGGCGGACCGAACCGGCTCACGCCGCCGCGCGCACGGCTCCTGGCCTACCTGACGGCACACCGGGACGGCGCGAAGTACCTCGCGGCCATGCCGGACTGGTCCGATGCCGCGCCTTATGTCATCGGGGCCAACGCGTCCGTGCTGCCCATGGGCGGCTTCACCGGACAGGTCCCCTACCCCGCCCCCGACGGACTGCGCCGACTCGTCGACTCCGGCGAACTGCACTACGTCGCCCTCCGACGCACGCACGCGGCGGTGTGGCAGCGGGCAGCCGGTGAGCACGGGGGAAGCACCCGGCACGGCGCGACCGCGCCGAACGCCGGCACGGCCGTGCCCACGACGGCGATCACCCACTGGGTCACCACACACTGCACGCCGGTGCCGCCGGCGGCGTACGGCGGCACGAGCCGCGAACTGCCCCGGCTCTACCGGTGCGACCCGGGAACCGGCCGCTGAGCCCCCTTACCTCGCCGTCCCGGTCGACCACCTTCACCAAAACCTCCGAAGGATGCCCCGGCCTTCAGGCCGGGGAGGAATTCGATCGCCCGCGGAGCGGGACAGGGAAAGCCGTTTCGCCGACAGGCGAACCGGCGTCGACTGTCGTAGGACGCCGATAGGTTGGCGCGCGTGACGACGCAGCAGCGGCAGGGGACGCAGGACGCCGGGTGTGCCCGGTACGTCTTCCGGCTGCGCGTGTCCGCCACCGCCGAGAGGTTGCTGACCGGCGAGTGGGGGCGCTGCCGCTGGGTCTGGAACGAGTGCGTGGCCCGGTCCAGGAAGGCGTTCGCCGACGGCGAGATGTGCGGCCCGGCGCGGCTGGACAAGATGCTGACCGAGGCCCGCGCCGGCAACGCCTGGCTGCGTGAGGGCTCCTCGGTTCCGCAGCAGCAGATCA
>NZ_JBEYTS010000157.1:0-4528 GCF_040643155.1 Streptomyces sp. NPDC047453 | reverse complement strand
GCTCGTGTTGCTCTTCTTACTCACTACCTGGAACTGCTTCCTCCGGGACCAACCGTCCCAGTATCAGGCTGTCCAGCCCCATGGGGGAACTTCAGCCCTGCGCGCGGGCCGCCGCCCGGGATCGACCATGCCCGCTGCGCAAGGATCGCGGGGAGGGGGCACTCTGCGTCGCTGGTGGCCGGTGCTCGGCGCCTGTCCGAGCTGGGGAAAACACCCGTTCTGGTGTTGTGCCGGAGCATTGTCATGTTGACCATGCACATCCTGAATCGTCCCGTTCCTTCCACAGAACCGGCAGCGCCAAAATCTTCGGGCTCTTCGGGGGCAGCGGGCTGACGGCGACCGGCAAAGGGTTCGCGTGCATGAGCTCGCATACACGCGAATGCCGGGCCGGCAGTGACCGTGTCGCGGTCAGTGTGCCGGCCCGGCGGCGCGATGCGCGGTGTGCCTCAGGTGCGCATCAGATGTTGCTCAGGTATGCCTCAGACGGCTGAGCAGTTGATCTGCGCCAGCTTGTGCGAGGCGAGAAGCTGGTTGAAGTTCGGCACGTCGGTGTCGACCGCGGTGCGGAGCTTCTTCAGCTGGGCCTGCAGCTCCGTGTTCAGGGCCTCGAAGACCTGCTCGGTCTGGTCGGTGGGCCGACCGTCGACGCTTTCGATCACGGCGTGCAGTGAGGCGATCCTGTTGTTGAGCTTGATGCCGAAGTTGAGTGGGTCCTGGTTGGCCTGCAGTTTGGTCTGGTACAGCTCGTTCTGTACGGCGTTGAGTGTCTTGTTGAGCTGCGTGCCGGCCTGGGTGACGTCCGCATCGTTCGCGGCGGCGACCCGATCATCCACCTGCGCGGTGCATGCACGGATGTTGACCACGTCCTGGTTGGCGTCGTTGGTGGCGTTCCGTACGGCGAGGTCCAGCTTGAACTGCGATGCGATGTCGGCCTCTGTGACATGGGTGAGTCGGGAATCCTTGAGGATGTCGAAGGACTGCTGCAACGACTTCCCGTCCACCACGAGGCGCACGGTGTAGCTGCCGAGCGGCGCCTTCGGACCCTGGTTGGTACCGCTCCAGTAGATCAGCCCGGGGAAGCCGGCCGCGTCCGGGTAGCGCATGTTCCACGTGGCCGTCCTGCTCCCTGCCGTGGTGGGCACGTTGTTGCTGGCGGCGACGGTGCCGTCCGCGGCGACGAACTCCACCTTCGCCGAGGTGACGTCCTTTTTGAGGGTGTAGTTCACCGTGACGTTGTTGCTCACCGAACGTACGACGTTGTTCGGGTCGTGCACGACGGCCAGGTCGTTTTCGGCGTCGTCGGCGTGCGTGGTCGGCGGGACCACCGCGGCCGGTGGTGACACCTTCGCGATCGGCGTCACCGGCGGGACGGTCTGGTGGAAGTCCGCGATGTCCTCCGGCGTGGTGCTGGGGTTGAGCCTGCGCAGCAGTTCCGCCCCGTCGTCAAGGACGTAGAAACCGCGGCCCTGGGTGGAGATCACCAGGTCGTTGCCCTTGACCTTGAGGTCGTAGGCGGTGACATCGGGCAGGTTCAGCCCCAGCGACTGCCAGTGGTCGCCGTCGTCGAACGACACGTACACGCCGTGCGCGCTGGAGGCGTAGAGCAGCCCGCTTCGGACCGGGTCCTGACGGATGCTCCACAGGTAGTCGTCCGGCGCGAAGCCGGTGGTGATCTTCGTCCAGTGCTTGCCGCCGTCATGGGTGCGGTAGGCGATCGGGGTGAAGTCCTGGTGCTTGTAGCGCTGTCCAACGAGGTACGCGGTCTTCTGCGCGGCCATGTCCTGGCCGTTGGCCTTGGTGGAGTGTCCGGCGTCGATCATGCTGACCCGGGTGAACTTCTCCAGATCAGGTGGGGTGACCTCACTCCACTTACCGCCGCCCTTCTGGGTGAGCCAGACCCGACCGTCGTCGGTGCCCGCCCAGATGAGGTTCTTGTTCAAGGTCGACGGGGCGATCGAGAACACGGTGGCGTAGTACTCGATGCCGGTCTGGTCCAGGGTGATCGGCCCACCGGAGTCACCCATGGTGGACGGATCGGCGTAGCTGAGATCCGGGCTGATCTCCTGCCAGGACTGCCCGCCGTTCGTCGACTTCATCACGTGTTGCGAACCGGCGAAGACGGCGTTCGGCTCGGCCGGGTTGGTCACCAGCGGGTACGACCATTGGAAGCGGTACTTCAGCGCGCCGGCCGCCGAGCCCATCGGGTTGTCCGGCCAGGGGTCGATCCGCCGGCTGCCGACGGCGCTCTCACCGCTGCGGTCGAAACGGCTCATCGAACCGGTCCACGGCCCGCAGCAGCTGCCGACGTAGAACACGTTGGAGTTGCTCGGGTCGACGGCTATCGGTCCGCTCTCACTGCCGCCGGTGATGTCGACCATGTCGGTGCCGCCGGTGCTGGACACGCAGGTGGTGCCGCGGTCCTGCTGCTGGCCGCAGATCAGGTACGGGTCGTTGTCTGTGGTGACCAAGCTGTAGATCTGGGCGGTCGAGTAGTTCTCCGCGGTCCACGACGAGCCGCCGTTCGTTGTTACGGTGCCGCCGCCGTCGTTGCCCTCGACCATCCTGTTGTTGTTCTGCGGGTCGATCCACAGGGCGTGGTGGTCGCCGTGCGGCAGGCCCCCCATGGCCGAGAAGGTGGCGCCGCCGTCGTTCGAGCGCATGAACGACACGTTGGGCGCGTAGACCCGGTCCCGGTCGACCGGGTCGGCGATCACTCGGGTGTAGTAGAAGGCGCGTTGCCTGATGGCGTTGTTCTTGTTGACCAGCTTCCAGGTGCGGCCCGCGTCGTCAGAGCGGAACAGCCCGCCTTCCTTCGCCTCCACCAGCGCGTACACCCGGTTCGGGTCGGCGCCGGAGACGCTGACCCCGATTTTGCCGATCGGCGCGTCCGCGGGCAGCCCGAGGCGGGAGGTCAGCTGGGTCCAGGTGCTGCCGCCGTCGGTCGACTTGTAGAGCCCGCTGCCGGGGCCACCATTCGTCATCTTCCAGAACTTGCCCTGGACTTGCCACATCCCGGCGTACAGCACGTTCGAGTCGGACGGGTCCATTGCCAGGTCCGGTGCACCGGTCTGGTCGTCCACGTACAGCACGCGCTTCCAGTTCTCGCCGCCGTCGGTGGAGCGGAACACGCCACGCTCGGTGTTCTTGCCCCACACGTGCCCCTGAGCGGCGACGAACACGCGATCACAGTGGTCCGGGTCGACCTGGATCCGGCCGATCATCTGGGTGTCGGCGAGTCCCAGATGCTTCCAGTTCTTGCCGCCGTCGGTGGACTTGTACACGCCGTCGCCCGGGATGATGTTCCCGCGCAGGTCCACCTCGCCCATTCCGATGTAGACCACATCAGGGTCGGCCGGACACACCGCGACCGCACCGACCGACGAGCTCGAGATCTGCCCGTCCGTCACCGGTGCCCACCCCGTGCCGCCGTCGGTGGTCTTCCACAGGCCGCCGCCGGTCGCCCCGAAGTAGTACTCGTTCGGACGGGCGGAGCTGCCGCCGACAGCGATCGAGCGCCCGCCGAGCTGCGGGCCGACGTTGCGCCACTTCAGGCCGGAGTACAGCGAGGGGTCAACACCCTTCGGCGCCGGCGGCGCGGCGGCCTGTGCGGCCGGCGCGGCCGGCGCGCCGAGAGACAGCCCGAGCAGAAGTGCCGCCGCTCCGGCAATCCGCGTGAATCGCCGCTTCACTTGGGCACCTCCCGACGAAGACGCGACGGGTGCGCCAGTGCGACGCGGCGAGTGACATTGGTTCTGGCTGAGGTTGGGGGAGACTTCCGTATGCCGCGTAGACCGTTCGGTGAAAACACCATCGTGGGTCCGCTCCTGTCCGAGCGGAGACCGACATCCGCAGCGCTCTACCAGCCCAGGTAAACAGGCATGGCAAAGCACACCGTAAAGCTCACACCGTAAATGCCCGTCTCCACTCTAGTGACATGTACACGTGGGGGGCGCTCAGGTATTGGAACACCGCCACAACCCGGCGTCAACGGGGCGGGTGGGGTCAACTCGTTGCAGCGGCAACGCCGGTGATGGCGTGCTGGAAGGCATCTTGTGCGGTGGACGAGGTGGCCGAGGCATCGGCGGAGCTGGTTGTTGATCTCCTCTGCGATGGCGGTGCGGTAGGGGTGATGCTCGGGTGATCTCGGTGGCCCTTGGGCAGGTAGCGGCCGATGGCCTGCAGTTTTCTGTTCCTCCGTCATGACGACTGGGTCGCCGATCCGTTCGCGTTGAGCCGTGCCGCCGCCAGGCTGCCCAACCGGGCCCGGCGCAACTGCCGAAGCCACCCGCCGCCGACGCACGCTCGATATGACCGAGGTCTGCTTCGCGGTCGGCTGTGCGTCGCTGGGTACGTTCACCACCCCGCTTCACCGAGTTGGTCGGCGTGTCGCCCGGGGCTTTCCGGCGCCGTGCGGCGGATGCGACGGGTGTGGAGGGTGTGGTGGGCGGCCGTGTCGATGCCGCGAGTACGGCCGGTGATGGGGGGCCTGGGGTCGCGGTGGAGGGGATGCCGGCGTGTGTGGCGAAGC
>NZ_JBEYTS010000156.1:0-4621 GCF_040643155.1 Streptomyces sp. NPDC047453 | reverse complement strand
CGACACCTCGAAGCGTGAAGAACGGCCGTCCTGCTGTCCCGGGAACGAACCAAGATCAGCGGGTCAGGTGAACCGCCGAGGTTAAACATCAAGCTGAGTGGCCTTCCTGGAGGAGGGCGAGCCGGCCATGACGGCGGTGATGTCGCTGCGGTAGTAGCGCATGAACCCGTGCGGGGCGTGATCTCGGCGAGCTCGAGCGTGGCCTGCCAGGAGGCCACCTGGAAGAAGCGGTGGAGATCGATCTCGGGGACGAGGGCTTCGTAATGCTCGCGCGCTGGGTGCTGCCGTTGACTTCGGCGATGTAGTCCATGCGGCGTTGCATCCCGAGGGCGTCGAAGTAGAACACCCGGTCGGGGTTGTGCGTGGCGATCTCAGGTGGGAAGTGCACCTGTAGGCGTCGCCAGGTCTGCCCGGCTTCGCGCCATGGTTCGATCTCGCGGACCCGCACACCCGGATGGGTGAAGAGGAACGGGGTGGTGAAGTAGTTCCAGCACGCGTAGCCCAGGAAGTAGCCGAGGTGTAGAGCGTCCGGCGGCGAGCCAGGTCTCCTCGTCGGCGTCCAGGAGCGCCGCGACGAAGGCGGGGCCGGCAGCGGGCCGTGGTCCGCGGCGATCCTCAAGCCCGAGGCCGCGGTCAGATGGCCCAGCCGCAGGGCACGGTCCACGGGCAGCTGCCGCAACAGTCCGCTGAGGAATCCGGCGGCGAAGGCGTCACCGGCGCCGACCGGTTCGGCGACACGAACGGTAAGGACCCGGCGTCGGCCTGCCCTGGGCCCGGCCCGCCCGGCGTTCATGGCAGCCGGGGGCCAGGTCGTCACGTCCCTCGCAGACAACGCCTTCGGACAGCGCGGAGGGCGTATCAAGGGCCCGTTCGGCAACACGAGCTCAGCGGGCGACACCATGAACGCAGCAACGCACCCGTCAAGACGACCAGCTGGCCGATCAGCACTTTCACATCTCTCCGACATGCGGTGCTGGTGCCGACACCAAAACCGGCGGCGAGCTGAGCGTAGGTGTGCCCGCACGGCAGGTGGGCCAGCGCCAGCAACGCGTGGTCAAGGCCGTCGAGGTTCTGGCCGCACTCGCCTTGACGACTCTGTGCCGGTAAGCGGCCTGTCACGGCAGGCGGCTCCTGGCCTTCTTTGGAGACGAGAGGGTATCGGCTCAGGCCGACCAAGTCGGGGAAGGCGACGGACTTCCCGAGTGAGCGGGTGAGACGGCGAGCCATCAGCGCGATCGCGGCCCACGTGGTCGAGCTGCGCGCCGCCGTGGTCGGTTCGTGGTCGGGGCTACTCGGTCCTTGCGATCGATCGCATGCGTCAACCGGCTGCGGCGGCCTCCGATGTGGCGACGCCGCCGGCGCAGCCGGGCTGCACCCCCGAGCTGCGCCAGCATCACGTTCATGCTGGCGCAGCAGTTGAACACCTTGACCTTGCCGTTCTCGGTGTACCGGACGTCGGCGCACCTTTGTCAGGCTGCGGCCAGCTCCTTCGCCTTGTCTGCCGCCTGGGCGTGGGCCTGTTCGCTCGAGGCGTCGGCCAGGGGGATCAGTTCGGACATCGCCGGGTTGACCTTGGCCAGGGTCAGCTCCGGCGTGATCACGTGCACGTCCAGGTGCAGCAGGGTCGTGAGGACCTTCTCCAGGTAGGGCGCGGCGAAGTCCATGCCCTCGCGCGGGGTGCCGGGGCCGTAGGCGCCGCCACGCGAGGCGACCACCACGACGGGCTTGCCCGCCACCGTGCTGGCCTCTCCGGCGGTGCGACCCATGATGATCACGTGGTCCAACCAGGCCTTAAGGGTGGAGGGGATCGACATGTTGTACATCGGAGCGCCGATCAGCACGACGTCGGCGCCCTCCAGTTCGGCGACGAGCTGATCGCGTACGGCCCACGCGGTGCGCTGCGCCTCGTCGTGGGTGTCCGGGTCGGAGAAGCCGGCCGTGATGCCGGCCGCGGTCAGATGCGGGAGCGGCTCGACGGCCAGGTCGCGGTAGACCACCGTCCCCTCCGGGTGCTGGGCGAGCCAGTTCTCCCGGAAGGTCTCGGTCACCTCGCGGGAGGCGGAGCCCATGGGCAGGGCGGAAGAGTCGATGTGCAGCAGGGTGGCCATGACAGGTCTCCTAATTCAACGTAAGCAGGTGATGAACTCACAGCGGGTATCTTTCTTGCAGCAGCTTACATTTTCTCAGCTCCTTGGCAAGTCACGGTAGACTGGAGTCATGGCGGAGACAGGCGAGGCGGCAACGACAGCGGCCGTCCACGGGGTGGAGATGTGCGCGGGGGTGGACGCCTCGGTCGAGCGCGTCTTCAAGCTGTTTGGAAAGCGGTGGACCGGCATCGTCGTCGCCTCGCTGATGGCGGGCCCCGTCCACTTCGCAGACCTGCGTCGTGCGATCCCCGGGATCAGCGAGCGCGTGCTCTCCGACAGGCTCACCGAACTCCAGGTAGCCGGCCTGGTCATACGCGAGGTCTACTCGGGGCCCCCGCTGCGTGTCGCCTACCACCTCACGGAAGCCGGGCTCGCAATGCGCCCCGCACTCGAAGAGCTCCGCCGCTGGGCAGACACTCACCTGCCCGCCGGGGCGTGCAGCGGGGAGAAGTGCGAGTAGCACTGCGCTACATCCCGCCGCCCTTGTTCCGCCCAGCTTGCTTGTGTAGCTCAGCGGCGGCTGCGGAGGGCAGCGTGGGCTTCGATCATGGCCTGTCGCACCGAATGCAGGAAGAGGACGAACAGCGCCGTTCGACAGCGTCGCAGGCCAAGGCCCGGTTGCTGCCCGCGGTCTCCGAGCGACGCCGGCTCCAACACCGCGAGTGATCGCATCGAGGCCGCCAGACTGACCCTGGCCCAGCTGTCCAAGAAGTACCGGCGCGGACGGCGCACGCTCATCCGCTACGACTCCGGCGGCGGCACCCATGAGTTTGTGGCCTGGCTCGCAGCTCGCGGGCGGTGGCTGTCGTACTCCGTCGGGATGACCATCACCGACGCCATCCACCAGGCACCGACGCCGAGGACCGTATCCGCGCCGCTCGGGCCACCGACCTGCGCAACCTGCCCCTGCACGGCGCCGCGCAGCACCACCCTGCCGGAGCCGTGGAACCCGGCGCTCACCCGACGCGACAGCTGGGCCATAAGCATGCTCGCAAGCAGGAATTTCCGCTCTGAAGGAGCAGAAAGGGTCCGTCAGCAAGCTGACGAACCCTCATGCAAGATCGAGGCTGACATCTCGCACCGCTTGTCAACGAGCACACTCACGCTCGGCAACCACCGGATTTGAGCCGGATCCGTTAAGTTGACAACCCCTCATTCCCCATCCCAGTACCGATTCGGCCGGGGTCAGCCGACGGAAGGGTGAACGAGATCGATGTATTGTTGCGGGAGCTCCTCGAACGACAGCTTCGTGATGCTTGTTGGCCCCGTGCCGTAGGAATCCTCACCTTGAATCATTCCGTTCCCGTCGACTGGCCACAGCAGTAGCTGACGGTGCACGATCAGATAGTCAGCGGACTCGTCGTCGACCGGGAATCCGAGCTGCGCCGCGTACGTGCCGGGATAGATCTGCTTCAAGAACCCCTCGGTAACCAGGCAGTGATCGTCGAGAACCAGGCGGTCGAGGGTGTACTCAAGGACGTTGCTACGGGACGCGACGAAGTCCGAGTAGTACGTTCGCACACCGTCGGTACCTTTCGGTCCGACGTCGTTTCCCCCGTACCAGAAATGGTACGCGGGTGCGGGGCTCAGGGTCGCCATCAGTCGGTCGAGGTCCGCCGCTGCCTCGGCCTTCATATGTTCGATGACCGCTTTCAGTACTACCCGGTGCCGTTCGTCTGTCGTGACGGCCAGACGCTCCTCAAGGAGCGTCCAGGTGTGATTCGGGTCGATAACGGGCATGAATTGAGTTTCCTATTCTGAAATAGGGATGGGTGTTTCATACCCGACCGTCCACGTGATTCGTCCTCCTGTGTGGATCGGCCGGGGGCGAGGCCCTCGTCGTAGCTCGTGATATCTCTCTGCTGATCCGACCTCTGAGCTCAATTGTGACCGGCCCCCATTGGACTCACAGCAGACAGTCGTCGGCAGATTTCGAGGGCGCACCCGACTCTCGTCGGGTAGTTGGATGCCGGCGGACCGCGCTTCCGGTAGGCCAAGAACGGCCCGCCGACCGCAGCCCCTGGATCACCCCACGCAGGCCGTGCTCGCGCATGAGGCACTCGACCGTGCGCCTGGCCACCGTGCCCCGCCTTCGCGCTTCAGCTGCACATGGACGCCACGAGGACCGTCGACCTCGGCATACCTGCGGGCGCGCCCCCTCGACCAAGGAGAGGACCTCGACACACAGCGCGCGGGCCATCGAGATCGACCGCTATTCAGGAGGAAAAGGGCTCACTATGCTGCCCTCACGCCCCGAGTTGCCTCCTGCCCAGGACCGATGACCAGCTGGGATCCCGCGGCTGGGCGGATCAACGACGTTGCCGGACGGTCATGAGGAAGCAGGTCAGAGATGAGGCATAAGCAGCTGCGGATGTCCGAACTAGTAGGACTCCGTTAGGTTGCTCTGGTTCTTGGGTTTGGGCTGGTGGTGGACGTTCTGGGCAGCGGGCGGTGGCAGGTGGTGCAGGTGCCGG
>NZ_JBEYTS010000155.1:0-4990 GCF_040643155.1 Streptomyces sp. NPDC047453 | reverse complement strand
CGGCCGCGAGCCGCTCACCCCTGCCCAGGACCGTCAACAGCGGGCCTCACCGACCCTCTTGACGACATCCGCCCCTTCAGGAATGACAATTGCTCCTCCAGGCCGCCCGCCACCACGTAAGGCTCAGTCTTCTGCCGGAACTGTTCGGCGTTCAGGGTGACGACCTCGCCGTCCACGAACCGGAGCAGGAAGATGCTGTAACTCACGGGCACACTCTGCCAGCACCGTGATCCGCTGGACAGGCAGCAGCGGTTGATCGGGGTCTCGTCTGCAACCCGGGATGCGGCCAAGCGCTTAGAAGATGCGGGCATGCCTTGAGGGGGCGGCCCGACGGCACCTTGGTGCCTCCGTTCCGGGTTGCCGAGTGCCGCTACCGTCCGCCGTCGTTGCCGTCAGGATTGCAGTCACTGCAAGCGACAGAGTCGCGAGATCATCCGCGGCTTTGTATGCGAGCGGTACGTGCGGTCAGCCCTGTTCGGTCCGGGTACGTCGGGTGAAGTGCTCTCCAGCACGCCGTGCCGGACGGGACCGGGAGCATGACACTGGAGGTATGCGGACTCGGTGGCACCTGCCGGCCCGGGCGGCGAACCGGAGACCGTACCGCTCGGTGACGGTCGAGGCCGAACTGGACGAGCCCCTGTCGCGCTGGCTGTGGCTGGTGAAGCCGGTCCTACTCATCCCCCACCACATGGCGCTGACGGCACTCTGGTTGCTGTTCGTCGCGGCAAGCGCGATCGCCTTCATCGCCATCCTGTTCACCGGGCGCTACCCGCGCGTGCTGTTCGCCTTCACCACAGGCGTGCTGCGCTGGACGTGGCGCGTGGCTTACTACTCCTCCGGGACGCTCGCCACCGATCGCTATCCGCCGTTCAGCCTGGGGGCCGTGCCCGGGTACCCGGCACGGGTGGAGATCGCCTATCCCGAGCGGCTGTCACGCGGCCTGGTGCTGGTGAAGTCGTGGTTGCTGCCCCTGCCGCACTTCCTCCTCCTGGCTCTCTCCTCACTGGTCTTCCTCGCGGCCCAGTGGTGGGGCGGCCTCCTCTGGCTGCTGGTGGTCTGCGCCGTCGTGGTCTCGTGCTTTCTCGGGCCTGCGGCCATCCTGCTGTTCACAGGCCACTACCCCAAACACCTCTTCGGCCCGATCGTCGGCTTCGACCGCTGGATCCTGCGCCTGCTGGCCTACGTGGCGCTGATGACGGACGAGTATCCGCCCCTGCGGATCGACGCCGGCGGCACCGAGCCGACAGTGCTCCGAGAGCCCGCAACCGGCTGACCGGCTCGCCGACCGATCAGGCGCTCTCGCGCCTCACCGATCCTGACCGAACCGTCGGCCTCGTGCTCACTCCACCGCCCGCTGTCAAGCAAGGTCGGTGGAGTCTCAATGGGCGTGGCAAGTGTCGGCAACTGCGGTCAGGAGCCGATCTACGGACGACTTCTGATCTTCCTCAACTCTGCTTCACTGATCGGCACCTGCGCCGGTACCCGAAGCACCGTCTCTGAGCAGGGGAAGAGCCGACGTCGATTGTCGTCATCTGTCATCGTTGAGCACCCCCGCACGGCCCAGAGACGGCCCGAACTTATGCCGGGCTGTCTCCGGTTGACCCAGGAGTGCGGGGTCGAGCCTTCCTCACCGCCAGCTCGCGCTGTGCCCGGCCGGCACCCCGCGACCTCTTCGTCCCGAAGCAACTTGAGCGTCCGCTTGACCGGTCGCGGTCGAGCGGACGCAGGGCGCCTGGTCTCGGCGATGGACGGCACGGTCTTCGACGTTCCGGACACCGCGGCGAACGCTCAGTTCTTCGAGCGTCCTGGCACCATGCGCGGGCAGGGCCGCAGTGCGTATCCGCAGGCGAGGATGGCGGTCCTGGCCGAGTGTGGCACCCATGCCGTGTGTGGCGTGCCCGCACGGGCACGCCACACACCTGTGGTCGGCTTTTTCTAGCCGGCCAGTGCGGTAAGCACGGCGTTGGGTTCGCTGGTGAGTGCGGCCTTAACGGTTCGACTCCAGTCGTCAACGAGGACTTCGATCTGATTGTTCTCGATCCCGTCGAGGCTGAAGCGTGCGACGTCGGTGGGGTCGATCTTGGGTCCCTCGTACCCGGCGCTGATATCGGTGTCGGCCGCTCCCAGATGCACGCCCTGGACCAGGACACCCGCGGGGGCGAGCTCGAGACGCAGGCTGTTGGTCAGGCTCCATTCGGCTGCTTTGGCCGCGGAGTAGGCACCGGAGCCGGGGTAGGAGAACCATGACAGCGCGGACAGGATGTTGGCCATCGCGCCCTGGTGCGCTCGTAGTGCGGGGGCGAACGCCCGGGCCATGGAAAGGGTCCCGAACACGTGTGTCTCGATCTCGCGCCTGACGGTGTCGACGTCGGCCTTTAGGAGGGGCTGGGAGGTGGAGATCCCGGCGTTGTTGATCAACACCGACACGTCTTCGGCTTGGTGTGCTGCCGCCTCGACCGCGTCGGTGTCGGTGATGTCCAGGCGCACGAGCTCGACGCGTGGGTCCTCACGCATCTCCTGGTCGGCGGCATCCGGGTTGCGGATGCCGGCGTAGACCTTGCGCACGTCACGAGCGAGGAGCTCGGCGACGAACCGGCGGCCGATGCCGCGGTTCGCGCCCGTGACCAGGGCGGTCTGTCCTGCGAGCTCCATTTCAGGCCTCCTGGCCGGCGGCTTCGCGGGCGGCGAAGACCTCGGCCGCGGCGAAGAACCCGTTGAGAGCGGCGGGGAACCCGGCGTAGACGGCCATCTGGGTGATGGTCTCGATGATCTCTTCCTTGGTCCAGCCGACGTTCATCGCGCTGTCAACGTGGGTCTTGAGCTGGAGGTTCGCGGTGCCCATGGCGGTCAGCGCGGCCACGGTGAGCAGCTCGCGCGTCTTGACGTCCAGGCCGGGGCGGGAGTGGATGTCGCCGAGCGTGAACTCGATGAGCAGGTCCGCGAACCCAGGGGCGATGCCCTCCAAAGCGTCGAAGGACTGCGCGCCGGCCGCGCCGTGGATCGACTCGTAGTATGCGATGCCCTTCTTGTACCGCTCGCTCTTGCTGGTCAGGTCGATGCTGTCACTCATGATGTGTCTCCTCAGGCCGATTCGTTCTGTCCGGTCCCGTCTGCTCGTGCACCAGGGTGCGAGAACGGGGCCGGGTGCGTGGTGGTCTCCGTTCTTGGAGCCGTCACCTACGCTAGAACCTGACATTGATGTCAGAGACAAATCCGCCAAGGCGGATGTGACGGGAGACACGATGAGGATCGGGGAACTGGCGGATCGAGCCGGCGTCAGCGTGCGCTCGCTGCGTTACTACGAGCAGCAGGGGCTGCTGGACTCGGACCGCACCGTGGGCGGGCAGCGTACCTACGACGAGGGCGCGGTCGAGCGGGTTCGGCTCATCCAGCAGCTCTACGCCGCAGGCCTGCCCAGCCACACGATCGTCGATCTGCTGCCGTGCGTGTCTACGGGAATGGTCACCGGCAGCATGTACGACAAGATCCGGCACGAGCGCGACGCCATCCAGCAGCGCATCACCGAGCTGACCGCGGCACGCGACAAGCTCGACGGCGTCATCGAGCACGTCCTACGCGTCGGGATCTACGACGAACCGTCACCGCAAGCCGCCGGGTGACGAGCACGTCCTCGCCCCGCCTCATGCCAGCATGGCCATGTGGTAGCCCATCGGCGGCTGAGCTCAGAGGACAGCGCTCCGCTCGGCCAAGGGCTGATGCGCAGACTCCTGCCTCAGGTACACCTGAAAGAGTGCTGTCCAGGGTTGCTCCCCGGCTCGGCGGGCACATGCTGAGCCGGGAAGCACAAATCCCGCCAACCGAGGTTAAATCTCAAGGTCAGGCGGACGGCTCCTCGTCGGCGCGGCCGCCGGCTCCGAGGGTCCTCCGCGGTGTGGTGAGCGTCGCCGTGGGGGCTCCGAGCACGCCCCGGGCGCGCAGCTCGGCAACGTCGGGCAGGTGGACGCCGGGGAGTTCGTCGAGAAGGTCGGCCTGGGCGGCGCGGATGCTGTGCGCGGAAGCCTCGGGGCCGGGGCCAAGGGCGCGGCGGACGGTCACGCCGATCATCGTACGGGCGGCACCGTCCAGTGCTCCACCAGCTCGTCCATGCCGACCGACTGTGATCAGACAAGTCCGCTGCCGGAGTTCCTGCGCGCAGGGTTGTGCCATGCGACGGCAGGGGGACCTCGCGCCATGCCTTGGGACAACGGGTGGGTTCAGGGGGGTGTGAGGGTGTCGAGCCGGGCGGCAAGGTCGGGGTGGGCGGCGGCCAGGTGGGGGCGGGTAGCGGTCAGGGGGGCGATGAGGTCGGCGGGGTCGTTGTGGGCGAGGGCCGCGTGGAGCTCACCGAGCGGGCGGCGGGCGGCCGGGGGAAGGTCGGTAAGGGCGGTGATCTGGCCGGCGAGGCGGCGCAGGTCAGCGGCGTTGGCGCGGGCCCAGGTGGCGGTGGTGCGTTCGGCAGCCCGGGCCTGGCGGGTGGCCGTCACGCGTTGCTCGCCGGTGGTCCCGGCCGGGCCGGGACGGCCGCGCAGATAGCGGCGCTCGGCGGCCTGGCGGCTGGCGACGCCAAGGGGATGAGCGAGGTCCGCCCAGCTGGCTCCCGCGTCCCGGGCCGTTTCGATCAGGCCAGTCTCCCACTCGGCGAGCTGCTCGCGCACCCGCCGCAGCAGCATCAGGGAGGCCAGCGCCTGCTCCGGACCGGGACCGGGACCGTCGGGCGTGTCCGGGGACTCTCGGGCGTCGCGCAGGGCGTCGTCTATGGCGTTAAGGGCCGCCGCGGCGGCGAGGAATGACGCCGGGCTGTGGGCGTTCGTACTGGTCGTGGGCGGTTGGTCGGCTGCGGTCACGGGCACCTCCCTCGGATTGTCATCACGTAGACGACATCGTGTTTGTCATCCATTGGATGACATGTTACAACGGTGCCAGTGAGGCGCATTGGCAGCAACTGCCTGAACCTGCTGGAGGTGTTTTCACGATGTTGATGCGCACTGAC
>NZ_JBEYTS010000154.1:0-5644 GCF_040643155.1 Streptomyces sp. NPDC047453 | reverse complement strand
CCGCCGGCGAGGACCTGCTGGGCCAGATCCTGCTCCAGCTCCCGGCCGGCTACGACCTGCTCTTCGGCCACCCCCAGCCCACCTGACCATCCCGCCAGCCGGTGCCCGGGCACCGGCCAAAGCAAGAAAGGCAACCACCCCAGTGATCTCCGACCGGCACGCACAGCCCCGGCAGCCGTACGGGACGGCATACGAGCAGATGCTGGAGAAGGTCCGCTACGAGGGCGCCTACCCCACCCGCGACAAAGCCGACGAAGCCGTCCGCCTGGTTCTTGCCGGACTGGGGCGCCAGCTGACCGGCGAGGAACGCGTTGACCTGGCTGCCTGCCTGCCCCTGGAAGCCGCACGCGTGCTGACCGCGCAGATCCCCAACACCCAGCCGCTGACCGGCTGGGCCTTCGTCAAGGACCTCGCCGCCCGCACCGGCGCCTCCCTGGCCACCACCCGCTGGGACACCGGCTCCGTCTTCTCCGCCGTCGCCGCCTACGCCGACCCCACCCTGATCACCCGCATCCTGCACCAGCTCCCCACCGGCTACGCCCTGCTGTTCGGCCGCGCCGAACTCACCCCGGCCGCGTAGACGGCGACGTGCGTGCTCGGGGCGGGCGCGACGACCGCTGCGTCGGTGTCCGCCCTGGTCACGTCCGGCGACGTGCGGCGGGATCGAGCTCAGCGACGTGTCGGGCGACCGCGTCGACGCCGGGGCGGGCGTACCGCTCCAGGGAGCGAACGGAGGCATGGCGGGAGCGGGCCAGCAGCATCGGGGTGGAGGTGCCGCCCTCGGCGTCGTGTGTCAGGGCACTGTGGCGTAGCCGGTGGAACTGCGCGAGCGCGCGACGCGCTTGGCGGTCGAGGCCCGCAAGGACCCGGCTGGCCGGGCCGGTGCGATCAAGCGCATCGCCGACCAGCTCGATGTGCATCCCGAGGCCCTGCGCGGGTGGGTCAAGCGGGCCGAGACCGACGAAGGCATCGTGCCCGGCACCACCAGTGCCGACGCCGCCCGGATCGCGGAGCTGGAGCGCGAGGTGAAGGAACTGCGTCGGGCGAACGCGATATTGAAGTCCGCCTCGGCTTTCTTCGCAGCGGAGCTGGACCGTCCACTGCGATGAAGGTCGCCTACATCGACCAGTACAAGGAGACGTTCGGCGTCCAGCCGATCTGCGACGTTCTCACCGAGACGGACGCGTCGATCGCGCCGAGCACCTACTACGCCGCCCGCACCCGCCGGCCCTCGGCCCGCAGCCTGCGCGACGAGGAACTCACTTTGGAGATCCGCCGGATCCACGAGGCCAACTACGGTGTCTACGGGGCACGCAAGGTTCACGCAGCCCTGGGACGCGAGGGATTCGAGGTGGCCCGCTGCACGGTCGAGCGCCTCATGCGCGCGGCCGGACTGCGCGGGGTGATCCGGGCCAAGAGCCCGCGCACCACCCGGCCGGCTCCCGAGACCGCCCGGCCCGCCGACCTGGTCGAGCGGCAGTTCACCGCGACCGCGCCGAACCAACTGTTGGTAGCGGACATCACCTACATCCGCACCTTCTCCGGCTGGGTCTACGCCGCCTTCGTCGGTCATTGTCCAGGCCAGTCCCGAGCTAGGTTCGCGGCAGCCTTGGCCAGGCCCTTCTTGAAGGCCTCTATGCCGCGGTCGTCAACCCAGTTGTTCTGCACGCTGGTGATGTTGGCCCCATCGCGGACCACGCCGAATTCCACGTCCACCACCATGTCGTCGCCGTATTCCACCTTGAGGCTGAAGCCGGCCGTCTCGTCGCCGAACCCTTCCACCTCCAGGGTCTTGGTGGTGACCTTGGCCTTCCCGCCCCCGAACTTGGAGTCGAACGTGCCGCACTCGTCGATGGCCTTGCCCAGGGCGGTGATCGCGCGCTCCGCCTGGTCGGGCGAGTAGGCGCTGACATCCTGGCTGATCATGCTCTCGCCCTTGAGGAAGACCGCCTGGGCGTTCGCCTTGTAGTCGACGTCGATCCGGCCCGTGTTGAAGAGGTTCACCAGCGGCTGGCAGATCGCGTCGGCCGGCTTGGCGAGCAAATCTTCGGGAGCGGCCTCACCGTCGATGACCAGCTCGGGGTCCCGCTTCCAGCCCGTCGGCAGATCACTGTCGGCCAGCAGCGCCTTCTCCGCCTCACGGCTGGTCAGCGGTTCAGATGTCGGCTCGGAGGCGGACGAAGTATCGTCGTCCGGGTTGGCGACCTTTTCTTCCGACGCGCCGCTTCCACAGGCGGCGACCAGGGCAAGGGCGGAGGCGGCGAAGGCGGCCGCGGCGGCTCGGCGTATGCCGTTGTACACGTAAGTCTCCGAGTAGATCGGGCAGGGGCTGCACCGTATGACATACAGCCCGACCCAAGAGTTGTACCGGAACTTGTAATTCCTCGTGTTGCGTCCGAACGCTCGAGGTGGGCCGCGCAACCAGCCCAGCGCCGCCGTCGGCACCACCGGCCTGACCTGATCGGCCCCGGACATGCCCCGGCCCCTGGGGAACTGCCGTGACATTCTCAGGACCCGGCTGTTGGGCCTCGCCGCGTTCAACGATGCCGCGACTGTGACCTCACACCGCCGCCCACTGCAGGCCGAGCGCAGCGAGCGCGGCGAGCTTGTCGGCGGTGAGCTTCGCTCGGCGGGTCTTGCTGTTCGACAGAAACACCCCGAGTCGAACCTCGGTGCCGTCCGCCAACCGTTCTACGTGGGCCCTGGGGACCGTCACAGACCCGGTGCGGGCCTTGTACTGCGCCAAGGCCGCAACTCCCCGCTCGAAGGCCCCCAAGGCCGCCTTAGACGGCTTCGCGGGCGCCTCCTGCTTGGGCGGCAGTGGCACGACACCGATCTCCTCCAGGAGCTCGCGCTGGCCGGGCATCAGGCCCTGCCACACAGCGTGCTCACGGTTTCGCTGGAGCCACCGTCCGACGTCCATCCCGTGCACCGTCACGCCGGGCAGAACGATGTCGGCCTGGCCCTCTTCATCTCGTACCAGTTCTCGCAGTGCGGCGTAGTGCCGTTGCCAGTCGGCCGGCCACGCTGGGTCCCAGTGCTCGTCGATCGCCTTGAGTGCCTGCTCCCACTCGGGGTGGTCGTTCAGGGCGGCGGGGCGGCGGAGGTTGGAGAGCCATTGCCCGATCGGCTTGTCCAGTGCGGTGGCGGTTCGGGGCGCGCAGAGCGTCCAGTGCTGGTCGTAGTACGCCTTGGCGGCGTCCAGGTTTTCCTGGAAGCGCTCATCGGCCGGCGACCAGACCATGCCCAGTTTCTCAAGCCGTCGGGAGCGTTGGCCGTTCATCTGTCCGGCCCCGTAGGCCCGTCGCTGTTCTGCGACCCAGGTCCCCAGGGGGTAGGCACCTTCCTTGTGTCCGTACGGAACCCGGGCGTGGCCCTCACGCTCGGTGTACGCCTTCAGCTTTGCCCAGCCGCGCGCCCAGTCCTGCTTCTCCGTGTCGATCACGTTGAAGCTGACCCATTCTGCGACCAACACCGGGTCACGCGGAGCCGCGAAGCGCAGGAGCAGACGCGATTCTTCCCCGCCTTCCTCCGGCGCTGCGCCGATGTTCACGGACGGCTGCGCGATGTCCCTCTGCGGCTCCTGCGGGATGGCGAGCAATTCCACGGCCTCTTCGTCATGAGCGCGCAATCCCTCAAGCACCTTCACCAGCGGCCGGTATGAGCCCGAGGTGAACATGTCCTCCGGCTTCTCTCCGGGCTGGAGGAATACCGGAACGATCAAAGACGCCAATTTCCCCTCGCCGGGCTTCTGCCGCAGGGCGCGCCCGATGGCCTGGACGATGTCATGCGGCGCTCCCTTGGGGTCCAGCAGGGCCACGGAGTCCACGGCCCGGATGTCGACGCCCTCGCCCAGGACGCGGCAGTTGGAGAGCACGGCCCGCTGCGCGGTGGTGCCGAAGCCGCTCAGGACCTTCCGCCGGCGCTCGGGGACGTGTTCGCCGTACAGCCAGTCCGCCCAGATCCGCTTCGGGTACTTCTCGGGCTGGTCGGCGTGCAGTTTCGCCACCACCGCCTGAAGGCCCTCCGCGTACGCCTGAGCCTCGATCGTCCGGTGATGGAAGGTAATGCAGGTCTGGAGCCCGTGCTGGCTCATGGTGTGCAGGAGAGCCGCTTGGAGCGCCCCGAGGCGCTGCCCGCGCACTTCCTCGCTGCGCCGCTCCTCGCCCATCAACCGTTCGGGGGTGACGACCGGGTCCTGGAGCTCCAGGACGATGATCTGGTACCGGGCGAGCAGGCCGCGGGAGACGGCCGACGCGAGGGAGAGCTTGTAGAGCACCGGCCCGAAGACCTTCTCGTCATCCATGGAGGCCGCCATCTCCCTGGGCAGCGCGTCCCGGATACCCTCAGCGACTTCCCAGTGCGGGGGCCGCTCCTGCCAGATCCGCGGCGTCGCCGTCAGGTACAGCCGCCGCCACGCCGGGATGATGGTCTGGTCGTGGATGTCCGCCCATGCCTTGCCCATCGACCCTGAGGTCCGGTGGGCCTCATCGACCACCGCGAGGTCCACCGGCGCCAACTGCTGCCCGTAGACGCCCTCTAACGCCTCCGCCAGCACGCCCAGCGAGGCGTAGGTCGCGTAGATGGTCACCGGCCCGGAGCCGTGCCATAGCGCCAGCTGCACCGGATTCGTCGTGGCACGCACCCTCAGGTCCCACAGCTCCGGGTCGTCCTGGAGCGAGCACACGGCAACCGCCGGCCCCTTGTGCCCGGCGTCGTGCCACGCCTTCACGGTCTGTGCCAGGAGATCCAGCGTCGGCACGAGAACGAGAATGCGCCCCTTCGGCACGAGCTGCTTCGCCGACGCGGCCGCGATGATGGTCTTCCCCGTCCCGCACGCGGCGTGCACCTGCCCTCGCAGGCCATTCACGGGGATACCATCCGGCGGGATGTCGAGACCGCGCAAAATGGCACTCACGGCCTCGATCTGATGGTCACGCAGTTTCACGGCCATGTCCCGTGACCTCCTTTCCGCTGAATGTGGCGCGTGGTTGTGATGGGCGGTTGGTGTTGATGGTGTCGTCCGGTTGGTGAAGGCCGTTGTCGTTTCCCGGGTGGGGTGGATGACGCCTGTATGGGCGGGAGTTACCCAACCTCGTCGCGAGCGCTTGACGGAGAGGGACGTCCGTGTGGTCGAATCGCAGGCCCGGATCCCACGCGCGAGCCTGCAGCGCCCGCTTCTTCGGTGTCGGGCTCTTGACGGAGCGGCGCGGGTTCGTCATGAGGAGGGAAGGTCACGCGTCAGGAGCCTACTGCTGGGCTGCGTCTGACCTCAGAAGCCATCGGAGGCAAATGATGTGATTTGAAGGTTTGTAGGTGATGTGGTGGGGGTGGTCTGAGCTGGGATGTTGGAGGTTTTTTGATAAAGGGGAGCGGGCGTTTCCCGGGGGTTGGGGGCAAGGGTGACGGGGCGTCTGGCCTGCGGTTGTTGGATGTTCGTTGATAAAGGTCTTGTGGTGTTGGTGATGGTCTCCGGGGTCTAAGGGCTGTAACAGAAAGAGAGCGTGGAATGACTGAACGTCAGATGATGTTCCCCTTACATTGACTTGGCCTCGATTCGTCAGCGGGTTTCGGTCGCTGATCGGTGCGGCTGTTCGCCCGTAATGTCCTCTGCCGTTGGAGGACGGGCCGTCGCGTGACGCCG
>NZ_JBEYTS010000153.1:0-5910 GCF_040643155.1 Streptomyces sp. NPDC047453 | reverse complement strand
AGACCGGCCCCGCGGAGGAGTCCGAGCGGATCTCGCCGGCGCGGATCAGCTGGATGACCGCGGCGCGGACGGCGTCGTACACCGAGTCGGCGACGACGTACTGCGGGGCGGTGATCATGTCGGGCTTCACCGTCCAGTGCTCGCCCAGAGACTCGATGGCGACGAAGACGGCGTCCTGCTCCTTGGCCTGCCGGTACGCCGCCTTGAAGACCGCCATGCCCGTCGCGTCGGGAATGAGGTCGGCGGGGCAGGGAGCCGGCAGCGGCTGCACGAGAGCCATCGTGCCAGGCGCGCGGGACGGCGCGGACGTCGACACGGCAGGCGTGTGCCTCACTGGGCCTGGTCAGGCGGCCGATGGGCAACCGGCGCGCTGGCAGGGCTCCGGCCCGGGACTGGCGGAACCGTCTTGGACAGAGAAGGACCCCAGCGTGGTCATAGCCGGGGTCCTTGCCGTGCGGGAGTCAGGGGCGCTCGTTGGAGAGGCCGATGGTGGGGTCCAGTCGGTGGCGGGGCGGGCCGGGGGCGTCGTCCGTGTCATCGCGCTTTGGGCCGGTGGTGAGGTCTAGGAGGGCGCGGATGGACAGTTCGGCCTCCGCTGGATGCCGGAACGGCCCATCGTGGTTGACGGTGTACTGGTTGCGTCGGCCGACCCGGCCCTTTTGCAGATAGCCGGCCTCTGCGAGATCTGCCACGATGCGCTGGGCCGTGCGCTGGGCGAGCTGACAGGTGGCAGCGAGCTCGTGCAACCGGGCAGTGGGATTCCGGGCGATCACCATCAGCACCCGCGCGTGGTTGGTCAGAAAGGTCCACCGCCGGCTCTGGTGGTCCATGATGATCGAAGCCCTTCCCTCCTCAGTGCCTGTCACTGGTGGTATCCGAACTCGCCACCAACGCGCTGCGTCACGGCGGCGGCCGCTATACCCTCCAACTCGGCGCCACCGCCGACGCGGTGCACGTCGCCGTTACCGACCTCAACCCGTCACCCCCGCGGGAACGCGCCCCCGACCTGGGCGGTGGCGCCGGCGGGTTCGGATGGCCCATGGTCCGCCGCCTCACCAGCGAGGCGACCATCACCGCTGGCCCCGGGCGGGGCAAAACCATCCATGCCCGCCTGCCACGGTGACAGTGCCGCCAAGGGGCAACCGTGGCTGACTGAAGTTGATCTCTTGAAGAGCGGCGGGCTCCGGCCGGTCGGCCGGAGCCCGCCGCGTGAGTTCCGACGTCGCACATGGAGCTCTGCATCGGTCAGTCGGGGGCGGCATCTGCGGCTCTGGCGCAGTCCGTAAGGGCCTCGAGTCGGGCGGCGAGGCCGGGGTGGGTGGTGGTCAGGAAGGGGCGGGTGGTGGTCAGTGGGCGGATGAGGGCGGCGGGGTCGTCGTCGGCGAGGGCCGCGTTCAGCTGCCTGAGCGGGGAACGCGCGGCGGCCGGAAGGTCGGTGAGGGCGGTGATCTGGCCGGCGATGCGGCGCAGGTCGGCGGCGTTGCGGCGGGCCCAGGTGGCGGCGCTGCGTTCGGCGGCGCGGTGTTCGCGGGTGGCCTGGACGCGTTGTTCGCCGGTGGTTCCGGCGGGTCCGGGCCGACCCCGCAGGTAGCGGCGTTCGGCGGCCTGGCGGCTGGCGACGCCGAGGGGGTGGGCGAGGTCGGCCCAGCTGGCGCCTGCGTGGCGGGCGGTTTCGATCAGGCCGGTCTCCCATCCGGCGAGCTGCTCGCGCACCTGTCGCAGCAGCAGCAGGGAGGCCAGGGCCTGCTCAGGGCCGGCGTCGGGGACATCGGGGGAGTTGGGGGCTTCGTGCCGGGCGGCGCGCAGGGCGTCGTCTATGGCGTGCAGGGCCGCCGCGGCGGCGAGAAACGATGCCGGGCTCTGAGCGCCGGCGCTGGAAGGGGCCGGCTGGTCGGCTGCTGTCACGGGCACCTCCCTCGGGCTGTCGTCTTTCCGACGACGCTCTTGTTTGTCATCCATTGGATGACATGTTACAACGGTTTCAGTGAGGCGCATTGGCAGCAACTGCCCGAACCTTCTGGAGGTGTTTTCGATGTTGATGCGCACCGACCCCTTCCGTGAGCTCGACCGGCTGGCCCAGCAGCTGATGGGCCCGGGCACCTGGTCGCGGCCGTCCGCGATGGCGATGGACGCCTACCGCGAGGGTCACGAGTACGTGGTGGCCTTCGACCTCCCCGGTGTCAGTGCGGACGCGATCGACATCGACGTCGAACGCAACATGCTGACCGTCAAGGCCGAGCGCCGGCCCGTGGCCAAGGGCGACGACGTGCAGATGGAACTCTCCGAGCGGCCGCTGGGCGTCTTCTCCCGCCAGATCGTGCTCGCGGACACGCTGGACACCGAGCAGATCAAGGCCGACTACGACGCCGGGGTGCTCACCCTGCGGATCCCGATCGCCGAGCGCGCCAAGCCCCGCAAGATCTCCATCGGCTCGGGATCCGACCGCAAGGAGATCTCCGGCTGAGCCGGACGATGCGGGCCGAACGGCGGCGGAGGACGGGCACCTGATCTCCCCTCCCCCCGTCCTCCGCACCCGACGGGACGGACTCGAAGAAGGGTGGCGATGGACGTGACCCTGCGACAGGAAGCGTTCCTGGAACGTGTGAGGGAACGCGGCGAGTACGACAGCCTGCCAGAAGCAGAACGCGCGGCCCGCGTGGTGCTCGCCCTGCTCGGCGCACACCTGGTCGGCGAGGTACGCGCCGAGCTGGCGGCGCGCCTGCCGGAAGACTTCGCCCTGATCCTCCTCAACCCGCTGCAAAGCAGAGAGCCCCTGCCACCGGAGCGGTTCCTGCGCGCGACCGCCGCCTGGATCGAAGGGGCCACCGAGCAGACCGCCGCCTGGGACGTCAGCGCCGTCCTCAGCACGGTCGCCGACGCGGCCGGCGACGACCTGCTGGGCCAGATCCTGCTCCAGCTCCCCGTCGGCTACGACCTCCTCTTCGGCCACCCCCAGCCCGCCTGACCACCCACCCCCCGGTGCCCCCGCTCAGGCACCACGACCTTCGGCGACAGAAAGGGCAACGACCACAGTGATGACCGACCGGCGTGCACCACTCCAGCACACACCCGTGATGACGTACGAGCAGCTGCTGGAGAAGGTCCGCTACGAAGGCGCCTACCCCACCCGGGAAAGAGCCGAGGATGCCGTCCGCCTGGTCCTCGCGGGACTCGGACGCCAGCTGACGGGCGACGAACGCGTCGAACTCGCCGCCCGCCTCCCCTTCGAAGCCGCAACGATCCTCACCGCACAGATCCCCGACACCCAGCCCCTGACCGGCTGGGCCTTCGTCAAGGACCTCGCTGCCCGCACCGGCGACACCCTGGGCACCACCCGCTGGGACACCGGATCCGTCCTCTGCGCCGTCGCGGCCCTGGCCGGCCCCGACCTCCTCACCCGCATCCTGCACCAGCTCCCCTCCGGCTACGCGGTGTTGTTCGGCCGCGCCGAACTCACCCAAGCCGCGTAGACGGCCAACGTGCTGCTGAACATGCTGAAGTCGGTGGGCCTGCGGGGGCCCTGAGCCTTGACGCAGGGCGGAGCCGTCCCGGTGGCGTCCCCCGTGCCACCGGGACGGCTTGTGTGTCCGGGCGACGATAGGGGTCACTTCCTCATCTACGACGAACAGTTCGTCCGTCGTGATGGTGACGAGCAGCCCCAAGTGCACGCCTTCTGTGTGGCCGAACCGCGATGGGCGGATCACCGGTTCCGGGTCGGCGGCCCGGCGAACTGGCCGGAACGCTAGGAAGAGAGCTTCGGGCCGAAGTACCCGGGCCGACGGCGGTCGCGGATGACCTTCCGCCAGTCCTGGGTAGCGAACGAGATGTCGATCTCGGCTCCGTCCGTGTCGCGGTCGGGGATGTAGTCGCGGGCCCGGGTGCGGTGGGCCTTGGCGTGCGCGAGCGCGTGCAGGACGCTGACGTCCTCGCTGGTGGCCTTCAGCTCGATGACGTCGGTCAGGTCGAACATCACCGGCCGGTCGGCCTTCAGATGCCCGTGCAGCAGCACCTCCCAGTTGTCGCCGTGGTGGGCGGAGACCTTCTCGATCTGCGCGTACTGGGCCTCGAACCCGCCGAGCCCTTCCACCGCGGACAGCAGGGAGCCCAGCCCGTTGGACTGCACCATCAGCCCCTCGGCCAGCAGCAGGAAGGACGGTCGCATGGCTGCTGACCTGCGACGATGGGGTGCGCCTGCGCCGTTGCGCAGGCTCGTTGGGACCGCTGGTGTCCCTGGTTGTCCGCTCTTGTGGGCACGCTGTGGGTACGCCGCCCAAGGACGCAGCCGAAGCGCTTGCGGGAACGGGCTCTGCGCTTGGCCGCCGCGGTCTCCGCCGACAGCCCGGGGAGCCCTGGCAAGTGCACAGCCCTTCCGGCGGATTGCGCCCTCCTGCCACGCGAACGACTGTAGCGCTCGCTCGGTACTCCGGCGTTCCGGATACGGCCGCGCCCGCGTGATCAGCCGGAGCCGGAACTGCCCGTCGACTCGCTGGCGGCACGGCGGTGCTCGGCGTTGATGCGCTGCGCTTCCTCGAGCTGGTCCTCGAGGATGACGATGCGGCACGCAGCCTCGATCGGAGTCCCCTTGTCGACGAGCTCGCGGGCGCGGGCCGCGATCCGCAGTTGGTAGCGGGAGTACCGGCGATGTCCCCCCTCCGAGCGGAGCGGAGTGATCAGGCGAGCCTCACCGATGGCTCGGAGGAAGGCCGCGGTGGTGCCGAGCATCTCGGCTGCCCGGCCCATGGTGTACGCGGGGTAGTCGTCGTCGTCCAGACGATCATTCAGGGGGTTGTCCGATGTCATGTCACCTCGCTGTGCAACGCGTCGAGGGGCCCTGGTGCCGTACGGCACCAGGGCCCCGAAGGAAATTCAACACCATCCGTCGGCCCTACTGCTGTGCCGACCTTCTGTTTCCGCTACCCGGCCCGGCAGGGCGGAGCGGGGGATCGCAGCTGCGTGACCGGGGACCACCATCCAATCCGGGGTCTTGCGGTACCCGGACCGAGCGCTTCTCGGGCCGGGCGATCCTGATGGCGTCTGCTCCTCCGTTCCTCTCGTACCAACCACTGAATGAACCGGTACTGCTGCCGGCAGCTCCTCTACGTACGAGCCGCCCAGTGCGGCTCTCAGCTCCGTCACCGTTCTGGGAACGCTTTGGCTTCGAGGCTCGAGAGCCGCACTGACCTGCGTACTTCGTGTTCAGCCACTCGCCAGTTCGTGTCTGGCGGGTCTCGTTCGACCATGTCTACGAGAAGAAGCGTACCCACATCAGGAACGAAAATCTACTCATGCAAAAGTAGATTTCACCCTTCTGGTGGAGGAAGAAGCCTGCCGCGATCGGACCTCCCGGGTTGGCTGAAGCCGTCTCCTGCCGAGCACGCAGCCGCTTCAGTCCCGCGGGCGGTTCCTGATACGGGTGGGCCGAACAAGCTCTGCTGTCATGTCGAACCCTGATGAGCTGCTCGTCGCCATCTCCGCCGCGGCGGAGTCCGAGCGAAGCAATCAGATGTCGCTGACCGTGGTCGTCGGCGGTGCCGTCATCACCGGCCGGCTGGCTCCCGAGGCCGTGTGGAGGGAGCGGGTGGCGGAGGCCCTGAAGGACTCGGACCGTCTCGGCCCGTTCTCGGACGTCTTCGCCCGCGGTCCGCGAGGGAACCGGCCCGGTTCGCGGCGAGGCGCCCACGCATCTGCACTTTCATCTCGCCCGGATCCTGCAGGGCAGCCTCGGGATCCCGGAGACGTGCGGCATGTACCGAGTCGCGATCAAGGACGTCAGCGTATGGACCGTAGGAGATCTCATCCACTTCGACCGGTGAGACACAAATGCACCGACACAACCCGCTGGAGCACGGCATGAGCGACCCGTCCTCGACGCCCTGCGCCGCTACCACCTGTCACCGCGGCCTGCGTGAG
>NZ_JBEYTS010000152.1:0-5973 GCF_040643155.1 Streptomyces sp. NPDC047453 | reverse complement strand
GACCAGCGTCAGGTGGACTGGCAATTCACCACCCACGATGCACGCATCAAACTGCGCCATCTCTATCCCAAATATTAGCTGCGACAGTCTACTAGTGCTGTGACCGGAAAGGTTTGCCGGGAAGCTCGCGGCGTCCGGTGCTGGGGGCACCTCCCACGCCCTTCAGGCAGTGGGGGAGCATCGCAAGGCGGAGCATCGCCCGCGTACTGGATTCCGGTCGCAGCACTAGATCCCGGCCGGGACTAGCCGAGCGCCGACTTCACCGAATCCGCCAGGCGGCCCGCCACCGAGCGGGCCTGCTCGATGTCCGCGGCCTCGACCATCACCCGGACCAGCGGCTCGGTGCCCGACGGGCGCAGCAGCACCCGGCCGGTCCCGCCCAGCTCCCGCTCCGCCTCGGCGACCGCGGCGGCCAGGTCGGCAGAGGTCTTCACCCGGGACTTGTCCACGTCGGGGACGTTGATGAGGACCTGCGGCAGGCGCTCCATCACGGAGGCCAGGTCCCGCAGCGTACGACCGGTCCCGGCGACCCGGGCGGCCAGCAACAGGCCGGTGAGCGTGCCGTCGCCGGTGGTGGCGTGGTCCAGGATGATGACGTGGCCGGACTGCTCGCCGCCGAGGGCGTAGCCCTTGTCCTTCATCTCCTCCAGGACGTAGCGGTCGCCGACGGCGGTCTGCACGAGCTGGATGCCCTCGCGCTCCATGGCCAGCTTGAAGCCCAGGTTCGACATCACGGTCGCGACGACGGTGTCGGAGCGCAGTGCGGAACGCTCCCGCATCGCCAGTGCGAGCACGGACAGGATCTGGTCGCCGTCGATCTCCTCGCCCGTGTGGTCCACGGCCAGGCAGCGGTCGGCGTCGCCGTCGTGCGCGATGCCGAGGGCGGCGCCGTGCTCGACGACGGCGGCCTTGAGCGGGCCGAGGTGGGTCGAGCCGCAGCCGTCGTTGATGTTGAGGCCGTCCGGGTCGGCGCCGATGGTGACGACCTCGGCCCCGGCACGCCGGAAGGCCTCCGGCGAGACGCCGGACGCGGCGCCGTGCGCCTCGTCGAGCACGATCTTCAGCCCGTCGAGCCGGTTCGGCAGGACGCCGACGAGGTGGCCGACGTACCCGTCGAAGCCCTCGTCGTAGTCGCGTACCCGGCCCACGCCGGCGCCCGTCGGGCGGTTCCAGGGCGCGCCGGTGCGGTGCTCCTCGTAGACGGACTCGATCCGGTCCTCCAGCTCGTCGGCGAGCTTGTGACCGCCCCGGGCGAAGAACTTGATGCCGTTGTCGGGCATGGCGTTGTGGCTGGCCGAGAGCATCACGCCGAGGTCGGCGCCGAGCGCCCCGGTCAGGTACGCCACCGCCGGCGTCGGCAGCACGCCGACCCGCAGGACGTCCACACCCGCGCTCGCCAGGCCCGCGACCACGGCCGCCTCCAGGAACTCCCCGGACGCGCGCGGATCCCGCCCGACCACGGCCGTCGGCCGGTGGCCCTCGAAGGTGCCCGCCTCGGCCAGTACGTGCGCCGCCGCGACCGAGAGGCCGAGCGCCAGCTCGGCGGTCAGGTCCGCGTTGGCGACACCACGGACGCCGTCCGTGCCGAAGAGTCGTCCCACTTGTCCTCCTGAGGAAGCGTCAGTTCGAGAAGGGGCCGGTCCGTGGGCCGGTCCATGGCATTCGACGCTCCGGGCATCCGATCACACCAGCCGTTGAGCACCTTGTGCCGTTATACGCCGAAGCCGTGCGATAAACGAACGCCCCGGAGGCACATAGGCGTGCCGCCGGGGCGTTCGGAGTACGTGCAGGGGCGCCGTTGAGATTAGCGCTTGCTGTACTGCGGGGCCTTGCGGGCCTTCTTCAGACCGGCCTTCTTGCGCTCGACCGCACGGTCGTCACGACGCAGGAAGCCGGCCTTCTTGAGCGCGCCGCGGTTGTTGTCGACGTCGGCCTCGTTCAGGGCACGGGCGACACCGAGGCGGAGGGCACCGGCCTGGCCGGAGACGCCGCCACCGGCGATGCGGGCGATGACGTCGTAACGGCCCTCGAGCTCGAGCACCTTGAAGGGCTCGTTGACTTCCTGCTGGTGCACCTTGTTCGGGAAGTAGTCCTCGAGGGTGCGGCCGTTGATCTTCCACTTGCCGGAGCCCGGGACGATCCGGACGCGGGCGATGGCGTTCTTGCGGCGGCCCAGGCCGGCGGCCGGCTGCGGCTCGCCGAAGCGGGAGGCCATGGACTCCGAGGTGTACTCGCCCTCGACGGGGACCTCGGACTCGGTGGTGTAGCTGTCGATGTCAAGCTCTTCGAGCGGCTGCTCGGCAGTGGTCTCGGCCACGATTCTCCTCAGATTCTCTTCAGTCTTAGGGGGTGGCCGGACTTACTGCGCGACCTGGGTGATCTCGAACGGCACCGGCTGCTGGGCGCCGTGCGGGTGCTGGTCACCCTTGTAGACCTTCAGCTTCGAGAGCATCTGACGGCCCAGGGAGTTCTTGGGGAGCATGCCCTTGACGGCCTTCTCGATGGCCTTCTCCGGGTTCTTGTCGAGCAGCTCGTCGTAACGGACGGAGCGCAGACCACCCGGGTAGCCGGAGTGGCGGTACGCCATCTTCTGGGTCCGCTTGTTGCCGGAGAGGTGCACCTTGTCCGCGTTGATGATGATGACGAAGTCACCAGCGTCGACGTGCGGCGCGTAGATCGGCTTGTGCTTGCCCCGCAGGAGGGTGGCGGCGGTGGACGCCAGGCGGCCCAGGACGACGTCCTGGGCGTCAATGACGTGCCACTGGCGCGTGATGTCGCCGGGCTTGGGGCTGTACGTACGCACGGTTCGTAGCCTTCGCTTCTTCAGTGGGTGGTCCTGACAAGGTCACCGAAGACGATCACGACAGCCCTGACCGCACCACGGTGACGCAAACCGCGTGCTGGTCGCTGGTCATCGGCCCGGTGGACCGGTGTAAGGGCCCGTCCCGTGAGAATGAGCAAGCCAATACACAACGAAGATGCAGGATACCCGTGGCGCCCTGGAACGGTCAAAACGGTGCGCGACCGAGGGTCCCGGCGGTTCCGGCACCGCATTCCCGGCCGCTCGACGGCTGGTATCCGTCGGCGGCGCGTCGCTTTGTACCGGCGTGCACCTAAGGCCCCGGGAGGGCCGGCGGCGGGCGCGCGGAGGGCCCTCGGACCCCGTCTAAGATGCGCCCCATGAGTTATGGGCAGGGGGGCTCGCAGTCCCAGTGGGATCCCTGGAAACCGAATTCTGAGCAGTCGCGGAACAGCGGAGGCAGCGGCCAGACCCCGGACTGGGCCGCGCTCGCCGAGGCCTCTGAGGCGCGGAACAGAAGGCGCCGGCTGCTGTTCGTCGGCGGTGGCCTGCTGGCCACCGTCGGGATCGGCGCGGCCGTCGCCATGGCCGTGGTGTCGGCGAACGGCGACAACAACGCGTCGGGCGGGCCGGCCACCCAGCCGCCCGGCACCTCCGCCCTGCCGAGCGAGTCCGCCACGGGGCCGTCCTTCGCCCCGACCACCGCTCCGCCTCCGCTGGACCCGAAGGACTTCATATCCAGCGCGAAGAAGGACACGGCCCCCCTCAGCACGGACACGCTCTTCCCGGGCACCCAGCTGACCATGGGCGAGACCGTGTACAAGAAGGGCCCCACGGACGACGCCAAGAGCTGCGCCACGGCCGCCCAGGGCACGCTCGTCAAGGCCCTCACGGACAACGACTGCACCCGCCTGCTGCGGGTGACCTACAGCCAGGGCGGCGCCGCGGTCACGGTCGGCATCGCGGTCTTCGACACCGAGGCGCAGGCGCTCAAGGCGAAGAGCGAGACGGACAAGAAGAGCATCATCAAGCCGCTGTCCGGCAGCGGCGTCAAGGCCTTCTGCAACGGCGCCGTCTGCCGCTCCACGACCAACTCCTACGGCCGCTACGCCTACTTCACCCTCACCGGCTTCACCAACGGCACGAGCGTGACGAACAAGGACACCGCGGCCTTCCGGGCCGGCGACGACCTCGCCGAGTTCTCCTTCCAGCAGATCCGCCGGCGCGGCGAGACCCAGGCGTCGGCCGCGGCCAACCAGTAGCCGGCCGCCCGCCGCGACACGGCGGCGGGCGACACACGGGGGACCGGCGGACCGCCGCTCAGCAGCAGCCGGCCGCCGGCAGGGACCGCTTGTTGCGCGCCTCCCGGCTGCGCGCGGCGAGCAGCTCGTCGGCCGGGTAGCCGACCTCCTCAAGGGTCAGCCCGTGCGGCCGCACGACGTGCACGGCGGAGTCCCGCACCCCCGCGGCCAGCACCTTTCCGGGCCAGTCCGGCGGACGGTGGCCGTCACCGACGAACAGCAGCGCCCCGATGAGCGAGCGCACCATGTTGTGGCAGAACGCGTCGGCACGGACCGTGGCCGTGATGATGCCGTCGCCGCCGCGTTCGAGGCTCAGTTCCTGGAGCGTGCGGATGGTGGTCGCGCCCTCCCGCTTCTTGCAGTAGGCGGCGAAGTCGTGCTCCCCCAGCAGCCGCCGCGCGGCCTCGTTCATGGCCTCGACGTCGAGGGGCCAGTCGTGCCACAGGACATGGCCCCGCAGCAGCGGGTCGACACCGCCGGGGTTGTCGGTGACGCGGTAGGCGTAGCGGCGCCAGACGGCCGAGAACCGGGCGTTGAAGCCGCTGGGCGCGGGCCGCAGCGCCCACACCCGCACATCCCTGGGCAGCCGCCCGGCGAGCCGTTTGAGCAGCTTCTCGTGGTGCTCGCGCCAGACGCGCTCGGGCAGGTCCACGTGCGCCACCTGGCCCCGCGCGTGCACCCCGGCGTCGGTCCGTCCGGCCACGGTCAGCTCGTACGTCTCCGCGGACCGCGTGACCGTGCGCAGCGCGTCCTCGATCTCCCCCTGCACGGTCCGCCTGCCGCCGGCCTGCTTGGCCCAGCCGTGGAAGGCGGTGCCGTCGTAGGACAGGTCGAGACGGACGCGGACATGACCGGGCTGTACTTCGTCACTCACGTGCAGATCCTCTCAGGGCGGATCCCCCGGAAGAAACGCGGAAGCGGGCCCGCCCCGAGGGGCGGACCCGCTTCCGACGTCAGGCAGGGCCTCAGGCGTCCTTGGACTCCTCGGCGGGAGCCTCGGTGGCCTCGGCCGGAGCCTCGTCCGCCTTGGTCTCCTCGACCTTGGCCTCCTCGGCCTCCTTGACCGCACGCTTGGTGGCGGCCTCGGCCTCACCCACGGCGTTCTGCTGCACCGTCAGCGCCTCGACCAGCTCGATGACGGCCATGGGCGCGTTGTCGCCACGGCGGTTGCCGATCTTGGTGATGCGGGTGTAGCCACCCGGACGGTTCTCGTACCGCGGGCCGATCTCGGTGAAGAGCGTGTGGACGATGCTCTTGTCCGTGATGACCTGGAGCACCTGGCGGCGGTTGTGAAGGTCGCCCTTCTTCGCCTTGGTGACCAGACGCTCGGCGTACGGGCGCAGGCGGCGGGCCTTCGCCTCGGTGGTGGTGATGCGGCCGTGCTCGAACAGCGCCTTCGCGAGGTTCGCGAGGAGCAGCTTCTCGTGCGCGGCGCCGCCGCCCAGACGGGCACCCTTGGCGGGCTTCGGCATGGTTCTTCTCCTAGTTGTCTGCCCCGGCCGTATCAGGTACCGGGGTCAGTATCCGAGCGAGCGGGTTTGCCCGTCGGAGATCCGGACGCCTTTTCATGGCTTCCGGAGGACCCGCGCCCCAGAGGGGCGCGGGGAACTGCGCGACCAGCCACAGCGGGCCCGCAGCCAGAAACCGGCAGTCGGTCCCGAGCTCAGTACTGCTCGGTCTCGACGAAGCCCGCGTCCGCGTCGTCGTCCGCGCCGAAGGCGTCGGCGGCGGCGGTCGGGTCGAATCCGGGCGGGCTGTCCTTCAGGGCCAGGCCCATGCCGGCCAGCTTCGCCTTGACCTCGTCGATGGACTTCGCACCGAAGTTGCGGATGTCCAGCAGGTCGGCCTCGGAGCGGGCGACGAGCTCACCCA
>NZ_JBEYTS010000151.1:0-6060 GCF_040643155.1 Streptomyces sp. NPDC047453 | reverse complement strand
CTCCGCCAGGCAGGCTGCCAGGGCACTCCGCGCCCCGGAACCCGCATGCGGCGGCGCTCCGCGACGCCGTCACAAGATGCGATTCCTACCCGGCGTGAACGCCGCGCCCTCCTCGCAATAGAGCAGGTGAAGGTAGGGTCCCTGCTGGCGCGGCTGACCCCGGTCGGCAAGCCGCCGGGGCAGGCGAGATTAGCCTCGCAGGAATCATTGAAGGCGGCACGAATGACCGCTTGCTGCGTTTTCGCGCTCTGCATGCGTCTGGTGCGATGAGCGTCTCGGAGATCGCCCGGGAGACGGGTCTGCACCGGCAGACCGTGCGCAAGTACCTCTCCTCGCAGGCTCCGCCGGGCCCGCCGCGGGGCAGCAGCCGCCAGGGAACGCAGGCGCGGGTGGTGACCGAGGTAGCGCCGCTGATCGACGCGATGCTGCGGGCAGAACTGCGGCGTATGCGTGCCAACGGCGGTGGCGGAGGCGGGCGCGGTGTTGATGGCGGCGGCGCCAGATGGACCACCACAGCAGGTGGTCGCGGTCTCGTCGGGGCTGAGGAAGTATCAAGGCCCGTAGCAGGCGGAGGAGTTCGTGGCTGCTGAGGGGGACGAGGTTGGCCTCGGCCGGGTCGTTCCGGCCGGTCTGGGCGGCTCGTTCGAGAGCGGCGGTGACGGCCAGGAGAGCATGGGCGACCAGGGTGATCACGCTCGGCGGTGCCAGGAGTTCCAGCAGGGACCTGGCCTTTGTCGAGGTGGCAGATGTCCTTCGTCTCCTGGAAATTGTCTTCCACCCGCCGCCTGAGGCACTCCAGTGACACCAGTCGCGCCAGTGTCACCGGGCCCGGGGCGAAGCAGCGGTAGTAGGACACGGTGCGGGTGTAGCGGTGACGGCGGACCAGCAGCACTGATGTTCCCGCATCGCGGTCTTGCCCGTCGGGGGTGTCGTCGGCGGTGACGTCGATCATCGCCCAGTCGTAGTCGCGTACGCCCTTGTGCCCCGCGCCGGTCCGCGTCCGCTGCCAGGCCCGCTTCGGCAGCCGGGCGGCGGCCTTGGTCACGCTCAGCTTCGTGGCCGGGGTGGTGGCCTGGTGGTTGGAGCGCACTTTCACGACGTAGCCCAGGCCCAGTTCGCGGCAGACGGTACGCAACTCCCGCCCGCCGTAGTCCTCGTCGCCCAGGAAGAACGAGGTGGATATGCCCTGCTGAGCGGCGGCGTGGAGCATGTCCACCGCGAGGCGCGGCTTGGCTGCGAAGCACAGCTCGCCGGGGACGCCGGTCAGCTCGGGGCGTTCCTCGTCGCCGGCCCGCTCCTTGGTGAAGTACAGGCGCCGGCCGATCAGGCAGTGCCCGGCGGGCGAGGCGAAGGTGAGGTGCACCGCGACCTGGTACAGGTCCACGCCGCCGGCCGAGCCCGAGTACTGGCGGGCCGCCGCCACCGCGGCGGTCGAGGACTTCGTGTCCCCCGTCTCGTCGGCGATCAGGATCCCGTCGCCGGCCTCGCCGCTGGACTGACGGTGGCCGTCTGTGTGAGCACCGCTGGGCCGTCGGTGCGGCCGTTGTCGCCGGTGCCGTTCGGGGGGTACCGCCCGTCTTGCTGTTGCCCTGCCGGCCGCCGGAGAGGCCGCCGCCTCCGCCGCCGCCTCCGCCGTTGCCCTTGCCGCTGAAGATCCGGCCGAGGCCGTTGCAGCCCATGATCAGGTATCAGGCGGTGCCGTCCGTGGAGCCGCCGGTGTACGGCCGTTCCGGGGTGGGCATCAGTGGGCGCGGCCGCTGTCCACCGGAAGCTGGAGATCGCCAGGGCCACGCCCGCGAGCACCAGGTTCATGATCGGCTTCACGAGCTTCGGTCTGGCCGCGTACAGGTGGACCGCGAAGACGCCGGAGCCGGTGCGGAGGGCGGGGTCGCGGTGACCGTCCGGCTGGTCTACGGAGCCGGCGCCTCAAGGGGCCCGTTCCAGGGGCGGCGGGGCTGTCACAGGGCTGGGCACCGGGCCGGCCTGGGCAGGACGCGGAACTTTATCAAGATCATTTGCGAGTGTCAAGTCACGGCATTCAGTGGCGTGACGACGCATGACCCGTTCGGGCTTACTCGAAACACGGCCTCACCGATCCGGAGCGAGGCGCATCCACCGAAAGAAGGACACGTCGTGATTCGAACGAAGAAGAAGATCGTCAAGGTCGCGGCCATCACCGTAACCGCCGCAGGGGCGCTCCTGGGCGGCGGCGCCGCCGCCCAGGCCGCACCCGCCACGACGCACGCCGCCACCGTGGCAAGCGTCAGCAGCTGGGGCGACGACAGCGACAGTTGGGGCAGCTCCAGTAACTGGGGCAGCTCCAGTGACTGGGGCAGCTCGAGCAGCTGGGGTGACCACGGAGGCTGGGGTGACTCGGGTGGCTGGGGCAATTCGAGTAGCTGGGGCAGCTCCAGCAGCTGGGGCAGCTCCAACAGCTGGGGCAGCTCCGACGGCTGGGGGTAGCCGGCCCGGGGCAGGCGGCACCGGCACTGCCCTGACCCCCGCGGCCACGAGGAACCCCCGGTCAGATCACCAAGGCCCGGGCGTGGGTGCGGCAGACACACCTCAGGTGTGAGATCGCCGCACCCACGCGCCCGGTGCCGGGCACAGGCCCAGCCCCCTTCTGTGCCCTCGGGCGCGCACCGGCCCACGGGCACCAAGACCCAACCCACCGAGTCAACCCAGAGACTCAACCCAGGCAAGAGGAACCCATGCGACCACTACTCCAAGGACCCGACCGGCAGGGGACGCCGGCCGGGACCGCCCTTCCGCCGCTGGGCGGCCCCAACCCGACACCGACCGCGCACCAGGGTGCCGCAGCCGCGATGCGGCCGCCCGGCCGTGCAGCCAAAACGGGACACGCCATGAAGACCGTGTGCGTCGGCGGTGGACCGGGCGCGTTGTACTTCGCGATCGCGGCCAAGCGCCGCGATGCCGGCCATGACATCACCGTCATCGAACGCGACCCGCCGGGGGCCACCTACGGCTGGGGCGTGGGGTATGGGGACGACCTGCTCGACCACCTCTACCGCAACGACCCCGACAGCGCCCAGGCGGTGCGTGCGGCCTCGGCCCTGTGGCAGGACCAGGAGGTCCGCCGCGGGGAACAGACCGCGTATCTGGGCCGGTACGGCTACAGCATCGCCCGCGCCACCCTGCTCGACATCCTCACCCGACGCGCCACCGAGCTGGGGGTGGATGTCCAGCACCGCCGCAAGGTCGACGACCTGGCCGAGCTCGCCGACGCCGACTTGATCGTCGCCTGCGACGGGGCCAACAGCCGGGTGCGCCAGTTGCACGGCGACCACTTCGGCACCCGCCTGGAAGCCGGCCGCAACCCCTACATATGGCTGGGCACCGACAAGGTGTTCCCCCGCTTCACCTTCGCCTTCGAACCGACCCCGGCCGGGTGGATCTGGTTTTACGCCTATCCCTCGAGCGCGGAAATCAGCACCTGCGTCGTCGAGTGCGCCCCCGAGACCTGGCGGGGGCTGGGGCTCGATACGCTCGACACCGCCGACGGTGTGCGGCTGCTGGAACAGATCTTCGCCTCCGCTCTGGACGGTCACGCGCTGCTGGGCCAGTCCCGGGGGGAACCGGCACGCTGGCAGCACTTCACCGAGGTACGCAACGCCACCTGGTGCCACGACAACGTGGTACTGCTGGGGGATGCCGCCCACACCACCCACTACACCCTGGGCTCGGGCACCCGGCTGGCGCTGCTGGATGCGATCGAACTCGCGCACAGCCTGTATACGGAGGCAGAGCTGCCTGCCGCTTTGCAGATCTACGACAAGCGCCGCCGGGCCGCGCTCCATCCCGTGCAGGCCGCGGCCCGCACGAGCATGGCCTGGTTCGAGCATCTCGACCATCACCTTGAGCAGGATCTGGTGGACTTCGCCTACGCCATGTCGGTACGGCAGGGGTCCCAGGCGCCGTGGCACTACCAGCTGCACAGGGCCACCCAGGTCCCGGTGCTGCGCCGGGTACGACGGGAAGCCGGCCGGGGCCTGCGCAGGTACCTGGCACTGCGGCGCGGGGAGACAGCCCTGAGCACGGGCAGCGCCACCAGGAAGGCCACGACCACCGCGACCCTGACGGCACCGGCGGGCCACCCGCATTGACGGCACCGGACAGGGCAGCCCCGGCAACCTGGACCACCGAACTTGCCGAGCCGTGATTCCTCATTCCCCTGGTGATTTTTCGGCCGGGCCGGCTCGATGCAAAACCCCGAAGGACACGAACCCCACCGCAGTGCTTTTCCTCATCCCTCGCGATGCGGCCGCCCCGGCACACGACGAAAATTCACCGACCCGTGTGCCGGGCCGACAACCCTGCACCCCGGAAAGAAAAAACCCATGAGCACTCACCCATGCACACATCATCCGGTGCCCGCGGCGGCCGCACCTGCCCAGGGCTTGCCACCGAGACGGCCCAGGCCGGCACTCCGTTCCCGGTCCTTGTACACCGCCCTCGCTGCCACCGCCGTCGTCTTGACCCTGGCCCCCGCAACGGCACTAGCCGCGTCCTCCTCCGGGGGGCTTGCCCCCTCCGCAGGGTCCCGGCCCGGTCCGAGCGTTGCGACGATCGGGGCGCTGTCTGGCTCCTCCCGGGCCGACGTGCCCAGTCCCGGCGCGATCGCGCGGGTGATGGCCACGACCGTCGAGGCAGGCGACCCCTCGGAACATTTCGCGCCGTCCAGCGCCCCGGTCACGGTAGCGGACGGGTCCGGCGGTTATCTGACCGCGGTGATCGGCACCCGTTCTCCGAGCGTAGACGGGTACGGGCAACTGGTCTTTTTCTGGCACGGCACGACGTTTGTCGGCTGGGACAGCAGCAGCGAAAGCCTGGCCATTCAAGCCATCACTCCCGGAAAACCGGGCACCATCCGAGTCACCTACGCCCATTACGGGCCCGATGATGGATTGTGCTGTCCCTCCCTGCCCGCGGTCACGATCGAACACCGGTGGAATGGGCACGACTTCACCCCCTCAGGGATGCCACCAAAACGCGGAGAGGAAGCGGCGGTGAGACTGGAGGGGACCTGAACAGTCAGGGTAGTGTTCCAGCCAGGCAGCGTCAGATTAATTGCGTGTTCCGAGGCGGCCGCCCTCCCCGTATGGGCCAGGTCGGCAGCGGCGAAGTCAGCCGGCCTCCTGGACAACCTCGCGCTGCCGTACGCGCTGCCAGGAGAACCTCCGCACCGGCACCGACGCCATCGCCGGCCCCGCTGACAGGTCCTTCACCGGGACGATCACGCCGGCGTAGTGCGGAGACAGACGGACACGCGGCTGCAGGCGCTTGGGCTCGGTGCCGACCAGTGCTCACGCTGTACTTCCCTCACCCGCTCACAGGCCGAGGTCGGACAGCGCGGCTTGCTGCTGCGGGCTAAGGCTGGAGCGGCGGCGACGAAGGTTGCTCAGCCACTGGCCCAGCCGTACCTGCTCGCCGTCGATCTCCTCGATGTGCCGTTGGGGGACGTGGAGGTGGCCCTCTCGTTGGCGGAAGGCGCGTGCGGCGGCCAGTGCGCGCGCGAAGGCGCGCTCCCGTGCCGGCAGTAGGGAATTCTTGGCCCGGGAGGCGGGTGCGTCCGGCAGGTCGAGTCCCAGGTTTTCCAGGAGGCGGCGCTGCTCGGGGTGGAGCCGACCGACGCGCTGGCGCTGGGCCGTGAGCCACTCCCCCGCCGGTGAGGCGGCTGCGTCCTGTTCTGTCTGCCGGCGGGCCGCGTGGTAGGCGCGCTGCCAGGTGATCGGCCCGGGCGGGTTCCACCACGGGTCCAGGGCGGTGAGGGCGGCGGTGCGTTCTGCGGTGAGGTCATGGGCGCGGGTGCGCTGGGTGGCCAGCCAGCGGCCGAGGGGGAAATCGTCTTGACTGCTCCCTCGCCTGAAGGCGGGGGATTCCTGGCTCAGGCAGCCCCCTGGAGCAGCGCTCCAGAGGGTCTTATGCCCTCAGCACCAGCCGGGGTCAGACCAGCCCGGACGAGCATCACGGATGCGGAGTTCTTGTCTCTGGGCGAGACGGCTCCGCACGCGGTGCACGTGTAGGTACGTTCCGAAAGGA
>NZ_JBEYTS010000150.1:0-6492 GCF_040643155.1 Streptomyces sp. NPDC047453 | reverse complement strand
TGACCTTGATCACCAAGGCCAGAGTCAGACGAAGATCACCAAGTGGGTCACTTTTGATCCGCCGTCAGAGGGTCAGCGTTCGGCCGTCGTCGAGAGCTGGGACGAACTGGACGTGGCGGCGCACGCTGAGCTGATCGACTGGCGGGGCGGCGGACCGGACGTGTGGGAGTGCTGGAGGACAGCGCACGTCCAACTGTGTGACAGAGGGCCCCGCTACCCCCCGCTACCGGCGTGGGGCCGTGGACGGCACAGCCCATCACAGTCCTGGACTACCCGCGCTACGCGCATCGAGGTCTTCAGCTCGACCCTGCCCGCAACTTCATGACCGTGGCCGAAATCCGGTCCATGATCGACCAACTGGCAGCGTTGAAGGGCGACCGGCTGCACCTGCACCTGAGCGACTCGCAGTCCTGGCGCCTGGAGATCAAGGGCTACCCGGCTCTTCGGGTGCAACGGGTCGGGCTGTATCGCGGGCTTCTACACGCAAGAGGACTTCAAGAGCCTGGTCAAGTACGCCGCCGACCGGTTCATCGAGATCGTCCCCGAACTGGAGAGCCCGGCCCACGCCACGGCGGCGGTCAGGTCCTTGGGTGGCGTTGCGGTCATGGGCTGCCAGGGGCAGACCCAGACCGACCGCTTCTGCACGAACCCGAAGGACCCGGCGAGTGCACGGGCGCTCGCGTTCTGGCGGGACGCGATCGCACAGCTCGCCGCGATCTCGCCCGCCCCGATCATCCACATCGGCGGCGACGAGGCCATCGGGATGCCCCACGAGGACTACAAGTGGTGGATCGGGCAGATGGAGTCCATCGTCAACGCCAACGGCAAGCGGATGATGGGTTGGAACCCCGCACTCGAGGGCTACGCACCGGGTTCGACGTCCATCAACCACTACTGGTCCGACTACACCGGCGGTGGTCCGGCGCTGATCAAACCCGAGTGGTTCAACCAAGGCCGTGACGTCATCACCACCCCGGAGTGGAACGCCTACCTCGATTTCGGGTACGACGGGTCGCCCGGCCGGACGCCTCAGACCGAGCTCGACAAGGCCTACGGGTGGGACCCGGAATGGGTCTACGAGAAATACCGCTCCGTCTGGGCGCAACCGGCATACGGCGGACCGAAGGCGGAGGACATCATCGGCATCGAGGCGCCGATCTGGGGCGAGCAGATGCGTGGACTGGCCACCAACGAGTTCATGGTGTTCCCACGGTTGGCCGGAATCCTGGAGAAGGCCTGGTCTCCCAAGGTGCTCACCCAGGACTACGACGCGTACCGCCAGCGGCTCAGCGTCGCCGGACCGCGGTGGGCGTTCGCGAACGTGAACTACGGCTCCATCGCCCTGGTCACCTGGAGTCCGGAGTCGATGGGCACGGTCACCCGCCTCGGCGTCGACAGGACCCTGAGCAACGCACCCCTGGGCCGGTTGGCAGCTGGCTCGATTCCGCCGGGTGAGTTCACGGCGGTGATCGACTGGGGCGACGGATCGCCGACCGAATCCGCCGGCATCGCAGCACGTGACTACGTGACGAGCCAACGTCAGGGCAGAAGCCTGATGGCGGTCAGCGGAAGCCACACCTACCCGGCGGACGGGACGTACCACGGGACAGTGACCTACAGCCGTCAGGACCAGACCTGGGTCGTGCCGTTCGTCGCGACCGGCGTCCCGTCCTGTACGTCGATGGTCACCGGGACGCACCAGGGCCCGTTGACCTTTTCCTCAGGCGTCACGTGCCTCGACGGCGCGACGGTCTCGGGACCGGTCACAGTAGCTGCGGGTGCTTCGCTCTACGCATCCGGGTCCGTGTTCCGCGGCCCGGTGACGGCGTCCGGAGCAGGCAACGTTCTGCTGTGCGGTACAACCGTGTCCGGACCGGTGGGCGTGACCGCTGCAACTCGGGTCTGGCTCGGCAACCGGAACGGCGCGTGCGCGCCGACGACGGTCGGGGGCCCGGTGGAGGTCAGCGGTTCGGCCGGTCAGGTGACGATCGACAGCGTCACCGTGGCGGGCCCGCTCGTCCTCAAGAACAACACCGGCTCCACGATCGTCTCCGGTAACCACATCAGCGGGCCACTGTCCTGCAGGGGCAACTCTCCCGCGCCGACCAACGCCGATCAACCCAACTCCGCGTCCGGCCCGATGTCGAGCCAATGCGCCGGACTCTGACACCCGGTAAGTGCACACGGCGCCCTGTGCGCGAGCTGCGCAGGGCCGCCATGTGCGGTGCGGGCGGCGCGTACGGCCTGCAGCGCGCGGTGATCCCACATCGCCTGTGCGATGACGCGGTGGCGGATCGATGGCCAAGGTGTGCTGAGTGGATCGAGGGCTGGTACAACTTGCGCCGGCTGCACAGCAGCCTCGGCTACCGCAGTCCCGCCGACTATGAAGCCGCCCTGGCGGCCTGACCACCACACGGATGGTGTCCGTCAAAGCGGAACAAAGAAATGCTCCAGACGCCCTTCTTCGTCCGACAACCGGGCGGCGAGTTCAGTGACGCTCCAGCTCGGGCGGCCCAGAAGCCTGTTGCCGATGATCCGCAGCGCTGTCGGCAACGGGTGCCACGACCAGAGCGGGTGCGGAGTGTCCGTCGTGCGGGACGCCCTCGGGCCGCGTCCACAGCAGCTACGTGCGCCGGCTCGACGACAGCGCGACAGCCCAGCGTCGCGTCGTGATCGAGTTACGGGTCCGCCGGTTTCGCTGCCGCCAACAAGCGTGCAAGCAGGCGACTTTCGTCGAGCAGGTCGAGGGCGTCACCTTCCGGTACGGACGACGAAGCCAACAGCTCCAGGCTGCGCTGCAACGGCTCGGGCTCATGCTCGCCGGCCGGGCCGGCTCCCGCCTGGCCGAGGCCTTCGCCGTCCCGGTCAGCCGATCCACCCTGCTCAGGCTGATACGTGCTGTCCCCGAGTCTGAGCCGCCGGCGCCGCGAGTGCTGGGGATGGACAAGTTCGCCCTGCGCAAGGGCCACGTCTACGCGACCATCCTGGTCGACATCGAGACCCGTCGTCCCGTTGACCTGCTGCCAGACCGCACCGTCGAGACAGTTCGCTCCTGGCTGGCCGCCCACCCCGGAGTGCAGGTGATCTGCCGCGACCGCTCCGCCTCCTACGCCGAGGCCGCACGGCTGGGCGCTCCGGACGCCCTCCACGTCGCCGACCGCTTCCACCTCTGGCAGAACCTCGCCGACGCCGTCGAGAAGACCGTGCTCCAGAACCGCACTCTGCTTCCCGAACCTCCACCGCCGGCAGGTCCCACCCAGCACGTGTCCCTGCCGTCCGCCACTGCTGAGCCCCGCCGGACCGGACGCCTGTCGGACCGCGTCCGCGAACAGCACGCGGCCGTCCACGCCCTGATCCGTGAGGGCGTCAGCCTGCGCGCCATCGGTCGGCGACTGGGACTGGCCCGCGGCACCGTCCGCCGCCTGGCCCACGCCTCGGACCCGGACGAACTGCTGGTCGGCCGCTGGACCGGGCGCACCAGCATCCTCGACCCCTACAAGCCCTACCTCAACCAGCGGTATGCCGAGGGCTGCACCGTCGCCCGCCGCCTGTTCGAGGAGATCCGGCAGCACGGCTACCCAGGCCAGGAGCAGATCGTCCGCGTCTACGTGCGGCGGCTGCGGGATGCGTTCCCGCACCAGGACCCGCCCCGCCGCAAACCCTCCGTTCGGGACGTGACCAGGTGGATCACCCGCCACCCCGACCGGCTGGCCGCCGACGACACCCAGCAACTCAAGGAGATCCTCGCGCGCGTCCCGGCGCTCGCCCGCACCGCCGAGCACGTCAGAGCATTCGCCGAGCTCATGAACAACCGCCGCGGCCACCAACTCAAAGACTGGATCACCCGCGTCCAACAGGACGAAGTCCCCGCCCTGCAGACCTTCGCCGCCGGCCTCCTGCAGGACCTCGACGCGGTCGTCGCCGGGCTGACTCTGCGCTACAGCTCCGGCGCGGTCGAGGGTCACAACAACAAGATCAAAATGATCAAGCGCCAGATGTTCTGCCGCGCTAACTTCGACCTGCTCCGCAAACGCGTCCTCCACGCGGCATGAACCTGGTCGTGGCGGCGTGGACGGTGACGCGGTTGGCGCTGATGGTGACGTCGCTGACTTCGACGTCGGTGGTCTGGTGGAGCCAAAGGTTCTGGAGGAGGTGAGGTCGTCGGTCACGACCGTTCATGATCGCGGAGTTGGTGACCCTCCGTGGCTCTGGCACCAAAAGTGATCCAGAACCCACATTCAGCCGCTGCCGACACAGCGCCAGTGGCAACCCACCGCACAGCTGCGCGAGCCGAGTCAGGGCCACAGGCCCGTCCGTCACGGAACGCTCGCCCACGATGCCGGTCAACAAATCCATGGCCTCCGGCAACTGCAGCGGGCCAAGGACCAGGCGGCGTACGCCCTCCAGGCCGGCCAGCAGCCGTCGGCTGGTGACCGGCACCCTGCTCGGACCGTGCGCCGCAAGCAGCGGGCGGATCTGCTCCTCGGACGCGGCGTCGTCGAGGACCACCAGGATTTGCCGATCGCGCAGCAACGACCGATACAGGGAAGCCCGTGCCTGGGGGTCGGCCGGCAACTGACGCTCGGCGACGCCGAGCGCACCCAGCAGGAGCCCCAGTGCGTCCTCGACAGGACGCGGCTGCGCCGACATGCCGAAGAGATCGAGGAAGAACACCCCGTCGGGAAATCCCGGCCGCAGAGCTCGACGTCCGGGGCACACCCCCGATCCGGATCGAACCTACATCGCTATCACCACCGACAGACACATGGGGCGCAGCCGAGAACGCGCTCCAGGCCTCCCTTCTATGGTTCTTCGGCGCCTCACGATCGAAAGCAGCCCTACGACACCAGGCAGGCGCGGTCCGGAACCGCGCCTGGATCCTCCGCAGCGCCGCGATCGCCGCCGAGGCAGAAGCAGTGCTTTGGACCTACGGTGGTCTGACAGGGGCCGACAAGCCGAACCGGCGTTGCGGAGGAGGCTGCGATGGAGGAGCACTTCGTCTGGGTAACGACGCGTCGGCTTCAGCCGGGCACCTTGGAGGAGTTCGAGAGGGCATGGCGTCCCGCCCCATACCCGCAGGGTCTGCGCCGCGCCTTTGCGTACTGGTCCGAGGACGGACGGGAGATCACCGGGGTGTCGTTCTGGGACTCCAAGGAGGTATGCGACTCCTGGCGGGCCTCCGAGCCGGAGGCGCGGCGGCGTACGGCCATGGCCCCGTACGTCGTCGAGGAGCGGGAAGGTTTCTACCGCGGCCGTGAACTGGCCATTCCCCAGGAGTAGCCATCCGCGAGCGGGTGCCGCTGCAAGCCGCGCAGCGTTCCCTCCGGCGACGCATCGACGGCGGGGCAGTCGGTCACGACCGTCAGGTGGTCATCACGGCATCGCAGTCGGGGCAGACCACGGACGCGTACTCTGCGGGGTACCAAGACGCCCCAGGGTGCTCGGATGGCTGCTGGCAGGCCGGCTCCATAGCGAAGGTGTCCTTGCCGCAGAGAGTCCGCGGTCCAGTCGCGGTGGGCGTCCCCGGGGCGGTGGGCGCCGCATGCACCCGGCGGACGGTCCGTGCCTCACCAGGCGCCCCGCCCGGGGAGGCGCGCGTACCCACCGGCTTGTCGAGTTCGTACACGACGACGATCGCGCCCATGCCCCTACGGTAGACGGCCCCACGGCCGGTCCGTGGTGGGCCATCGTGCTCAGTCTGGGGCTGCCCTCAGGAGTCCGAGCACCGACTCGGCTGGTGGAAGAACCGGTGGGCCTACCGCTACCGCCGCCGTCCGCTCCGACAGAGCGGCGCCAGGAAGAAAACCCACATCACATCACCAGCCCAGGGCAGGCAGTGCTGGGCCGCCGTAGCGGCGCGGTGCGGGCCGGCCGTGGACCGCTACGACGCACGCGCCCGGCAGTACTGACCACTGACGCGCCGGCTACGCGGCGGGGGCGTCCGGCGCGGGCCGCCACGCGCGAAGCGGCGACCTGCGCGGCTGTCAGGCGGACAGAGAGCGCCCGCAGTTCGTGACTCGGGCGAGCACGGCAGGTGCGGGCTCGCCACCCCGCAGACGACGCAGCCTCTTCAGCGCGCTCGTCCACCGGTTCGTTGGCGGGAACCTGCGCAGCGCACCCCGTACGCGCCAGAGCCGTAACAATGGACGAGGCCGTGGACACGGTGCGTACCCGTGCTTGGCGCCGGGGCTGGTCGGGGTTGTGAGGTAGTGCGGCGATCCTCGCTGCGGGTCGGCGGAGGAAGACGGCGGGTCCGGGCTGATGCCGTGGAGGCGGTGGCAGCACTTACTGGCGGTCCGCCCACTACCGAACCCGGAACGGTTCAGTCCGATGCCCTGCCGGTCGGGCGCGGTCTCGCGTGCCTCCAGATCTGCAGGGTGCGGATACTGCCTTTAGGCCAAGGCCATGAAGTTATGGGCTGTTGGGTGCTGTCAACAGGATGTCGATGCTGATGGTGGCTTTGTAGGTGCGTCGGTCGACGCGCAGGCTCTT
>NZ_JBEYTS010000149.1:0-7022 GCF_040643155.1 Streptomyces sp. NPDC047453 | reverse complement strand
GCGGCGGCAAAGGTGCTGCGGCAGGCCGCAGACACGGTCCCCGGTGCCAGGGCCGCATCCTGCCGGCTCGTCCCCGCGGGTGAGGGCACCGGCGTACAGGTGATCATGACCCTCGCTGCCGCCCTCGACCGCCCGCTACCCGAGAAGGTCGATCAGGTACGCCGCTCGGTCCTCACCGCCGCCGGAACAGCCCTGGGAATAGCCGTGACGAGCGTCGACATCGCCGTCATCGACACACTGGAGACCTGTCCGCCGCTCGTCCCCGGAAGTGCCGGGCGCCCCACCGGCCGCGATATCTGACGCCCTGCCTCTCATTCACCCCGCACGTCAAACGCGAACAGCAAGTACTCCACAATTCATGTAATGCAGTCACTCGGGCCGGCGACGGCGATCGGGGCGAAGGCAAGACCGACGTCTGCGACGCGCTGGCCATTGCTGATCAGGCTCGCGTCGGCCCCGACCCCCGGACGATGCAGCCCGGCAATGCCATTGGACAGGCCCTGAAGCGCCAGCGTCCGCGGAGGTTTGGCCAAGCAGCCTGCGGCCACACTGAAGCAAGAGGCGGCCATGGCGAACACATATAACGCATCAGAGCCGCAGAGTTCACAAGAGCCACAGAAGGCGCAAGAGTCACGTACCCGGAACGACAGCCGTGCGTCGCCGCCCCGGCCGAAGCCCATGGAGCGTACGCCGAGCCGACCGGCCTGATCACCGAGTCCGTCACGCCCTTCACGCAGACGGAGGACAACTGGTCGCTGGAGGTCGAGTCCTCGAACTCGACCCGCAGGGGCAGCTCACTGGCTACCGGCGCCTGCACCGCTACGAACGCGGCCGCGCCAGCGCACACCGGTCCGGCCGCCGCTAGCCCGCCCGCAATCACACCCGCAGACGAGGAGGCGCGGTTGGCATGACCCTTGTCCCGGCACCGACGTCCGGCGGCGGAGGCGGCAGCAGCGGCCTGTACGACGTACTGGAACTCGTCGGCGACCGGGGACTGGTGATCGACGCGTTCGTGCGGGTCTCCCTGGTCGGCATCGAGATCCTGAAGATCGACATACGGGTCGTTGTCGCCAGCGTGGACACCTACCTGCGCTTCGCGGAGGCATGCAACCGGCTCGACCTGGAGGCCGGTCCGCACAAGACCCCGGGCCTGCCCGACCTGGTCGGCGAGGTCACCGAGTCCGGCGCGCGCGGCAAGACCAAGGGAGCGCTGTCCGGCGCCGCGCAGACCGTCTCCGACGCCTTCCACCAGGGCCGACAGGAGCACTCGGACGAGAGCGGGCAGGGCCCGAGGGCCCGCAAGGCCACGCTGGCTGGCCGGAAGGAGGTGCAGGAGTGAGCACGTACGTCTACGGGATCACCTCCGCCTCGCACCCCTCGCCGCCGGAGGGCATGGGTGGCGTCGGCGACCCGCCGCGCGAGGTCCGCGTCCTCAAAGCGGGCAAGTTGGCGGCGGTCGTCAGCGAGGCGCCGGAAGGGCTGCGGCCCAAACGCAGAAATCTGTTCGCCCATCAGGCCGTGCTCAGCGAGGCGGGGGCGGCTGGCTGCGTGCTGCCCATGCGGTTCGGCAGCGTCGCCTCGGACGACGACACCGTCACCGACGTGCTCACTGAGCGGGCCGAGCACTACAAGGAGCGCCTGCGGGCACACTGGACGGCAAGGCCTGGGAGGAGGCCGGGCGGTTCCTCGCCGCTGTCGAGCAGGCCCGCAGGGATCTGCCCCTTGTGCTGCGCGTCAACGGCCTGCTGCCGCCGTACAGCTTCGTCGAGCCCGGCCCGGCCGAGCCGGCGAGCACCACGGCGGAGGCCGACGCGGGAGTGGAGTTATGCCATGGAACTCATCTCCGAGGTGCTGCTGCCGTTCGCACCGGCGCGAGGAAGTGCCTGGGCGATCCGGCAGGTACTGCGCGAAGCCGAGCGGATCTACTACGGCCCAGCCACGGTACGGGTCGAACTGGCACAGCTCGAGGGGCAGTTGGAGGCAGAAGAGATCACCGGGGAGGAATTCGGCCGCCGGGAGGACGAGCTTCTCGACCGGCTGGAGATCGGCCTGCGCGGGGGCGCTGGGACAGGCGAGGGGACGGCACGATGAATCGAGTGGGACTCGGCCTCGCGGTAGGGGCCGGATACGTCCTGGGACGGACGAAGAAGGCGAAACTCGCCATGGCCGTGGGCAGCATGTTGGCGGGCAAGAAGCTGAACCTCGGCCCGGGCCGGCTCGCAGACCTGGTCACCCAGCAGCTGAAGGACAATCCCCAGTTCAACGAGATCGGGGACCAGCTGCGCCAGGACCTGCGGGGCGTGGGCAAGGCGGCTTCGGGGGCCATGGCCGAACGGCAGATGAACGCGCTCGCCGACCGGCTGCACGGACGGACCGCGCAGATCCGCGACCAGCTCGCCGACGCCGTGCCGGACACTGGCGAAGGCGGGGAGAAGGAGACCCAGGGCGGCTACGAGGACCGGGAGGGCCGCGACGCCGGCGAAGGACCTGAGTCCGAGGAGGAGCTCCAGGAGCCGGAGAGCCAGACCAAGGACAAGGGTGAACCTGCCCGAAAGGAAGCGGCGAAGAGGACGCCGCCCGCCAAGAAGGCGCCCGCGAAGAAGGCCCCCGCCAAGAAGGCGGCGGCCGGGAAGAAGACCGCCGCGGCGGGCGACGCGCCCCGCGCTGCCCGCTCCCGGCTGCCGAAGGGTGGCGGTGACCGATGACCGAGGTACCCGGATCCGCGAGGTCCGCCGCCGACAAGGCAGCGGGCAAGGCGACGAAGGACAACCCGCTGACCGGCCTCGCTCACAGCGAGGCCGCCGACCGGCTCAAGGCAGAGGTGCAGGACTACCTCGCCGTCCAGGCCCAGCGACTGCTGGTCGGCTTCGGTCACAAGCTTGGTGAGACCACCGGCAGGCTGAACGACATCGCGGAGGGCAACAGCCCGGGCTTCGCCAAGCTCGCCCTGGACGCCAGCCGCAAGCTGGCCGAGGGCAAGGGCCCGCTGCGCACCGCCCTGGAGATGGGCGCCTCCCGCGTCAAGGAGAACGTCATGGGCGGGCTGCAGAGCCTCGGGGGCGGCAAGGGCAAGGGCAAGCGCAAGAAGGCCGGGGGCAACAAGCCCACCGTCATCATCGAGTCCGTCGACGTCGGCGTGCCGCTGCGCACCGCCTACGACCAGTGGACCCAGTACCAGGACTTCAGCACCTTCACCAAGGGCGTCAAGAGCGCGAGCCGCGCCGACGACACCTCCTCCGACTGGCAGCTGAAGGTGTTCTGGTCCAGCCGAAGCTGGAAGGCCCACACCACCGAGCAGGTGCCCGACAATCGCATCCAGTGGACGTCGGAGGGAGCGAAGGGCACCACGAAGGGCGTTGTCTCTTTCCACCGCCTCGAGGAGAACCTCACTCGGGTCCTGCTGGTCATGGAGTACTACCCCAGCGGCCTCTTCGAGAAGACCGGCAACGTCTGGCGGGCCCAGGGCCGCCGCGCCCGGCTCGACCTGAAGAACTTCGCCCGCTTCACCACCCTCAAGGGAGAGACCGAGGACAGCTGGCGCGGCGAGATCCGCGACGGCGAGGTCCTCCGCAGCCACGAGGACGCGATCGCGGAGGAGGAACAGGAGGCCGCCGAGGGCACCGAAGAGGAACCCGAAGAGGAGCAGCCCGAAAACGAGAAGCAGCCCGAAGAGGAGGAGGCCTACGAGGATGAAGAGGAGCCGTACGCCGAGGAGGAGAACGGCGAGTACGAGGAAGAGGAAGAAGGCGAGCGCCCGAAGGAGAGCGCCGAGGACGAGCGCGCCGAAGGCGGGAGCCGTCGATGAAGCGGCTGCCTGTGATTCCGGTGGCTCCAGCCCAGACCGGCCACACCGAGCACGGTCACTATCAGAGCGCCGTTCCCCAACGGGCTGCGCCTGCGGCCTCGCGGTCTGCGATTTTGCAGTGCCAGCCGAACATCAGCCATGCCGGGAGGCAGCCCAGTCCGGGTACAGGTCGCGGTCGCTGGAGGTCTCCTCCTTCAGGCGGCCGAAGTCGATGAGGTAGCGCTTCGTCCACTCGATGGCCTCCGACGTCTTGGGGACGCCCGGCTTCTTATGGCCCGCAGTCTTCGGGTTCAGCGCCGCCACCCGGTCCAGCGCGGCGAGCCAGTTGTCGCGGGGTGAGTTCGGCGACGTACTGGTGGCAATGGTTGTAGAGGACGTCCCCGCCAACGACGAGGCCGAGCGAGGGCACGCACAGGGATAGCGAGGGCACGTACAGGGATACAGGGAGGTGCTGGCGGGGGGCGTCGGCGTGGCCCTGCTCGATGATGCGCACCTCGAGGCCCTCCAGGGTGAAGGTCTCGTCCGCGTAGGGCTCGGGCAGCGTGATCGCGGCCGGCAACTGGCCGGGCAGGAGTGCGCGGTAGTAGGGCACCAGCTGTTTGCGCGCCAACTCGACCGTCTTCGGTGTGGCGATGGCTCGCGCGCCGGGAAGTGGCGCAGCAGCAGGCTCAGCCCGGCGAAGTGGTCGAGGTGTCCGTGGGTGATGTAGATCGCCGTGAGGTTGCGGTGGTGCAGCTTGGCCCAGGCGGCCAGCGCCTCGGCCTCTGCGACACCGGCGGTCCGGGCCTGGCTGGGGAAGTAGCCGCAAGGCTCAGGGGCTCAGGTGGCTGACGGGGCTGTCCTTAGGTTCACCAGGAGTGAGATTTCGTTCGATCACGTCCGAGAAGTTTCCGGATTAGCAAGAACGCGCCTACAGCGATCAAGGTCATCCCTATGAGGATCAAGGTCGCCCCGATGATGATCAAGAACGTCCCAATAAGGATCAGGAGTGTTCCAATGAGGACGAGGAGCGTCCCGATGATGAAGAGAAAGATCGCGAGGACGGTCACAGTTGTCTCCTGTCCTCCCTCCCGCTCCGGCTTCTTCCCCGCTCCCGTGTAAACACTCTGCTTCACATCACCGACGGCTAGCTGCTTGCCCCTGAAGAAGTCTGGGGCTGCCTCTGGGTTGTCCTCTGGGGAGAGCTGGTAAGGGCGGGCCGTGGCCGCGACAGTGGAGGCGGGTCGTTGCGGCCGGGGGTGGTGGCGGTGCTGCGTGTCGCAGTAGTACAGGACACCTGGTGGGAGGTGCTGCCAGAGCATGCACGGCAGTTACCAGCCGAGCTGGCCCGAGTCGATGCGTTCTTGGACGACGAGCGATTCATCGCCCCCTGGAGGGCGGTGTTCGCCGAGCGGCTGGGGCGGCCGTCGGTGCCGGTGGAGACGCTGTTGCGCATGCTGTATCTCAAGCACCGTTACCAACTGGGCTACGAGACCCTGTGCCGTGAGGTCGCGGACTCGTTGAGCTGGCGCCGGTTCTGCCGCATCCCGCTGGCTTCCCCGGTGCCGCACCCGACCACTCTGATCAAGCTGGTGCGCCGCAGCGGAACACAGACCTTGGAAGAACTGAACACTGCCCTGCTGGGCAAGCTGGTCGAGGACAAGCTGCTGCGGTGCCGCAAGCTGCGCATCGACACGACCGTGATCAAAGCCGATGTCGACCACCCCACGGACGCCGACCTGCTCGAACACGGAGTACGCAGATTGGGCCGGCTGGTTGGGCGGATCAAGGCGTCGGGGGCAGCCAGCCGCACTCGCTTCCGTGATCGCAGTCGGTCAGCGGGGCGCCGTTTGAAGGAGATCTCGCGCACGCTGCGGCGGCGCACCGGCCAGGCACTGGGCGAGATCGATCGACTCACCGGTGAAATCGCCGCTCTGGCCCGCGCTACCTTGCGGGACGCGGCGGCGGTGGAGCGCAATGCCCGGCGCACGCTGGGCAAGCTGCCTTCGGGACGACTTGCGCACCTGGTGGGCGAGCTGGCCGAGACCGCGGCCGGCACCCGCCGACTCCTGGAGCAGACCGCCTTGCGACTGGCGGGCATCCGCACCATCCCCGACCGGCTGGTCTCGTTGGCCGACCCCGACGCCCGGCCAATCCGAAAGGGCAAGCCCCAGCCCGCCACCCAGTTCGGCTACACCGCTCTCGTGGCCAAGGACGAACGCGGCTTCATCGTCGACCACCAGGTCCAGCGCGGAAACCCACCCGACGCTCCGCAACTGGTTCCCGCGGTAGAGCGTGCCGCGTCACTGACCGGCCGCACGCCCGGCACGGTCGTCGCCGACCGCGGCTTCGGCACCGCGGCCAACGATCTGACCCTGGCCGAACTCGGCGTCCAGCGGATCGGCCTGCAACGAGCCGGGAAGCCTGGAAACGCGCGACGTGAGTACGAACAAAGCCGCCCATTCCGGCGGATGCGCAACTGGAGAGCCGGCATCGAGGCCGCATCAGTCACCTCAAGCGCAGCTTCGGCTTCCGCCGCACGCGCCTGCGCCGCCTGGCCGGCGCCCAGACCTGGGCCGGACTGGGGATCTTCGCCTACAACCTCCAGCGGATGACCGTCCTCAGCCGATGTCTCGGCAGGATTACAGGGAGCTACTTGTCACTTCGCCGTAGCTTCGGGAGAACCGGGCCGCCTGGGACGGCACCTGACCGCCATCGACGCCTGGTGGAACCCTCCCTGGCCCATCGCCTGGCAGCGCATGTGGTGGACCGCCCGCCACCACCTGACCGGGCTTCCCCGCAGCCTTGAGTGGTGGCCGTGCGCACCGGACGCCGAGCACGCCACCACCTGGCTGCGTCAAGGGGCGTACCCGGGTGACTGGCTCGCCAGGCGATCTTCGGCAACCTTTCGCAGGATGGGTTCCGGTTGCCCAGCCGAAGCGACGGACGGCGGGCGCTCTTCGTCGTGCGCGGCAGCCATGCCGCTCCGAGCTCAGGAGCACCACATGTCAGCGAAGACGGATGTGCTGATACCAGTACTGGAAGACGCCCGTGACGCCCACGCTGCGGTCGTCGACCGATTCCGGATGAATGCGGCCATCACGCCGCCGGGCACCGACCGGCTACGGCTCGAAAGCCTGGCAACCGAGGCGCAGTACCACCTTGGGCGCATCGAGGCCCGGATGCGCGAAATGCGCCCGCCCCGTGGGCTGCTGTCGGCCGCAGAGCAGCTGATGTG
>NZ_JBEYTS010000148.1:0-7093 GCF_040643155.1 Streptomyces sp. NPDC047453 | reverse complement strand
CGTGACAGCCCACATCCTTCCCACAGCACCACGGGCGGAAGGAGGTGAACACATGAGCGACATCGAGCAGGAGCCTCCCGCGCCCGAGGAGACCGGGACCACTGCCGAAGAAGCGGCACAGCCCCCGGCTGAAGCTGCAGAGGAAGCCCCTGCAGCCGAGGAAGCTGAAGCCGCCGAGGAAGCAGGGGAGCCCCCGGCTGGTTCATCCTGACCCCACTCCCGCCGCGGCCCCGCCCGGCAGGACGGGGCCGCCGCCTGACCCGAACCGCACCGGCGTGCGGCTGCGGTTCTTCTGGACCTTCAGCAAGACGCCGACACATAGACCCGTGGCGGGCGCCTGGCCGTGCTCGTGCCGGGCCGTGACGGGGCTTCTAGGCTGGTAGTGCTCGGGGTCCCGGAGGTGTGCCATGCCCGCGAGCATCTTCAACGGCGCTCTCTCGTTCGGGCCGGTCAGCGTCCCGATCACGGTCCTGAGCGCGACCGAAGACCACAGCATCCGCTTCCGAAGGATCCACACCGCCGACAACGGCCTGGTGCGCAACCGCTACTGGTGGAAGACCCGCCAGCCCCACTGACACGAAGCCGACACATCGCACGTGGCGTGAGCGGAGAGACTGCCCGGCCTGGCGCCTGCGGCCGCCAGGCCGGGCTGAAGCCGACAGAAGGCCACTCCAGCGCCTCGGGGGGAGCGGGCACTCAGGTACGGCGGCCGAAGAGGGCTTTGAGGAGTCCTGGGGGTTGCTGGGCAAGGTCTGTGCGGCAGGTGGGGCAGTGGCGTCCGTCCTCGGGCGGAACGACATCGCCGTAGGACTCGCCGGGCGGGCCGGTGACGGGCTGACCGCAGCGCTCGCACGGCGCTGGCGGGTCGGTCGGCTGCACCGGGCCTGGGCGTTCGTCCCCGGCACGGGCCGGTCCTGGTGCTTGCTGGCCCCAAGCGGCCGTCTGACGCGCTTCCTCACGCTCCCTGAGACGCTGTTCTTCGCGGTGCAGTCGGCGCCGCTGGCGTGCTCGGCATGACGCGAGCGTCTGCCCGTCACGGCAGGTCAGGGGGCAGCCCGCGGGTCGGGGACCACCGTGCGCAGCTGCTCTGCGCTGATCGCCCGCGCGCCGCAGGAGGGGCAGGTCGCCGGTGATATCCACAGTCAGGGAGGAGACCGGTCACGCGGAGGGCCGGGGCCCCGCGGCGCGGCGGAGCCGGTTGGCGATCGCGAGCCCCAGCCCCTCCTCCGCCGGCAGCGACGCGACGATGAGGTCGCACCCCGCCTGGTCGAGCTCACGCATGAACCCATACAGCCCGCGCGCGTAGGCGGCCATCGAACCAGGGACCGCCACCGCAGCGTGCGCCTTCACCGGGGCGTCGGCGAAGGGGGGAGGAAGAAAGACGCCCACCTGGTGTCCTAGGTCCTGCGCGAGCTCCGCTTCGGCGACGACCTTCTCCGGCTCGACGAGGACGACCCGCGCCCGCGGCGCGTAGTGGGACGGATGATGGCCCGGCACCCGAACACGGCTCGTCGCGTGGACCGCAAGCAGGCACCCCAGCACCGCTTCGAGATCCTCGCGTGTCACCCCGCCGGGCCGAAGGATGCTCGGGGCATCGCCCGTGGCGTCGACGATGGTCGACTCGACACCGACCTCGCAGGGGCCGCCGTCCAGCACGAAGTCCACCGCCTCACCGAGCTCAGCACGGACGTGGTCCGCCGTTATGGGGCTGACCGAGCCGAAGCGGTTGGCGGACGGAGCCGTGACACCGCCGCCGAAGGCCGACAGCAGCGCGAGTGCGACGGGGTGATCGGGAACGGGCACGGCCACCGTCTGCAGTCCACCAGTACGACCGCGCCGCAGGACCAACGTCAGCGGCCCCGGCCAGAAGCGTTCGGCCAGCAGGCGCGCGGTTGTGGGCGCGTCCTCGACCCAGTCGGCCAGGTCCTGCGCACCGCCGATGTGGACGATCAGCGGGTGAGAGGACGGGCGCCCCTTGGCCTGGAAGATGCGCGCGACCGCTGCGGGATCCTAGGCGTTGGCGCCCAGACCGTAGACGGTTTCGGTCGGGAAGGCACCAGGCCCCCGGCGCCCAGCACACCGGCCGCCTTCTCGATGTCACTGCTTCTTGCCGACACACTCGCAATCCTAATTCTCTTGGAGCGGATCCGGCCGGACAGATCGCGTTGGCCAGCCTGTTGAGCGCGACACCTTTCGCGATCCAGGCGACTGACGCCTTGTGGGGCCATACCCTGCGCGTCGCAGGAAACGGGATGTCGCGTATGGAGGAGCACACGAGGCTACCGGCGGTTCACCAGGCGAAGCCTCAACGACCGCCTGCACGCGGGCCGCTCAAGAGGTCCGGCAAGTGACGGTCAAGGATGTCTCCGAATCCTCCAGACAAGCGATCGTTCAGGCAGTCGCCCTGCCACAGCGTTCCGCCGCTCAGCCCGCGCGGCACCCTGCTGGGCATGATCTCGTCTCATCATGAACGGCCGCTGCACGACCTGCCCCCTGCCCAGCATGACCGCTCTGCACCAGCTCGGCCGCCAGGTCGGCCGATGGCTGCCGTGGCATCGCAACGCCGTCGTCCCCTCGCCCTCAACCACCTTCACACGAGCGCCGTCACCAAGAGCTGACAGGGGGTCACCCGATGCAGCCGTGAGTACGAGGAACGTCGGAATGGCCGGAGGGGGACCCCGGGCGTTGAGGGCCTCGCCTTGAGGAGCAGGAGAGAGTCGCCGGCGCAATCGGCGGGGGCTGTGTCTCCGCATATCGCTTGGCGGTTCGCCGGACACTCCCCATTCCTCCAGCCTGGTCGACGCGCGCGCTGCCCCTTACTGAGTGGGGAGCATTCCCTCGCGCAGTCGTGCGAGGCAGCGGGACAGCAGTCGGGACACGTGCATCTGGGACACGCCCAGGCGTTCGCCGATCTGGTCCTGGGTGAGTTCCTCCACGAACCGCATGTGAATGAGCCGCCGGTCCCGTTCTTCGAGTTTGGCGATCAGGGGGGCCAGAGCGTGGAAGTCCTCCACCAGCTCCAGTGCGATGTCCTCGGTGCCGATGAAGTTTTGCAGTGCGGCTTCGCCGTCCTCGCTGCCGTTGATCCTGGCGTCCAGGGAGGAGGAGTTGTAGCCGTTGGCGGCCAGGCGCGCTTCGCGGACCTCTTCCTCGGACAGGCCCATCACCTCTGACAGTTCCTTGACCGTCGGGGTGCGGCCTAGGTGGCTGCGGAGTCCCTCCGTCGCCTTGGCGAGCTGGACGCGGGCCTCCTGCAGGCGACGTGGCACGTGGACGGCCCAGGTGGTGTCGCGGAAGAACCGCTTGATCTCGCCCACGATGTGGGGGATGGCGAAGGAGGTGAACTCCGCCTCCCGGGACAGCTCGAACCGGTCAATCGCCTTGATCAAGCCGATCATGCCGCTCTGGACGATGTCCTCCATCTCCTCCGGCTCGCGGCTACGGAACCGGCCGGCCACGTAGCGGACCAGGGACATGTTCATCTCGATCAGCGTGTTGCGCGCGTACTGGTACTCGGGCGTGCCCTCCTCCAGCACCGCCAGCTGCTCGAAGAACAGCCGGGACAGCTCACGGGCGTCCTGGGGCGCCACCTGGGAGGGATCAGCGACCTCGGGCAGCTGGGCGTGCCGTGGCGATCCCGGCCGCGGCCTGCCCGATGCCCCAAGGCGATCACTTCGGCTCATTGCGCGCGGTGGGGTTTGTGGTGAGCAATGCGCAGGCGGACCTCGGTCGGCATGTGCGGGGAGCCGGTGGATTGGTGGGCGGTGTGCAGCGGGCCTTCACAGAGGGCTCTGAGGACCGCACCGGGTGATTGCTGGGGGGCGAGGGTGAGGGCGATGCGGGTGCGGGCGTGGGCAGGTTTTCCTGTGATGCTGACGTCCGCCTGCTGGACGCCGGGCAGGTCGCCGGCGTCGGTGGCGATGGCGTCGCTGAGCGCGCGGTCGCGTAGTTCGACGCCGTCCTGCGGGGGTGGGCCGCCGACGGGTAGGGCTCCGGGGCGGCGTCGGCGCAGTTGCGCGAGCAGCCACCACAGGGCGAGCGCGGTGATGAGGACGAGGGCGGCGATGACCGCGGGCCACCACCAGCCCTGGCTGCTCCAGCGTGCCCGGTCGGCGGAGCTGAGCAGGACGTCGTGCGGGGTCGTCAGGGGCCAGCCCGCTGGCGGCGCGAGGTGCTGTTGCCGGTACATGTCGGTTCCGGCGGCGATGATCAGCAGGCCGCCGCCGAGCAGGATCAGCCCGGTGAGGGCCAGCAGAAGGCGGTTGGGTACGGGTCGCGGCCTCATGGTGCGGGCTTTCGGTGCTGGGCGGTGTCGGTCAGGCGGTGCGCTTCCGCACACGCACGACGACGCAGGGAGGGCGGGAGAGAGTGAGCCGGTCGCGTTCCTCGTCGAGGACGGCGGCGAGGTCCTTCTTCACCTGTTGCGGGTCTCGGAAGCGGATGTCCGCGCGGGCTTTGACGCGGTGGCGACGCACTCGGACATGGGCCCTGCCGACGCCCGGGACCGTCATGGCTGCGTCGCGCAGCGCCGCGGCGGCGCTGTCGCGGTCCAGTGAGGCGTGCAGTCGGGGCGGGGCACAGTTGGCCGGAGAGCGCAGGGGCAGCAGGTGGCGAAGACCGGGGCTGAGCGCGAGGACGATCAGCCACACGCCGACGGCGGCGGCCACGGCGGCCCCGGTGAGCATCCACACATCGTCCACCGGACGGGCGGCCAACTCGTGGGCCAGGTTGCTTCGCCAGGCCGATGTCCGGCGTCCTGCCCGCACAGCGACGACGTCGATCAGCGTCCCGACCGCCGCCACCAGGATCACCAAGGCGACCAGCGCGGCCGGAAGGCGGCGCGCGGACCACGGGCGGTGGCTCTTGCGCCGTCCGCCGTGGCCGTCCGCTGCCGGTGCCGGCGGGGGCCGATCGGGTTCGGGCGGATCGGGCCCTGTCGGCTCCTTCGTCAGCGGCACCGTGTCAGGACTCCCCGATGGTGCGCAGTTGCGGGCGGGAGGGCCCGGGTCGGGTGTCATTCCGGTCCTCCTTCATGGTGCGGCAGGGCGGGGCCGGTTGGGAGGCGGCTCACCGGACCCGTCCCCGGTGTGTGCCGGCGGCGGGTATCAGCCGCCGGACGGTGAGGGTGACCTCTCCCACGTTCAGGCCGGTCAGCTGAGCCACTCGCTCGGCGACGTCGTGCTGTATCTGCTCGCACACGTGGGGGATGTCGGTGGGATAGGGCAGGTCCAGGGCCAGGTGCAGGCGTACCGATCCGGTATGGGTCGCTGCGGACGCGCTGGGTGCTGCCGGTCCGCTCGCATCCGAGGGGAGTGCGGCGCGCCGCGATTGGGCCTCGCGCGTGGCCTGGGTGGTGATAAGGGCGACCACTCTGTCCGGTATGGCGGTGGCGCCCCGTTCGGCCGGGGGTGGCAGACCGACAGCCCGTGCCGGTGGATCGGGCCCGGCGCCGAGTGCTCCGACGGAGCTGTGTCGGGCGCTCACCGATGCCTCCGTGCGCGCAGGTCCAAATCGCCCTGCAGGGCGAGGCCGAGGACCAGGCCGGCCACGCCCAGAACCAGAACGAGCAGGAATGCCCAGAAGCCGCCGAAGTAACCGGCGAAGCCCAGGGCCATACCGGCCACGAGGCCCGTCGTCGCTGTATTCATCATTCACTCACCCGTCTCGCGAGCGTCGTCCCTGTGATCACCGCACACTTCAGGAGCGGTGGCACGGCGGATCACCTCACGCGGCCCTCATCGGGTCCGGACTCTTCCTCCTCGTCGGGGAGGTGGACGTCGTCGACGGCGATGTTCACCTCAACGACCTCCAATCCGGTCATCCGTTCCACAGCACTGATCACGTTGGTGCGCACGTCGCCGGCAACCTCGACGATGGAGACGCCGTACTCGACAACGACGTCCAGGTCCACGGCGGCCTGGCGCTCGCCGACCTCGACCTTCACCCCCCGTGTGACGCTGCCGCCTGCGCCGGGGACACGTTCCCGCATGGCGCCGAAAGCACGGGCCATCCCCGCTCCGAGGTTGTAGATGCCCGGTACCTCACGGGCGGCCATGCCCGCGATCTTGGCCACCACGCCGTCCGCGATGGTGGTCTTCCCTCGTGTCTCCGCCGGGGCCTCCGCCCCGGTAGGGCCCCTGAGCGCGTGCGCCCCTCCCTCGGGCCGGTTGCCCCGGCCGATGCTGATGCTGTTGTCGGTCATGACGGTCGCCTCGATGGGTTGGTCAGGCACCGGCGTGATGCCCCTCGGAAGGTTGGACATACCGGACGAGCTAGTCCTCACACCCACGAGACGTGACATGCATCACATCGAGGGGTCTGGGTACACGCGCGTTCAATCCCTGAGCAGGAGCATCATGATCGAACCGACCGGTTTCCCGCCGCCGGCATGCGACCTGCCGGACAGGCTGCTGGCCGTGCGGGCAGCCGAGGGGGACGAGGACTCCTTCGCTGTCCTCGTCCGGCGGCACGGCAGACCCCTCCTGGCCATGGCCTACTGCATGCTCGGCAACGTCCAGGACGCCGAGGACGCCGTTCAGGACGCCTTCGTCAGCGCCTGGCGGCGACTACCGGAATACCGCCACAGTGCCGAGTTCCATACCTGGATGTACCGCATCACCGTCAACCGCTGCCTGACCATGCGCCGCCGCCGACTTCCATCCATACCCCTGGACGCCATGCCCGACTCGGCAACGACCGACGAGTCGAGCTCACCCGCCCGAACCGCCGAGCAGGACGCGGCCACAGCGGCCCTGGCCCACGCCCTCGGCGAACTGGACAGCGGACAGCGGGTCTGCTGGATCCTGCGGGAACTGCAGGGACTGCCCTACAAGGAAATCGCCTCCGTGACACACACCAGCGAGCAGGCGGTGCGCGGCAGACTGTTCAGAGCACGCCGGTCCCTTAAGGAGGCGATGTCCCCATGGCGCTAGACGATCCGCACGCGCACCCTTCCGAACCGCCCCATACCGGCGCGCCCGGGCAGAGCGCGACCCCGCTCGCGGGTGACGAGGTACTGCCCTGCGGGCGCCTGCTCAGCCAGGCCTGGGAGCAGGCGCAGGACGCCACGCCGACCGCGGAGCCGCACACCGTG
>NZ_JBEYTS010000147.1:0-7180 GCF_040643155.1 Streptomyces sp. NPDC047453 | reverse complement strand
GTCCCCACCGACACAACCGACAACGACTGAACCAACACCAACCGGGTCAGAATTCAACCGCCCAAAGTGGGTCCGAGTTCAGCCGACGCCGACACTCTCCGTACCGCGACGCTGGTGCGCCCGTACCAGTCACCGAATTCGATCTCGATCGTGAGCTCACCCCGCTCTGCACTGGACCACCAGGTGCGCCAGTCGGGGTCAGCATTGATTGATTCGGCTACGGCAACAGCTGCATCGAAATATGGTGCGGGGATGTCACCGTCTCCGTGTAGCGCGAGGTTGAGCCAGAGCGCGGGCAGTGCGGCTTGTACGTTGCCGATGGCCTTCGGCCGCCGCTCCTGCTGCAGTTTCTGCCCATCCTGATCCCTCGGTCTGCGCACCCGCACAGGCTCGGTCACGACACCTCCAACGCTCGGAACGGTCGGCACCGTCCATCCAACCGTTCCGACCGCCAACCCGGCGAACCTTCGCGGTCACAGCACTAGGCGATCGAGGGGGTTGTCCTCAGCTCGAACTCGATGGGTGTGAGCATGCCGAGTGCGGAGTGCGGGCGAGGCGTACGTCGTCCGCAGGGAGAACCGGCAGTCTCACGTTGGCCCGTGACACTGCCCACGAAGAGCCGGTACCGCCCCAGCGGCGGTCTGGCTCTTGCTGGTTTGCATGGTGCCGATGGCGGCGCGGGGCCGGAGCGGCCGATACCGAAGGCGGTTGGCCATACGTCCAGTGATAGCTGGCCGAACAACGGTTATGGCCGATGCCGTGCCGATGGACGCTTGTGCTCCCGCTCGGCAGCCCGGACGCTCTCCTGCAGTGCTGCCATCAGGTCCAGCGCCGGGGTAGGCTCCGCCGGCTCGACGAGCTCACCGCCGGTGATCTTTGCGTCCACGAGCTGCTCCAGGGCGTGGGCGTAGTCGTCGTGCACCTCGCGCACGTTGATGCCGGTGAGGTCCCGGATCAGCACCTCCGCCAGTTCCAGCTCCCGGTCGGTGACCGGCGTGGAGGGTGCGAGGTCTCCGGGGTCGCGCAACTCGTCCTGCCACAGGAGCGTCTGGAGGATGAGTATGCCGTGGCGGGGGCGCAGCAGCGCCAGGCGCTCTCGGCTGCGCAGGGCGAGTTTGGAGACGGCGACGTTGCCGGTGCGGGCGAGTGCCTCGACGAGCAGGGCGTACGGGCGGTCGGCGTCCGGTCCGGGACCCGCGTAGTACGGCCGTCCGAAACTGATCGGGTCGATGTCCTCGAAGGGAACGAAGCCCAGCACGTCGATGGTCCGCTTTGTGGGCAAGGGCAGGTGTGCGAGGTCTTCCTCCGTAAGCGGCACCATGCGCCCGTCTGCCAGGGAAAAGCCCCTGCCGACTTGTTCGTAGGGGATCTCCCGGTTCTCGGCCTTGCAGAAGCGGCGGTGCTCGACGCGGCTGCCGTCGGCGACATGGATCTCGTGGAGGCGCACGGGATGCTCCACCGTGGCCGCGTACAGCCTGATCGGCAGAGCGACCAGCCCGAACTGGATCATCCCGGACCACACGGCCTTCATGCATCCAGAGTCATTCGCCAGCAGATGGTGCGCATCCCGGTCGCGGGCCGCCCCTCCAGCGGCTGGGTGTTTGGGCTCGCTGGCCCTGGAATGCAAGGCCAACCACGGCTACGCAAGGCCAGCTCCAAGCGTGCACTGACGGTGACCGAGACCTTGCTCGCCTTGCTGTCCAGGCAGGGACGGCGGCCCCTGCCCAGGGCGCTGCGTGCAGGGGCCGTCCATCGCCCTGCGGTCCTGTCACAGCGCAAGGCACTACGACGCTAAAACCCCAGCACCCAACCCCGCCCGCTCGATGCGTCGGCAGGGTGAATGAGCCCCCTCCCCTACGCCCTCCAGCTCCGGTGTGGCGGGGCTGGTCGCGAGGACGACCCTTTCCCATTGGCCCTTGTGCACGAACCGCCAGTAGCGCTCGCAGTCCTGGCGCAGCCGCCGCCGCACGTCGGGGTCGTCGAGCCGGCGCGCTGCGTTCCCGGGGCCGTCGGCCAGCAGCCAGTTGGGTAGCAGCCCGGTGGCCAGCCCGATACCGTGCGGATACGGGGTGGGCTTGATCCAGTTTGACGGACATCCGAGATCAGGGGCTTCGGCCCCGGAAGGATGATGTCCATCATGGAGAGCATGGGGAAGAAGAAGCCGCGTCCTCGCCGCTCGTTCACTCCGGAGTTCAAGGCCGAGATCGTCGAGCTGTGCCAACGCGGTGACCGCTCGGTCGGCCAGGTCGCCAAGGACTTCGATCTGACCGAGACCGCGGTGCGCGACTGGGTCAAGCAGGCTCAGGTCGACAATGGTGAGCGCGACGGCCTGACCAGCAGCGAACGCGAGGAACTGGCTGCCTTGAGGCGGGAGAACCGCCGGCTGCAGGAGGACGTGGAGATCCTCAAGCGGGCCACGGCTTTCTTCGCGAAGGAGACCCGGTGACGGTGCACCCGTTCATCGAGGCGGAGAAGCAGGCAGGTCACAGCGTCAAGCGTGCGTGTGAGCTGATGAAGGTCTCCCGAGCCGCCTTCTACGCCCGCCGCACTGGCACACCCGGCCCCCGGGCCATGCAGGACGCAGAGCTGACCGAGCAGATCACCGCCGTCCACGAGCAGTCCCGGGGCACCTACGGTGCCCCGCGCGTCCACGCCGTCCTCAAGGGTGAGGGCACGGCCTGCGGCCGCAGGCGCGTCGCCCGGCTGATGCGGGCCGCCGGGCTCGCCGGCAGGCACCGCCGCCGACGACACCGGACCACCATTCCCGACCCGCATGCAGCCACCCGCCCCGACCTGGTCCTGCGCGACTTCCGGCCCAACCCGGCCGCAACCGACACCCGATGGTGCGGCGACATCACCTACATCCCCACCGAGGAGGGCTGGCTCTACCTGGCCACCGTCATCGACATCGCCTCCCGCCGGGTGGTCGGCTGGGCCACCGCCGACCACCTGCGCACCACACTGGTCGCCGACGCGCTGCGATCCGCGTGCCGGCGGCGCCGCCCTGCAGGTTCCGTGATCTTCCACTCCGACCGCGGCTGCCAATACACCAGCCATGAATTCGCCCTACTGGCGGACGAGTTGAGTATTCGGCTATCCGTCGGCCGCACCGGCCAGTGCTGGGACAACGCGCTGGCCGAGTCGTTCTTCGCCACCTTGAAGAACGAGCTGATCTGCACCCAGTCCTGGCCGAGCAGGTCCGCCGCCCGCACCGCGATCTTTGAGTGGATCGAAAGCTGGTACAACTTGCACCGACTGCACAGCAGCCTCGGTTACCTCAGTCCCGCCACCTACGAGGCCGCTCTGGCGGCCTGACCACCACACTGATGGTGTCCGTCAAAGCGGAACAAGCTCAAGTTTCGGCAGGCCCATTTCCGCGGACAGTTCCCGCGCCAGCCCGAACAACGCGGCCGAAGAAGCGGCATCCAGTGGCGGACGGTTGATCCCGCCGCTGATCCGCACCTGTACGCCCGCCAGCACCGGCTGCAACGCCCGCACCGCCCGGTCGACGCGGAGCTGTTCCTCCTCGTCCCACACCCGCACGTCGACCTCGACCGCGGCCGCCGCCGCCGGCACGGTATTGACCGTCGTGCCGGCCGAAAGCACTGTCGGCACCACGCTGGTCCCGCGCTCCGGATCGGCGAGCGCGGCGACCGCGAGCACCTGGTGCGCGATCTCGATCCCGGCGTTGATCCCCTTCTCCGGTTCGAGCCCGGCGTGCGCGGCGCGGCCGGTCACCTCGATCCGGTAGTGGGAAACGCCTTTGCGCCGGGTCTTGATCGCGCCGCCGTCCGCCGAGGCCTCCAGCACGAACGCCGCCTCGCAGCCGCGCGCCTCTTCCTCGATCAGCCCTCGCGACGACGGCGAGCCCAACTCCTCGTCGCCAGTGACCAAAATGGACAATCCGGCCCGGCGCGGCAATGCCGCGGCCGCATGCAGCGCCATCACGACGCCCGCCTTCATGTCGAAGCAGCCCGGGCCCCGCAAGACCCCGTCTGCTACGGAAAACGGGTGCGTTTCCAGGGAACCCATCGGCCAGACCGTGTCGTGGTGGCCGAGCAGCAGCACGCGCGCCGGGCCGTCGCCGAATCGCCAGCGCAGATGCGTCCGGCCGTCGAGGACGATCCGCTCCGGCTCCACGCCGAGCAACGCCTTGCCGAGGTCCGCCAGCACCTCGGCGCTGTGCGCCACCGCGTCGAGGTCGGACGACGGGGATTCGCAGCGCACCAACGTTTCGATGTCGGTGAGCAAAGCTTCCAATCTGAATTCCATCATCGTGGCTCCCCCCGCAGCGGCTGGCCAGGGTAGGCGTCGGTGAGCAGCTGCCCGTCGCGGACCACCGGGGTGCCCGCGACGAACAGGTGCCGGACGCCGACCGCGGGCCGGGTCGAATCGAAGTACGTGGCCGTGTCGGTGATGGTGGCGGGGTCGAGGACGACGATGTCCGCGTCCGCGCCGACGTTCAGCCTGCCCTTGGTCCGCGCGCCGGGCGCGACCTCGTCGAGCACCCGCGCGGGCAGGTAGGAGCAGCGCCGGAACGCCTCCAGCCAAGTCCAGAGCCCGGCCTCGCGCACCATCAGCCGCAGCGACTTGGAGAACGTGCCCGCCGTGCGCGGGTGCGTCGCACCGCCAGGGGGCAGCGGCCATTCGGTGGATTCGTTGCCGGCGCCATGCCAGTACACCGGCATGGCGTCGCTCGCGACGATCGAATCCGGGAAGGCGAGCGTCCGGTGCAGCAGGTCCCGGTCCTTCGGGTTCTCCTCGTCGAGGAACTCGAGGATGCACGGCGCACCCGGGTCCTCGGCGCGGACCTGCAGCAGCCGGGCCTCGTCGGCGATCCGCTCGCCGGTCTCCAGCATCAGCACGCGCGTCGGGTCGAGGCCCTTCATCTTGAGCCGCTCGGGCGAAAGGAAAGCCGCGCCGATGCCGGTGCTGCCCGCACCGTAGGGATAGGCCTCGACCGTCACCCGCGACCCGGCCAAACGGCCCGACTCCAGCGCGGCGAGCACCCGGTCGACGTGCCGTCCGGACGTGCTGTTGACGTGACAGTGGTGCATCGCGGCACCGGTCTCGGCCGCGACGATCGCGATCTCCTGCGACCCGTCGACCGGCGTGGCCGGGTCCATCTCGACCAGCTCGCGGACGTGCGTGTACGTGGGCGCCTCGGCCTGCTTGGCCAGCCTTGCCAACGCCAGGAACTCGGCCGGATCGCTGGCCGGGGCGTACCCGAGCAGGACGCCGACGCCGAGCGCGCCCGCCGCCAGCTCACCCTCCACAAGGGACAGCCAGGCGGCCAGTTCGGCCTTCGACGAGGACCGCTGCCAGGCAGGATTGCCGAGCATGGCGAGCCCGGTGTTGATGTTCGCGTCCGGTTCGATGCCGGCGAGGACCTTGGCCCGCGCGGAACCCCAGGAGGCCGAGAAGCCGTAGTGCAGCGGGCGTCCCGCCGCGGCCGCCTCGGCGTAGGCCCGTTCGACGGGCATCATCCCGGCTTCCAGATCGAGCGCCGTCGTGACGCCGTCCATCGCCTGCAGCCGCTGGCCCGCGATGGAGTGCACGTGGCTGTGCAGATCGATGAACCCGGGCCCGACGACGTACCCGGCGACATCGATTTCGACCTGGTCGTCGGCGGCCGGCAGCCCTGGTCCGACGGCGATGACCTCGCCGTCGGAGACCAGCACGTCAGCCGTGCCGTCAAAGCCAGTAGCTGGGTCGATGACGCGACCGCCCCGCAACAGTGTCCGCATGCTTCGCCTCCTAGCCTCGCTGCTGGCGACCCTAGGAGGTTTGCCGTACGGTCCGTTCGTCTCGCGCGAGGAATCCGGGGCGGCAGATCCATCCGCGTACACGAACTCTGCTCCGCCGAGGCTTCCGGTCCGCCGGAGCCGTCATCGGCTCGCCAGAGCCGGCCGCTGTCGATGATGGCATCGTTCGTGTTGATCTCCACGCTGGTGGTGGCTGAGCCGATCCGGTCCGCGGCCGACTCCGAGATCCCAAACAACCAACGCCAACTGTCGCAACGTCAGTTAGTGCGCCAAGACTTTGCTACCGGCAGCACCCGGTCCTCCAACGGCGGACGCAGGGGCGGCCGCCGTTGGACCGCTACGGGGAGATGCTGGAAGCCCTGGTTCGGGAGCACCGAGGCGTCTCCCGCTGCTACTACCTGAATGTGCCGTACGCGGAGACGCTGGTGCGGCACGCGACGAAGCCGGACGCCGAATACCTCGCGCACGTCACAGAGCGGGAGCTCAGCGAGTGGTTCCGCGAACTCGACCTGCTGCCGGATGGAGTTGAGTCCGTCATCGGCGCCGAGAGCTAATTGAAGGAGACGGTCGACTACATCATGCGCGACACCGGGCTTGACCAGTTGCCCGAGCGAGACCTCTGACGTCGCAGGTCCGTCCGATCCTGGCGGTGTTCAGGTTCACGGGCCTGTTCTCTCCGGGGATCGGTGGCCCGCTCGACAGTCCTCGCAGAGCATGTGAATCCAGGTACGGCCCTGCTTGTACGGAGGCGGGGCCGGGGCCGCCGGAACGCGTCGGCGACCCCGCGGGCCGTCTTCCCGCCTGTCTCTGCCTGGATCAGCGGCACAGCGCCGTGTCGACGGCGGCCTCCACCCGCTGGGAGGCCGCACCCGTCGGGGTGGTGGTTACCGCGACGTCGGCGGCACGTCCGTCCTCTGTGACGCCTCCTCGTGTCCGGTATCCCAGGGCGGTTCCGCCGTGACCCCAGTAGACGCCGCCGCATGACAGCGGCGTGCTGGTCAGGCCCAGTCCGTAGCGGACGCCGGGGCCGCGTGCCTCTGCGGGGACGGTGGTGCGCATCTGGGTGAGCTGGGCTGCAGCGCGACCACGGCCGTGAATGCCTTGGTGTTGCTGCCCGCCCGCACCTGCCCGTCCCTGGGTACCTTCGCCCCGGTCCTGAGGTCGCCGACACCTGCGGTGTAGTTACGCATCCGGCCCTCGCGGTCCGCGACGCTCGCCAGCGCAGCGGGCATCTGGTCGTCGACCACCAGGGCGTTCAGGCTGCTTTGAACGGTGTCCGGTCCGGCGGCGGAGGCCGCGGGCGGGAACAGTGCACCGGTGGTCATGACGGCTCCAGTGAGCACGGTCACGGCCAGCAAGGCCTTACGCCCGCCACCTCGCGAAAGAGTGGGACGAAACCTCGGCGATACACGTGC
>NZ_JBEYTS010000146.1:0-7428 GCF_040643155.1 Streptomyces sp. NPDC047453 | reverse complement strand
GGTGTGACTTGAAGGACCGAAGAGAGCCCCGCCGGGGATCCGGCGGGGCTTTGACGTGCGGTCAGGCGCGGCGGGTCTTGGCGAGGATCACGTCCAGGCAGCCGCCGGGAAGGTCGACGGTCCAGTCGAAGTCGTCCAGGGTCACGCCGTGTTCGGCGGCGGCGTCCAGGAGGACGTCCAGGAGTCGGGTCGCTGCGTCGCGCTGGGCGTCAGTGACGGGGTCACCACCGCGCCGGATCGCGGCGATGCGCTCGCCCGTGGAGCGGCCCTTGCTGTCGGTGTGGCGGCCGATGGTGGTCATGGTCGGTCCTCTCGGGTGGGGCCGGGGTGCCGGCCGTTCGGCAGGCACCCCGGCGGGGGTGGTCAGGCTGCGGTGTCGAGTCGGGCGGCGAGCTGGGCGACGGCGGCGAGGATCACGCGCACCTCCGCCTCAGCGGTGGACGGGATCGCGGCCGGGGCGGGAGCCGGGGCCGGGGGCAGCGGGGCCGGGGCCGGGCGGCGGCGCAGGGCCACCGCCAGGACCACGAGGCTGACCACCACGGTGGCGAGGTAGGCGAGCGCCATCACGCGGCCACCTCGATCGTGGTCTGGCCCTTGCTCGGCTGGGGGCCGCGCGCCTTGGCGAGCTGGGCGTAGATGCCGCCCACGTACGACGCGGACCGGGTGGCCTGGACGGCTGCCTCACGGATGGTCAGACCGGTCTCCCACGCTGCCTCGATGGCCTTCCGGGCCGCCGTGGCGTCCAGTCGTCCGCCCGCCGTGTCCGCCTCGGTGGACGCCCCCACGGGCGCCGGGGCGGCCGGGGTGACGACCTGCGGCGTCATGGTGGACACGGCCGGGTCGGCCTCCTGGTCGTACACCTGGCCCGTCTGCGGGGCCGGGGTGGTGTCCACCTCAGGCGCGGGGGTGTCCGTCTCGGCCGGGGCCGGGGTGGACACGGGGGCGGTGTCCGCCTCCGTCTCGACCGTGGCGGCCGCGAGACGGACGGTGTCCGCGAACCGGACCCGGTAGGGCGACGCTGCCTCGGCGAGGACGAACAGCAGGACGGGCGGCACGACGTGCAGAACGATCGCGGCCGGGTCCAGACTCGCCACCGCCTCCCACGCGTTGAGCACGAGGGTGGCGCCGCCCGCGTACCAGCGCAGGCGAGTCGCCCACGGCCCGGCGTCCAACTGGTGCCGGGAGAGCACCGCGTCGCCGACCAGGGCGGCGACCAGGGCGAGGTCGACGGCCGGGGCCAGGAACCACGCGATCGGGTCCTGCACGCCGTGCGCGGCGGCGAAGTCGTGGATGTTCTGGAGCGAGAACCCCATGGTGAGCACGGCGACGACCAGGAGTACGGCGTCCATCACGAGGGCGGCCCGCCGGGCGGTCCGGACGGCCGACTCGCGCTCGGCCCGCTCCAGGTCGGAGACGACGTTCCCGGCCTCCCAGATCTGGACGTCGGTCTCGGCCGCCCCGGCGGCCTCCATCCGCAGCCGCTCGACTTCCCGGCGGGCGGTGATCAGCTTCTTCCCCATGGTCACTTCCCCTTCCGGTCGGCGCGGATCTGGCGGATGAGCAGGTACGAGACGCAGCCGCCGACCGTCACGGCGACGGCGACCAGGGCGACGGCGAGGAACAGCGCGGTGAGGACGCAGCCGCAGACGGCGACGCCTCCGACCCACGCGGCGACCGTCCCGGCGGACCGGCGGGGCCGGGGCGCGTCGTGGCCGTGCGAGCAGCTGCACGCGGCCGGGGCCTGCGCGGTGGCGGTGGCCGCCTGGACGGCCTGGACCACGGCGAGGATCTCCGCGATCCGGTCGGACTGGGCCTCGGCCGCGCGGACGTCGGCGACGGCCTGGCGGATGTCGACGGCGCTCATGCCGACACCTCCCCGGCGGTGAGCATCCCGTCGTCGCCCTTGACCAGGGCGCCAGCCGAGATGAGGGCCTTGACCTCGCGCGACACGGTGCCCTTGTTCAGGCCCGTCCTATCGACGATGTCCCGGGGAGTGCGGGCGCCGTCGACCACGGCCGCGAGCACCTTGTCGCGGTTGCTGACCGGCCCGGCCGGGGCGGGGACCTCAGCCGCGGATTCGGTCGCGGCGGGCGTGTCCTTGACCAGCCGCAGCGTGGGACGCGACGCGGGCGCCGGCACTTCGTGCAGGCGACCGCTCCGGCTCCAGATCGGCCGCGCGGGCAGGTCAATGACCTGCTGCGCGGTCATCCACCGCATACGGATCGGGTTCGTACGCTGCTTGGGGCCCTTGTCCTGATCGCGCATCAGCGCCACCCACGGCATCGGCAGTTCCTGGGCCTTCCAGCCCTTCTCGATGGCGTCCGACCCGAAGACGGCCTGCGTCTCCGTCGCGGTCGCCACGGCGAGCGACAGGCGGATCGTGAGCTGTCCGGCAATCTGCGAGTCCAGGCCGTGACCGTCGCCGGACAGGGTCGGCTTCTGCGTCGCCCACACGACGATGATCTCCGCCGCCCGGTACTTCCGGGCGATCGTGCGGAGCGCGGCGATGACGTCGGCGTAGTCGGCGTTCCTGCCGTCCTCGTCCTTGTACTTCGCCTGGCAGTCGGACAGCAGCTCGCCGCCCTCATCGACAAAGACCGTGATGCGGGGGCGAGTCGGGCTGATCGTCACGGTGTCCTCACCGCGCGGCAGCGACTTCAGCCGCTCCTCGCCCTCAGCCGTCAGCTCCTCCACGACAGCGCGCATATCGTCCAGCTCGCAGGCCACGCGGGCGCGGTGCTCCCACGTCCGGCCCTCCACGTACTTCCGGTCGAAGATGACCAGCCGGTGGTCGTCCGGCTCGGAGGCTTCCGCGAGCAGCGGGCGGGCCGACGTCGACTTGCCCGACCCCGACGTCCCCGCGATCAGGATGCGCTTGCCGAGCGGGACCGGGACCGTCTCCCCGGTCACCGTGTCGACCGCCCAGGCGTCGCCCGGCTTCCAGCCCTTCAGGTCCAGGCCGTCCGACGCGCTACGGGTCCGCAGCGTGATCGTGGCGCGGTCCCCGTGGCTGCCCGCCTTGATCTCCATGCGGAGATCGGTCCGGGCGCCGAGCATGGCGCGGATCTCGTCCGACTTGGCGCGGAACGTCTTGGGCGTCCAGCGGCCGTCGAGCCGGACGTGGGAGACGAGCCCGGCCGGGGTGATCTCCACGGGGGTCGGCACGGTGCCGGACAGGCCGCGCTCGTCGGCGTGCTGGACCCAGTACGACGGGTCGAGCCGCTCGGCCAGGCGCCGCTCTTCGGCCGACAGCGCGTCATCGACCGGGACCGTGACCGTGCGCCGGCCGAGCCACAGCGCGCCGAAGTTCAGCGCGATCAGCCCCGCCGACACCGACCCGGGCCAGATCACCAAGTGCTCGGCCGTCGACATCAGCCACGACGACACCGCCCCGGGCACAGCGTGCACGGCGTGCGCCTGGATCGCCCGAGCCTTCAGCGTCGCCGGGTAGCTCTTGCGCGCCTGCTTCAGCCCGGTCCGCGCCTCGGCGTGGTGTCCCCGGGCCGCCTTGTGCGCCGTGCGAGCCGCCCGACGACCGGTGCTGAGCGGGTTGGTCGACGCCGACCGCGCCGCCTTCCGCTGAGCCGACGCCTGCCGCTCCGTCGCCCGAGCGCTGTTGTGCTCGCGCTGAGCGGCGAGCAGCGACTTCAGGTTCTCCGGCGTCCGCAGCTTCGCCCGCCGGTCCGCCTCCGCGTCCCAACGAGCCGCCAGCGGCGCGAAGGTCGGCGCCACCGCATCGAGCGCGCGGTTGATCTTGTCCATGCCCGTCTTGGTGGCGGGCGCGATCTTGCTCCATCCTTGCTTCAGGTCCACGATCTGTCCTTTCGCGAGGTCCGTGGATCTAGGGCCGGATTGCCGTTCCAGCGGCGGTCCGGCCCGCCTGTTTTGTGGTGGTTGCATCCCGGGTTGCGCCCGGGTTGCGGGTTGCACCCCCGCAACCGCCTCTGACCTGCGAAGTTGCAGAGTTGAGGGGTTTCCGGGGAGGGGGCCCTACGCGTGCGCGCGCGAGGAGGCCCGATTTTCGATCAGTCTCGGGACCATGCCCGGACCGTGTTCGGGGCCACCGCCGTCAGCTCCGTGACCCTACGAATCGGGACCTCCATCCGCCTCGCCTCCCGGACGAGGGGCCGCAGCTCGGCATCGACCGCCTCCAGTTGGGCGAGGAGTTCGATCCGGCGCTGCCCCGGTCCCCGGAGAGCGGCCTCAGCGTCGGCCCGAAGTTCGGCCGGTGTCTTCTGCGTCATGCGGTTCACACTGACACACTGCGTGCGACTCACGCAAGCCTAACTCTCTGAATGGCTTGAAATAGCCTGCGCTTTTTGCGGTCAAACTTTCTCTACGTCATCAAGGCGGCCCTGACGGGCCGCGCGGCCCGGCCCGCGTCCGGGCCCGAGCTCCTGTCTCCGCCCCGCTCCGGCCCGGCCGCCGACCGGCCCGCTCCCAAGGGGGCGGCATCCCGCCGGGGTTTACATGGCCAGCCGTCCGCCGACTGCGGCCACGCCGTTGTGCGCGTCGGCAAGGGCTGGCGGGGAGGGGAGGGGGGCTCGGAGCGCTGCGCGGCCGTCTGAGGGCCTGTGAGCCTCCCGGACCGCCGTACCCCCGCCGTCGCGAGGCTGGGCCGCGTGAGGCGACCTGACGGCCCGTCGTGGGCCGATGGGGGGCAGCTGCTGCCGCGATGTGGCCAGGCCCGTCGTGGGCGCTCCGCTCACTGCGGCTCCGTCGTGGGCCGGCCGTCCGGCTGACCCTCTATGCCGGGTCCCTCCGGGCAGTGCTGCAAGTGGGCGACCAGGCCCACGACGACGTCACGGCAGTACGGGCACGGCTCGCCATCGACCGGCGGGCCGGATCGCTGAGCAGGGGGAGCAGTCGGGGGAGTGCGGGCCCCTACCTGGGGTTTTGTCGGAACGTCACGTGACTTTCCTTCCCCGCTCCCAGCATCGTCACGTGACTTTCCTCCGTCACTCCCGGCATCGTCACGTGACTTTCCTCCGTCACTCCCGGCATCGTCACGTGACTTTGCGGCGCCCAGTTCGACCCCCTCCCGGCGTCCCTTCGAGAACGCAGCGACCAACAGGCTCGCCCGCTTCTCGGCCTCCTCATCGCGGACGGCCTGGAGCTGCTTCTCCAGCTTCCGCGCCTCGTGGGCCCGCTGGACGCAGCCGCGCTTGCAGTAGGCCCGCGGCTTCGTCCCCCGGCTCGGTGGAACCCGTCCGCCGCACCAGGCGCACAGCGGGTTGCCGTCGGCATCCCTCGGTGTCTCAGTCGTCATGGCAGAGGACCGTACGCGGCACGTCTCATGGCGCGGCGGGTGAGTGCCGGCCGAACCGCGGATCGGTCCCGGCCGCCGTACTCGAGTACGTCTCCGAGTCCCGCCGTACGTCTCCGGGATGACGTACGCCGACGACGACCAGGAGCACGACGCCGAACCGGAGACAGGACCGACTGCCGCACACCTCTGGCACTTTCGCGATCCGGAGCCGCACACCCTTGCATTACGAGCCGACGGCACCCCCAACACGTGCACGTGTGCACGTGCACGCGTGCACGCTGAGAGCAGTAACCGACGACAGCGAGTTAGTGGCGACTGATATCAGTAACGCCCGGCCGGGGACGGCCGACCGCCCCGCCGGCCGATGGCAGGCGGGACGGTCTGGGGTCGGTAGATGGCGGCAGCGAGTTAGTGCGAACTGGGGTCAGTTACGCCCCGCCGCCGGTTGTCGGCTGCCGCCCGGAGTCGGGCCAGCTTGGCTTCCGCCGCTTCGGCCGACTGCCGGGCCGCCGCCGGGTCCTGGAGACGTCGTTCCAGCGCGCGGGCGAGCCCGGCCGCGATGGCCGGGCCGTCGTTGACGCACAGGAATCCAGCGCCGGACGCGAGCCGTACGACCGGCCGCCGGACCTTGCGGTACCGGGTCTTGGTCGGTGACAGGTACTGGGCTCCGGCGAGCCCGATCACGTCGCCGTACTTCGAGCGGACCTGTCCGCCGCCGACCGTCCGCCGCACGGACACCTGTCGCGTGACGCCCTGCGAGCGAGCGAGCCGCCGCATGGTGCGGGCGACGAACACGGCGTCGGCCGGGGCCAGCTCGACCCCGGCGGTCGCCTTCTCCAACCCCTTGTAGCCCCAGAACCGGCCGGGCCCGCAACCGGGCGCCTGCCATTCCTCCGGCACCTGGTTCTGGTACTCCTTCGCGCCGTAGGAGCCGTGCTTGGTGAAGTAGATCGCGAGCCGACGCGGGTCGGTCATGCGCTCGCCCTCGTCGCCGTCGACGGCCGTACCGGCGCGCTGGTGGCGCCGCCGCTGCTCGGCAATGTGCTCCTGGCGGTCGGCGTCGGGATTGGCCTTGAGCGCGGCTTCGACGTCACCGAACACGATGTCGGTCCAGACGACCGACAGCCACTGCTTGTAGGCGAGCCCGTCACCCACGGCCGGGCGGTATCGCACCTGCGTGATCCGCCGGAGCTCTCCGGCCGGACCCTCCGGCTGAGGGCCCCAGAGGTGGACGTGCGGGGCTCCACGCCGCTGAAATTCGAGCTTCCAGACCCCCGGCCACTCGAAGCCCCAGGCCCGGGCGAACCGCTTGTAGAAGAGATCCATGTGCTTCTTCACGGCCTTGCCGGTCGGCGCGACGGCCAGCCAGTCGCCCGGGTACGTGAGCGTCGTCATCGGCAGCCGGAGCCCGAGCCGCAGCAGCGGCGCGTAGTCGAGCTCGGCCAGGACCCGCGTCATCCGGGCCCGGCTCTTGGCCGACCACTCCTGCACAACGCGGGTCGGCTCGACCTCGGCCGGATCGTCGCAGTACTCGGCCCGGTACCGGGCCAGCTCCCCAACCCGCTTCCGCGCCGTCTCCTGTGCCCGCTCCGCCGTCCGCTCCCGCCGGGCGACGTCCGGCCAGCCCACGGAGACAACGCCGGGCGCGATCGTCAGCACGGGACGAGGGCCTTCCCGCCCGTCCCAGCCCGCCCGCCGGGCGAACTGTCCGGCCGCCGCCGACACCAGATCCGGGGTCGGGAAGGCCAGCGGTCGCGTGGCGCGCTGACCTGCGGTTTCGCTTACGCGGGAAGATGTGGCACATGTAACAAGCCCCGCAGCCGCCCCGCCCGTCTCGGGCTGGGCAAGATCGCGGGGGGTCGGCCCGGCGGGCCGATGTGGCGGTACGACCGCATCACTTCGTACTCTGAGCACGAGCAACGTCACCTGTCTCGGTATGGCGAGATCGGGAGGCGGACGGGTCGCAGTTGGCGCTGCGGCCCGTTGCCATTTCTGGACTGGGAGTGATCCTTGCACTGATTGGGGAGGGCGTTCCCCCCGCCGCGCCCAATGCCCCTTGGGGCTGGTGTGACTTGAAGGACCGAAGAGAGCCCCGCCGGGGATCCGGCGGGGCTTTGACGTGCGGTCAGGCGCGGCGGGTCTTGGCGAGGATCACGTCC
>NZ_JBEYTS010000145.1:0-7443 GCF_040643155.1 Streptomyces sp. NPDC047453 | reverse complement strand
GGATACGATCTAGACACTCGCATCCTCGCAGGTCAGCGGCACCTTTCTGCTGTCAGGGCGTCAGCCCGACCAATTCCGCTGAATAACCGGGGTTGACGCTGACACCCGGCTGGTGGTCGTGGTCGGCCGGCCGCTGCCGGGGAACCGAAACGACTGCCGGGCCTGGGCCGAGTCCGGCGCCAAGGCCGCCGTCGGGAACACCACCACGATCGCCGACGGCGGCTATCCGGGCACCGGCCTGGTCACCCCGCACCGCCGCCGCAAGGGCAAGGAACTCCCGGCATGGAAGCAGGCCCACAACAAGAGCCACAAGCAGGTGAGAGCCCGCGTCGAGCACGCCTTCGCCCGCATGAAGACCTGGAAGATCCTGCGCGATTGCCGCCTACGCGGTGACGGCGTCCACCACGCGATATCCGGCATCGCCCACATGCACAACCTCATGCTCGCCGAGTAGGCGCCCGGTCGTCGCGACGGCAGGACGACCCCGACCGCGAGAACGATCATTTACGGGACATCCCTTAGGAAGAAATCTACTGCTCCTGGATGGTTTGTTCAGAAAGTTCCCCTGTCGATCTTCGGTGCGGGGCTGCATCCAAGCCGTGCCAGGGATCGGGACTCCACAGACGCCGTCGGCATTCCGGGGGACCGTACGATCACGCAGCGGCTTGGCACGATCGCGCGTGCCCCGTCCTGGCGCGGGTGCAGGGCAGTGACCCCGACGACCGTCTTACGCCATGGTGTCGGTTTCCTTGGTGACCGCGGTGTGCACGTCGTGGATGAGGTGCTGCTGTGCCTCGGTGAGACCGCGCAGGATCGGTTGCCCGCTGTCTGGGGAGGCCTGGGTGCCGCAGATGGTCAGGTTGCCGAAGATGTACTGGGCCGGGCCGCCCAGGGCGGTCACGAGTGCGGTGGCGATGTGGTTGGGCGGGTACGTGCTGGCCATGTAGGAGACGTCGCCGACGTGACCGTGCAGGCCGTTGCCGCCCCATGAGGCGTGCTGAATGGTGAAGGAGGCCGGCCTTCCGTGATGGGGGTCGGTGTCCCGGTGCATCTGCTCCGGAATGCCGTCGCGGAACTCCAGTCGGCCGTCGGAACGGATCAGTGCATAGATACCGGACATGGTGTGGCCCTCTGCGTTCGCAGCATGGCATCCCGCGTCCAGGTGTGAGCGGGTCTGTGCGGTTTGGGGCCAAGGGGGTCCGGTCGGCCCTATCGCGGGCAGGTACCGCGGAGGTTGCCTGGGTTCGGGATGGTTCTCTCCCGGGTGGTGGGGACAGGTACCCCTCCCCACCACCCTTTCGTGCCGCCTTTAGGTTTGGGTGATCTCGATGTGGCGCGGCTTGGCCGCCTGGGTCTTGGGCATGGTGACGGTCAGCACCCCGTCGGTCAGCGTTGCCGTGATCTCTTCGGCTTCGACGTCGGCCGGCAGCAGGGCCCGGTACTCGAAGCGGCCGGTGCGCCGGGTGCTGCGGCGCAGGACGCCTTCGCGTTCGCACTGCTTGCACTCCCCGGTGATGCACAGGTCCCGGTCGCCGATCTCGACGTCGATGTCCTCGCGCTCGATCCCGGGCAGTTCCGCCTCGACCACGTAGGCCTCGTCCGTTTCGTGCAGGTCGGCCAGGGGCGACCAGGCCCCGACGGCGGGTGCCGTGCTGGCGGCCTGCAGGAACCGGTTCATCCGCTCGAAGAGGTCGTCGAACTCGGCGGCCATCGGCTCCCCCCAGCTCAGGGCCGGGAACGGGCGTTCCAGGAGCCGGCCGGGCCGGTGGTGCACGGGCAGGGTCATCGCGGCTCACCTCCGCGAAACGACGACATTCGGGTTCATTTCCATGCTGAGCGCCCCCGTATCGCCTCGCGAATCGGGCAGCCTGCAGTCATGCCCCACACCCCCGTCGCAGACTTCGCGCCTCAGCACTTGGTCTACCTGGTCACCGGTGAGCACGCGAGCGAGCTGCCCAGCGACGGGCCTTCGGCCTGACACAGGACAAGGCTCAGCCTCCCTCCGGCAGCCGCACCTGCGCACGGGTGCGGCCGCCACCGCCTTGGATTCCCGCCTCCCTCGGATGGACCACAGCCGTGGTGCCTGATCAACGGGGCAGTCGTTGTGTCCCGGCAGGAGGTCAGGCATGGGTCACTGGGTGTACGTGTTCTCGGGTTGCCCCGACACGGGGGACTTCCAGCAGGTCGCAGATGATCAGGAGCCGGGCGATGTGGTATTTCGTGACCGCCCGGGCGGCCTCGGCATCGTGGACGGGTTCGTGCAGGAGAGTGTCGACGACTTGATGATGGTGGCCCGCTTCCGCTGGGTGGCCAGCGGAGACCCATCCGTGGTGGCGCCGGCGGTGCTGCAGGCATCCGGACTTCCGCCCCTCACGCGGCGGGGTTCACGGCCAGTGAGAGCAGGCAGCGAGCCGGACGTCAGCGATTTTGCTTGAGGGACTCCCCGAGCCCGCATTCGCGGCTGTCGAGTGCCGCTAGGACAGCGGGAGTGGGAGCCATCGTTTCGGCAACGAGGACGGCAGCCATTTGGTGTGCGGGATGCCGTCTTTGGTGTAAATGAGCATGCGGCAGCTCATGCGCGAAGCCGGCGATCCGAACGCCGATGCGCCCCAGCCATAGCCGCCCATCGGCATCACACCGAAGCTACTGTGAGGCCCTGCAGCCAGCGCCTTGGTCCTCAGCCACCGGAGCATCGATAGCAATGCAGACGCTGGGGGCTTCCCCGGAGGTGGGCGGCGCCGTCCATCGTCGTGAACAACAGCTCGGTGCCGGCAGCCGAAGCGCCTGCGTTGGCGCAGCAGGAACGCCCGCCATCCCGACGTGCTGGCCGCCCAGCGCAAGGAGCGCGCCCGCATCCGCAGCGAGAAGGGGGCCTCCCCCGCCGATGGCGATGAAGGACTACTCGGACGAGTTCAAGGCCGATGCCGTGGCCCTGTACGAGTCCACGCCCGGGGCGACATACAAGAGCATCGCCGCTGACCTGGGCATCAACAGGAACACCCTGCGCAACTGGGTGCTGCGCGACCGTCGGCGCCGCGGCGCCGCGGCGTCTGACCCGGCCGCCCCGCCGGCCGGCGGAAAGGCGGTGGCCGGGGCCGGGCAGGAGGCTTCGGCCACCGATCCGGACGAGCGGATCAGGCAGCTCGAGGCACGCGTGCGGGAACTCGAGGCCAGCGAACGCAAGCTCGCGACCGAGCGGGACATTCTCCGCAAGGCGGCCAAGTATTTCGCAGGAGAGACGAACTGGTGAGGAGCCGTAAGGAAACTACTGCTGGTTTTAGCCCAACTTTGCTGCGTGACATGGTAGATGGGCTGCCGTGGCGATACCGGAAGAGACCCTGACGGTCCTCGATGCGAAGTTCGCTGCGGTGCTGCCGCACCTGGACGAGCGGCAGCGCTGCCTGTATCTGGCCTCCGAGGCCGAAGCTCTGGGGCATGGCGGCATCGCGACCGTGGCCCGGCTGGCCGAGGTCTCAGAATCGACCATCGCGCGCGGGCGGGACGAGCTCGCCGCCGGGGCCGAGGTGCTTGGGAGGGTGCGACGGCCTGGCGGCGGACGCAGGCCGGCGGCCGAACGCGACCCGGGCCTGCGACCGGTGCTCGAGGCGCTGATCGAGCCTCGGGAGGTCGGCGACCCGGTCTCCCCACTGCGCTGGACCACCGCCTCGCTGCGGGACCTGGCCCGCGAGCTGACGGAGGCCGGCCACCCAGTCAGCGCCCCGGTTGTCGCAGGCCTGCTGCATGCGATGGGCTTCAGCCTGCAAGGCATGGCCAAGACGAGGGCCGGCAGCCACGTGCCCGACCGCGACGCCCAGTTCCGTCAGCATCAGCTCAGACCGAGACGGTGATGATGACGCGCGTCGGGCCGCCGGCCGGACTGTCGACGTCGAGCTGGCCGTCGAGGGTCGCCAGCCGTTGGACGATGCCGTGCAAGCCGCGGCCGGGTGCGACAACGGCGCCGCCGACGCCGTTGTCGGCCACCTCGACCCGCAGCGTCTGCGGGCCGGTCACGTAGGTCACCGAAGCCGCGGTCGCCTGGCTGTGTTTGACGGTGTTGGCCAGGCATTCGGCGATGGCGAAGTACCCGGCCGTCTGGACCGCCGCAGGGATGTCGGGCGACGGGTCGCCGGTGATGGTGATCGGCAGCGGCAGGTCGAGCGTGAGTGCCCGGACCGCGTCGGCAAGGCCTCGGTCGGCGAGCACCGGTGGCTGGATGCTGTGCATGACGGTACGGAGGTCCTCCAGCGCGCTGCCGGCGGTGGAACGGGCCTCGCCGAGCATCTCAGCCGCGGCGTCCGGGTCGCGGTGGATCAGGTCCTGAGCCATGCCGAGGGTCAGGCCGAGCGACACAAGGCGGGCCTGCGCACCGTCATGCAGGTCGCGTTCGACCCGCTTCAGCTCGGCCACCTGGCTCTCCACCGCACCGCGGCGGGTACGGGTGAGCGTGTCCACCCGTTCGACCAAGGCCCGCTCCCGGTCGTCGGGGTGGCGGCTCACCAGGAACGCGTGCGTGCCCAACACCATGGACAGTGCCAGGAAGGTGAAGATGGGCCAGAACAGTCCACCACCGGAGAGCGCCCAGATCGCCACGTCGTCCGTGGCGATGAGCGCGCAGAGGGCGCCGTCCAGCGCGAGCCAGCGCCGCCGGCCCGGTGGCACGCGCCAAACCCACCGCAGAAGCTGGTCGGCGGCGAGCACGGTGGCCAGGCCGAACCAGACCCACCGCGGCCAGAAGTCTCCGCCACCGGTGCCGGCCCAGAGCAGCCCGGCCGCGGCGGACACCGCCACGGCCAGGCCGATCCGGACTCTGGCAGGCCAGCGCCACGGGGGGACGCTCATGACCGACCGTAGGTCAATCGGCGCAGCAGGAGCTCGGCCGGTCCCCGGTACCGCCGCCTCTCCATGGCCCGTGCGGCCAGCACCGACACCGTCCACACCGCGACCGCGGCCATGACCGCGCGGTACGTGGAACCCCCCAGGTCCAAGGCGAACGGGGCGAAGACGATGGTCCAGGCCACCGACTGGAACAGGTACCCGCTCAGCGACCGCTGGCCCAACGCGGCGACCGCGCCAACGGTCTTCAGCCGGCGTGGGCCGGTGGAGATCTGCATCGCCAGCAATCCGAACAGGGCGATGTAGCCCGGACCACCGAACTCGCCACTGATCGCGTGGAGATAGGCCATGGCATCGAGAGTACCGGGGTCGACCTGGAGCGCACCGGTGGCCACCAGCGCGTACGGCAGGGCGCCGAGCACGGTGACGGCCAGGCAGCCTACCGCGGTGCGGCGCAGCAGGACCTGGTGTGTCGCCGGGTCTTCCAGGATGCGGCGGCGCGCTGCCCATATGCCGAGCCAGACGATGAAGATGAACGGCACCACCGTCGCGGTGTGCGCCGGCCACTCCGCGAGCCGATCCAGGGCGCCCTGTCCGTACGAGGTTGCCGCCAAGGACGGGTTGGGGGTGTTGGTGAGGATCGCGTGACCGCTCTTGGCGTTGACGACCAGCATGGCGGCGAGGACGAGGGTGTAGCCGAGCACGAGCGCCCACAGCCACACGACGAGGCGGTGGAACCGGTCGCCGCGGCGGAGCAGGACCAGCGTGGCGATGATTCCGACGATGCCGTACGCGCCGAGAAAGTCACCGAAATACAACAACGTGGCATGGATGGCACCGAAGACGATGAGGCACGCGTTGCGGCGCAGCAGGATGCGTCGCGGGTCGGCGCCGGCCGCGGCAGCCCGGCGGGCCAGTTGCACCAACCCGTAGCCGAACATCACCGCGAACACCGGGTACGCCCGGCTGTCCACGAACATGACCATGAAGAAGTTGACCACTCGCTGCAGGCCGTGTGGCGTACCGTCGATGCCGGGCTGGCCGGCGAAGGCGAAGTTCGCCGCGTTGGCCAGGGCGATGAACAGCAGCATCGCGCCGCGGGCCAGGTCGGGGGCGAGTGCCCGTTCGGAACGGAGCACCGGTCCCGCAGTGGGAGTCGGGACGCTGGGGCATCTGTTGGTGTGTGTCATGAGCCCAGGCTGGTCCGCGAGCGCGGGGAAGTCCCTGGGCCTGGACTGTGTCTTCGGTGGTGGGCCTAGACCCCCCATCCGTCGAGGTACGCCAGCACGGCGAGGACCCGGCGGTTGTCGTCCTCCGACGGCGGCTGCCCCAGCTTGGCGAAGATGTTGTTGGTGTGCTTGCCGACCGCCTTCTCGGTGATCGCCAGGGCGGTCGCGATGGCAGCGTTCGACCGGCCCTGCGCCATGTGCGCGAGCACCTCCCGCTCACGCGGGGTGAGCCGGTCCAGCGGCAGCGCCCGCCGCCGGCTGTCCAGCAGCCTCGCCACCACCATCGGGTCGAGGGCGGTTCCGCCGGCGGCGACGCGGTGTACCGCCTCGACGAAGTCCCCGACGTCCGACACTCGGTCCTTGAGCAGGTAGCCGATGCCGCCCCGGCCATCCGCGAGCAACTCTCGGGCGTAGAGCCGCTCGACGTACTGCGACAGCACCAGGATGGGGAGTCCGTCGATCTCCTGCCTGGCGCTCAGCGCGGCCCTGATCCCCTCGTCGGTGTGGGTCGGCGGCAGCCGGACGTCCACCACGGCCACGTCCGGGCGGTGCTCCGACAGGGCGCGCACCAGATCCGGCCCGCTGTCCACCGCAGCGACCACGTCGAAGCCGTGCGCGGTCAGCAGCCGGATCAGACCGTCGCGCAGCAACGTCAAGTCCTCAGCGACAACTACCCTCATGACGCCCCATTCTGCGCTGCCTCGGCTGGCGGGATGACCACATCCTTGAGAATCCAGTGATCGCTGAGCCGGTGACCGCCGTAGGGCCGCTGCCGTGGTGGCCGGCGTCACCGCTACCCAACTCCCAGCCGGGCTCAAGCCGTCTCACGAGCCTGTGTGATCACGGCATCATCTTGATCAGTGCCCTCGCCGCTTCGGGCGAGAAGGCGCTGACCGCGATCCGTTCCGCACGTTCCAAAGTCCGCGACGGCATTGCCCTCCGCGTCCAGTCGCAGCACACAGTTCGGGCCGCGACGGCCCTCGCCCTCGACGGCGAGCAGCAGGGGGTCCACGGCAACGATCCGTACCCGCGCGACGGGGCCGTCGACGGGCATCGGCTTCTCCCAGCGCACTGTGCCGTCGGCGGCATCCACTGACCTGACGGTGGCGGTACCCGCCCGCTGCGTAACGAGAACGAGCCGATCCCCTGCGGCCCCGAGCCGAGCCTCGTCCGTTAGGCCGTGCGGCACGGTCCATGCCGATCGGCCCGTGCGCATATCCAGGGCGACGACGCTCGCTCCCGTGGCGACCATCGCTCGTTCCCTGGACAAGGCAACGGTGCCATGCCTGAGCTTGATGTTTAACCTCGGCGGTTCACCTGACCCGCTGATCTTGGTTCGTTCCCGGGACAGCAGGACGGCCGTTCTTCACGCTTCGAGGTG
>NZ_JBEYTS010000144.1:0-7586 GCF_040643155.1 Streptomyces sp. NPDC047453 | reverse complement strand
GATACGATCTAGACACTCGCATCCTCGCAGGTCAGCGGCACCTTTCTGCTGTCAGGGCGTCAGCCCGACCAATTCCGCTGAATAACCGGGGTTGGCGCTGACTGCCCCCGAAGGCCCAGAAGGACCGGTCGTTCTGGCCAGGACCAGCAGCGTGGACCTGGGCGATCTGGAGCGGAGAGTGGCCCGCTACTGGCGCCGCCACCAGACAGGTCAGCCCCCACTTGACCCGCTACAGACAGCGCGGTTCCTGATCGAGAGGGACAACAAGCCGCGCCGGGGATGGCTGGGCCGGATCACCGGCCTGCTGCGACGGCGACCCTGCGGCGGGCCTGTAGTGACAACCGCGAAAGACGACGTTTGAGGTGCAGCCTCATCTTTATCAGGTCGATCCCGGGGGACCAGCGACGTCGGCCAACCGGGCCTGCGCCTCGGCCGATCGTCCAGTGAGGTCCGGCGCTGATTGCTGCTGTTCGCGCTTGTTGGTGTCAGCCGCTGGTGTCAGCCGCCGCACGCAGTCTTGACAAGCGCGGCTTTTCCCTCCGGTGTGGAGCACACGCGCACTGCGTGTGGGAAGGTCATGCATGTGATCAACCAGGATGGTGGCTCGGGCCGTGAACTCATACTCGTGGACGGACTGAGCCCTTCGGACGTCGCGCTGATTCATCGCGAGGCGCTTCGCGTTCTGCGCTCCGGCATCGACGCAGCCCACGTTGACGCCTACAGCGACGATGCCTGGCCACCTGCAGTGCTGCATTCGTACGAACGCGCGCTGTCCCTGGCCCGGGAGGCGGTGGCCGATGGCACTCGCTCCCGGCGTGCGGATCTCGGGATGGGTATCGACGTCGACGTCCGCGACGACGCGCAATTCGAACTTCTGTTGGATTTGGTCCCGTACACGATCCACGCCGAAGGCTGGTGGCGGGAGCGGCAGGTCTTCAGTGCCAGTGACTCGGGAACCTCCCTGTGGATTGCCGTCACACAGGAGCAGGAAACAGAGCTCCTGTCCCGACTGGACACGCTGGGAATCCCACCAAACGCGCTTGCCGTCCAGCCACGTGGCCGCTCACGCAGTTCCAGGTGGTGGCGACCAGGCCGGCGTCGCCGAGGACGGTGAACCGCTGCTGGAGAGTCGGCCCACCGTCAAGCTAGTGCGATCAGTAGCCGAAGAAGTGAAGGGCCAGGTCTCTGACCTGCGACCGTGTGATCGATCAACGCTGCGACCTGCGACTTGGCTGTCGGCGGTTGTCAGCGTTGGTCGTCGTTGAGCACCCCCGCACGGCCCAGGGACGGCCCGGGCTCCGTGCATCAGGTCGATCATGCAGCGTCTTGGGGGTCGGTCCATCCGCTGCGTGCGCTCCTCGGGCTCTGCGGAGTCGCGGCATCTGCGATCATCAGCAGCGTGACCGATGACGAGGTGCAGACGGCCGCCAAGGCCCGCGTTCAGGCAGGGCACCCAACGAATTCGAGGCTCAAGCCGGCAGTGCTCTGTTGGCTGGTCATCTTCGTCAACGGGCTTGACATGGGTCGGAGCCGCTTCTACCAGTACTTCAATACGGTGGGACTGGTCGTCGGCACTATTTGGCTGGGCATCGAGGTGGTGCGCTGGCTCAAGCACCGCCGCCGCAGCGAGGAAACTTGAAAACCGTCGTGGCGCGAGCCACCGTGGGTTCAAATCCCACACCCACCGCGCAGTTGAACGGCCCCTGACCAGGAATGACGGTCGGGGGCCATTGCGCTGTTCGCTGCCCGCGAGTCACCGTGTCTCCCCGTGGTTTCCCGCCCGATCGGGCAGGGACGGGGCACGCCCGGGGCACGGGGACCGACGCTTTACAAGTTCGTTGCCGGACCCATGTCAGCTGCCGGAACCGCCGTCCGGGGGCGATTCTCGGTCCTCCTTCAGTCGAACCTGTCCGCCGTCGTTCGGCGACGTTGATGTCACGTGGTCAGCTCCGGAGTTGGAGCTGGTGTCAGATGGGCACTTGCCCTGCCCTCGGCGCTCCCTCAGGCTCACTACCCACGAGACGAGAATCAAGACGAGGCCGGAGTTTACAAGGATCCTGTCCGCCGGGGTGCCGACACTCTGATCGGATCCGGATACAACGCCTGCCACACCAGCGATAAGAAGCACAAACGGTAGCCACCGTCTCCGAGCGGGCAGGAGGCGCATACGCCACACCGAGTAGGCCATCCAGGCAATGACGGCCAAAATGAAACAAGCAAAGATACTCACCAAAAACTCCGCAAAAGACAGAGGTCGGAAGGCTTGAAGGTGCGGCCTCTTCCTTATCAGGTCAATCATTACGGACTGTCGACGCTGGCGCTCACCTGTCGTGCGGCGCTGTTGTGGTCGCCAGGGTCCGCGCCGATCCGCCGTCGTCCGCCGTTGTTGGTGTCAGACGTTGATGTCAGACACCAACGGGGCGCTTGACGGTCGCCAAGCTGCGGTGTAGCGGGTTCCTCGTAGCTGCGACCGGACGAGAATCAGCACGATGATCACAGTGACCAACTGGGACGCTGAGTCGAGCGTCGCTGCTATGGCCTCTGGGTTGATGATGCAACCAGCGACAGTGGTGATCATCAGCCAGTGGGCATTGTCAGTGGTCCATGGAACAGTGCTTGTAGTGCCGTCGCTGCCGTTCGGAAGTGTGGCACTAGGGGTCGGGATGGACACGCGCGTCTCTCCTGGTTCTCTCTGGGGCGCGCCTGTCTCTCGCCAAAGTGCTCGGGCGCGCCCCGCGTCTTGTCAGGCCTCGTCTTTTCTACGGGACGGCACTGACAAATGAGAGGACCAATTCCGCTTCATACGCCGCGCGTTGACATCATCTGGGCGCCGTTTCACGTGAAACCAGCACATGAAGCACAGCGGGTCTAGGGCGCCTGACCTGTCCCTATGAGAGCTCGCCGCGACTCCTTGACTCGGCTGAGCAAGGATTGTGTATGTCACCGTGCTACGTGTCGCCGACGTACTTGGAGTCGAGCTCCTTCACCTCGCCGCGCACGCTGTCGGCGCTTCGCCTTCCCTACCTGGTCGACGGAGCGGCTTTGGGCTCGCGTCTCAGCGCCCAAGTCAAGCGCCGCTGCCTGGGTCCTGGAGCACCAGTTTGGAAGATCGCGTACGCGGGTGCGGCCTGACGTGGGAGAACGCTGACCTGCGCGTTCCTGGAACGCTGTCCGCTGTTCCCCGTGGCTCGCCCTGGCGAGCCTCTCGAACGGGCACGCCAGGGGCACGCCTGCATGAGCTTCGCGATCCGGCGGCCGCTTCGATGCAACGACCGGTCGCGCGTTCAGCAGCCCTTGGACGGGTGAGTAGCGGGCGGCGCTGTCGCCTGCAGGCTCCAGTCAGGTGGGTCACCGGGTCCGAGTAGTTGCGCCTCGGCCTGGCTACCGTCGGCCAACTTCTTGTGCCACGTCCACGAGCCCTGAGCGATCGAGCCTTGGTCGAACGTCCAACCCAGACGCCGCATGGCGGTCTGTATGTGTGCGGCTACCTGAAGCTCGGATCCGCCTCCGGTGAAGTAGACATCGACGGTCGCGTCATTCCAACCGTAGGTCGACCTTATTCCGTCGCACGAGTCCCATTGCGGCTCAACGTTGTCCTTCTGCGTGACGTGTGCGCCTGGTGGCACCACGGACAGCACCGGCTGGATCGCCTTGAGCCGTCGATGCCCCGGATCAGGGTCCCCGACTGGCCGCGGAGTCCCGCTGCATCCGGTCAGTGCCATGACTGTTGCGACCACGGCGGCAGACATCACACCGTGCGCCAAACGACGCTCGAACCCCCACATGGCGGCAATGATCACACGCCCTCGTGGAAAGCCCATATCCGGTGCCGTCACGACGACCGCGAAGACTGTAAATCCCCCATGGGCGACAGACCCTCTGCGAGGCGCCACAGCGAATCCCCATGTGCCCCTCGCCGCAGCGCCAGGGCGAAGGAAACCCGCAGGCCGTAGCAGACATACGGAGCCCATTGGAAGTGGGCTGGCTGTGCTTCGGGCCGTCCGAGGGTGGCCGCGGCTGACGGGCGCTCACAGAAACTTCAAGTTCCCTTACAACCACCCCCACCCGTCAGGGATCTGATCACGTGAGTCAAACAGACTCCACGATCACTTGGGCCCGCGCCGAAGACGGACCGCGAGGAACGACCGGCGCTCGGCCCCTTTCTCCACCTGGGGAACGCATGCGTATACGAGCCACTGTGGCCGCCGTCTCCGGCGCTCTGGCCCTTTCCGCCCTCGCCGTGCCCGCCGCGCACGCCGCCGGTCCCTCCACCCACCGCGCGGACGCCGCGAAGGCCTTCCAGGCCGCCCACGCGGCCACCGCCGCCAGGAACAGCGCTCGCGTCGCCGCCGCCGACGACCCGTGGTACGACCTGGACGTCTCCTTCGCCAACCTCAAGGTCGCCAAGGCGCTCAAGGTCGGCACCACCAACCGCGTGTCCACCACGATCACCTACACCATGAAGTTCGGCGCCGACGTGGACGTGACCGCCAAGGACTTCATCACCGCCCCGTACCTCTACAAGGGCTCCTTCGACAGGCCGCGGAACATGCTCTCTGGCGACGACATGCCCACCTGCTCCGTCACCTCGGCGACCACGGCCAACTGCAAGGGCAAGATCGACATCTACCCGCAGGATCTGCTCAACTCCCACGCCGGCACCTGGCGGGCGGGCGCCTGGGCGATGGCCTTCAACGGTCAGGACCCCACGTCCGACGACTTCGACCTGAGCAAGGTCGGTTTTGCCGAGAAGGGCGGCCTCGGCACCACGCTGGTGCAGCGCAACTCCAAGCTGACCACCAGCGCCAAGCCCAAGCCGGTGAAGAAGGGCAAGAGCGTCACCGTCACCGGCAAGCTGTCCCGGGCCGACTGGGAGAACGTCGAGTACTCGGGCTACAGCGGTCAGGCGGTGAAGCTTCAGTTCCGCAAGAAGGGCACCACCACCTACAAGACGCTGAAGACCGTCAAGACGAACTCCACGGGCGGCCTGAAGGCCACCGTGAAGGCCACCGTCGACGGCTACTACCGCTACAGCTTCGCGGGCAACACCAACACCCCGGCGGTCAACGCCGCGGGCGACCTGGTCCGCGTGAAGAAGTAAGCCCCTCGTCGCGCCGCCGGCCCAGGCTTCCCAGGGCCGGCGGCGCGACGGACGCGGCGTAAGGCCGGCCGCATCGGAGCGTGCCTACATCCCCCAGGTGTTCCCCAACTCATCCGGCCGATGATGAACCCGCAGGTCAGCGGCCCCGAGCCCGGCCCGCTGTAAACCTGCTGACCCGCTGGGGTGATCTCGACGCCCCTGGATGTTCATGAGAAGTGACGTCAGGGTGCCCACATTGCCGGATACCGGAAAGCAGTCGCGCGAGTCGTCTGCCGTGCCCGGCAGGTGAGGGGCCGCGTCCGGGCGGTCATCATGATGAGCCGGGGGCCTGGCGTTCTGGGGTCCGCCGGAGGTGAGAGAGGAAGGCGAGGGGGGTCGGGACCGTGACAGAGGTGTTCGGCAGGGCCGGGGACGTGCTCATGGTGGCTTTGGGGCTGGGCTGCGTGTGGTTGGGAGGGTGGGCCCTGCTCCGGCCGCGTCGGCCACCGGAGCCGATCCGGGGACCTGTGTGGGTGGTCCGCGCTTGGGGGCTCGGCTACGTGTTGCTGGGGATCTCCCTCACGATCGAGTCGGTGACCGTGGTGGCCGGCGGGGAGCCGGGCTGGCCAGCGGACGTGATCCGCTGGGTTGCCGGACCGCTCGTGGTCGGCTCGATCCTGGCGGCGTTCCTGTCCCGGCGGTGGGAGCGCCGACGGGCCCGGGCCGTGAATGAGGGGCGGCAGGCGTGAACCGGGCCGTCTCCTGGAGTGAGGCGGCGCTCGTGGCCGTTGCCTGCTGGGCGGTCAGCGGTCTGGGGTACGGCGTGCTTGCCGCCTTCGACGCGCCGCACGTGCCCGTTGCGCCCCTCATTGTCATGTGGCTCGCCCAGTGGTTCTTGGCGCGCCACCGCTTTTGGCTGGCCGGGGTTGCGGCGAGTCTCGCGGGGGCTGTCGTGCTGTTCGCTCTCATCGACGTCCTGCGTCCGGGTCTGGGCCGCTACGTTGCGGACGCGCTGGCTACGGGGGCCGCGGCGACGGTCGCCTTGGCCGTCTTCACCCTGGTCGGCCGCGGAGCGGGACGCCATCGTGACGCAGCACGCTGACCAGTTCGTGGGCCAGCCTGCATCCTGCAGCCCGAGCCGGGTGCCGTCCGGCAGCACACGTCCAACACCGCATGTGAGGGCTGCCCAGGTGCAAGGACCCCACGGAGGAGAGGGCGCCGAGGAGTCGCCGATGCGCGGTGGCGGATCATAGGGTGCCAGTGGGGCAGACAAGCACCTGGAGGTACAAAGCTGCAGTTCAGGACATGGTTGCTGCGCGGTCTGTAAATCTGCCGGCTCAGCCTTCCCAGGTTCGAATCCTGGCGCCGCCACGCTCGTGGGAATCGGCCCCTGACCAGCAAGTTTGGTCGGGGGCCGGTCTCATTTCAACCCAGCCCCTGCGCCCGTGGTTCCCCGCTGTTTCCCCCTCGATCTGGCACGCTCGTGGCACGATGCTGTGACCGTGATCATTGGCGGGGGAGCGCGGCGCACTGGGTGATGTCGGCAGTGGCGATTCTGGTGGGGGAAATGTGAGCAAGGGTTGGCCTGAGCGCTGGTGGACGACGGCTCTCCTGGCTGTGGTGCTGACGGGCATTGTGACCTACGACGTCTGGCGGGTCGTGGGGGTGCTTGCGGAGCCGGTAGTGGACTGGTGGGCCCTTCCCGGGCCATGCCTGCGGGGAACCTTGCTTGCGTTCCTGGCAGTTGGGCTTGCCCACCGGGCGATCACCCTCCACAGGAGAACACGAGCCGTAGGCGGTGAGACGCAGGCTGGCCACTGAGTCTGTGGCAGGCAGGCAGGACTGCGCGGACTTCGCCCACGCGGTTGGCGGAGCGACTTTGGCCTGGAGTTTCAATGACCCAGTCAAGCGCCGCCGCGCTCGGATCCTGGAGCACCAGTTTGGAAGAGTGCGTACGCGGATTGCTGCTGACCTGTGGGTCCGCTCACCTGCGGGCATGGCCCGTCATGTCCGGGACTCCCCGTGATTCCCCGGTGAGGCCCGTCCGTTAGGGCACAGTTGGGGCACGCCTTCAAACCCTGGCGGCCGTTCCCCCGGGGCTTGCGGCTGCCGCGCGCCCCTGCTTACCTTCTCGCGCCATCGCTCGGCCAGACCGGCCTCGAAGCTGGTGAGTCGCTCATCAACATCGGGGATCAGCTCAGTGCCGCTGATGATTCCCCATTCGTCGGTCAGCAGCAGACACACAGGGCACAGTGCCGGGTCGCGATAGAGCAGGCTCCCGTCCCACTTCCAGCTGTCGAGCTGGAACACACGACCCGGTCTGCCGCACCAGTCGCACGGCTCGGGAGGTCCGTCGCCAACCTTCTCCATAGCGGCACCGTACCGCGCGGGCGGTGGAGCGACTTTGGCCGGGAGTTTCAATGACCGAGTCAAGGTCATGGGCCGCCCTCCACCAGTGAAGGCGGCACCTCGTCTCGGAGATCGTTTGTGCCCTCAGCTGACGAAA
>NZ_JBEYTS010000143.1:0-7869 GCF_040643155.1 Streptomyces sp. NPDC047453 | reverse complement strand
ACAGCAGAAACGCCCGGTCTGACGGCCGGGCGCGCTTCGAGGATGCGCTAACCCCGCCCTGAAGGGACGGGGCTTGCGCGCAAGATCACCGGTCAGCGGCAGTACCGCGTCCGGCGATCTCCAGGCGGCCGACTTTCTTGAGCCGGGTGAGATCGACCGTACGCCGGCCGGTGAGCGTGCGCGCGGAGAGCAGGCCGTCCGCGTGCAGTCGTGCGTGCCAGCCCAGATTGACGCCGTACACCGCCAAGGAACCGAGCAGGAGCGAGAACATCCCCAGCAGGCACAGCCCGTCACCGACCAGACCGGCCCTCACGAGCATCGCCGGGACCACCACCAGAACGGGCGTGGTCAACCAGGCAAGGAGGTTGCCGAACCGCTGCCCCGGCCGCCCCTGTCCAGCGCATACGGATATCTCTTCGGCCGAGTCGGTCGTCATGCCCCGACGGTACCCAACTGCCAATCGGCCTCGCGGTCAGGATTGCCTGACCCGCGTTGAGCTGCTGAGTGCCCTGTCCGGACTGCGGCAGGCGCGGATGGGCAACCGCCGAGCCCCGCACAAACCCCTGCTGACGCTCTGGCTGTTCGGGAGATTCGCGGCGTCGGGCAGCACAAGAAGCGGGTGGGGCCGGAGGAGCGGCGTAGGCCGGAGAAGGGGCGTAGGCGTCGACGTCGGTGTCGGTTTCCTGCCGGAGAACGACCGGCCGACGTGTTTGACTCCGTGCATGACCACCACGCAGTCGGCCAAAGCCCAGCACTTCCGTTCTCTGCACACGCCCGGCACGCCGCTCGCGCTCGCCAATGCCTGGGACGTCGCGAGTGCCCGGGTCATCGAGTCCGCGGGGGCCTCCGCGATCGCCACCACGAGTGCGGGCGTCGCCTGGTCGCTGGGCTCGCCGGACGGTGACGTCCTCGCCCGCGATCAAGCGCTGGGGTTGATTTCCCGTGTCGCCGCCGCGGTCGCGGTTCCGGTCACCGCCGACATCGAGGGCGGGTACGGGCAGGACGCGGCCGAGGTCGCCGAGACCATCACCGGGGTGCTCGCGGCGGGTGCTGTCGGCGTCAACATCGAGGACGGCACCCGAGCCCCGGACGAACTCGCGACGCGGCTTGCCGTCGCCCGGCGGACCGCCGACCGCGCGGGCGTGGAGCTCTTCCTCAACGCCCGTGTCGACACGTACCTGTTGGGGCTCGGGGACCCGGACACCCGACTGGAGGAGACCCTGGCCCGGGCGCGCCGGTACGTGGACGCCGGCGCGGACGGCGTCTTCGTTCCCGGCGTCACCGACACCGCCACGATCGCGGCGCTGGCCGAGGGCATCTCCGTACCGTTGAACGTCATGGCCGGCCCCGGCGCTCCGAGCGTCGCCGAGCTGGGCGCCCTCGGCGTGGCCCGCGTCAGCCTCGGCCCGGGCGTGGCGCAGGCGGCGTACGCTGCGGCCCGCCGCGCCGCGCGGGAGCTGTTCGACACCGGTGGCTACGACTCCCTGTCCGGCGGCATAACCTTCCCGGAACTCAACGCGCTGCTCTCCGAGTCCCGTTGACAGCACCGTGTTCCGTGCTCTGTGGCGGTTGCTTCAGGGGAGGGACCGTCCATGCGGCGCGATCCGCAGCGCGGCCACAGGATCACACGAAGTGTTACGCGGGCGGTGACCGCAGTCATTGCCGTCGGCCTGGTGAGCGGCTGCTCGTCGCACGATTCCGCGCAGGCTGAGCGGTGGCGGCGGAACTACTGCACCCGGTTGAGGGGACGCGGAAGCGCTCCCCCGGGCAGCAGGCCTGGGGGAGCACTTCGCTGTGCGCCTGCCGGTGAGGGGTGAGAAGACGATCACAAGCAGGACATCCGCGGGACTACGTCGTCACGGGGGTCGTCACGGCGCGAGCAGCAGGCTGTCGCCACGCTCCTTGGCGGCCGTGTAGCGCCTGGCCACGTCCTGCCAGTTGACGACCTGCCACATCGCCTCGATGAAGTCCACCTTCTGGTTCTTGTACTGCAGGTAGAAGGCGTGCTCCCAGGCGTCGAAGACGAGGATCGGGGTGGAGCCCTGTCCGACGTTGCCCTGGTGGTCGTAGACCTGCTCCACGATCAGCCGGCCACTCAGCGGCTCGTACGCCAGCACACCCCAGCCCGAACCCTGGGTGGTGGCCGCGGCCTTGGACAGCTGCGCCTTGAAGCCGGCGAAGGAGCCGAACGACTCGGCGATGGCGCCGACCAGCTCCCCCACGCCGTCCTTCTCCAGCGGCTCACCGCCACCGTCGCCGGTCATGTTGTGCCAGTAGATGCTGTGCAGGATGTGCCCGGAGAGGTGGAAGGCCAGGTTCTTCTCCAGACCGTTGACCGAGCCCCACGACTCCTTGTCCCGCGCCTCGGCCAACTGCTCCAGCGTGTCGTTGGCGCCCTTGACGTAGGCCGCGTGGTGCTTGTCGTGGTGCAGCTCGATGATCTCGGGGCTGATGACCGGGGCGAGCGCCGAGTAGTCGTACGGGAGCTCCGGGAGCGTGTAGACCGCCATGTCCAACATCATCCTTCGAGTTATTGCGCATGACTTGCAAGTGCACGATAGCAGCAACAAGGCACCGGGGCGCCGACCTGGCAACAGCTGCCGCGACCCCTCGACCGGGCCGACCGCACACCCCAGCCGCCGTGACATTCCGCTCATATATGAACGAACCTCTCTATATTGACTTCACGACTCACGACGCACGGCCCGCGACAGCACCACCCACCGGCCGCCGAACGGCACCCCCAGGAGCAGCCCATGAGCACCGTCGCCGAACACCGCACCCATGACAGCCACACCCACACCCACGGCGAGGGCTGCGGACACGTCGCCTTCCCGCACGGCGACCACGTCGACTACGTGCACGACGGACACCTCCACAAGGCCCACGACGGCCACGTCGACGAGTGCGTGACCGCCGGCCACACCACCCACGCCCACCACGACCACCAGCACGGCGAGGGCTGCGGGCATATGGCCGTACCCCACGAGGACCACGTCGACTATGTGCACGACGGCCATCGCCACGCCGCCCATGAGGGGCACTGGGACGACCACTGACGCAGCGGCAGACCTCAAGCGGCCGGCGGCCTCCCGAGGGCGCCGGCCTGGGGCATCGCACCGCACAGCGAAATAGTAATGAGATTCGTTTTCATGTAGCCTCCTGGCTGCTCACCAAAGGTGACCACCGAACCAGGAGGACTCCATGGCCGTTCCCAAGCGGAAGATGTCCCGCAGCAACACCCGCCACCGCCGCGCCCAGTGGAAGGCGGCCACGCCGGCGCTCGTCCCGATCACCGTCGACGGCGTCGCACACCTCGTGCCCCAGCGGCTGGTGAAGGCCTACGAGCGCGGGCTGCTGCGCCCCGAGGGCTGATCGTCCATGCCTTCCGACTGACTCCGCGTCACCGTCCTGTCCGGATTCCTCGGCGCGGGCAAGACAACCCTCCTCAACCATGTCCTGGGCAACCGCGAGGGGCTGCGCGTCGCGGTCATCGTCAACGACATGAGCGAGGTCAACATCGACGCTGCCCTGGTGCGCGGCGGCGAGGCAGCCTTGTCGCGCACCGAGGAACGCCTGGTCGAGATGACCAACGGCTGCATCTGCTGCACCCTGCGCGACGACCTGCTTCAGGAGGTCGACCGGCTGGCCCGCGAGGGCCACTTCGACTACCTGCTCATCGAGTCGTCCGGCATCTCCGAACCCATGCCCGTGGCGGCGACGTTCGCCTTCGCCCGCGACGACGGCGCCACCCTGGCGGAGATCGCCCGCCTGGACACCATGGTCACGGTCGTCGACGCCGCCGGCTTCCTGCCCGAGCTGACCAGCGGCGACGAACTCGTCGAGCGAGGCCTGGACCAGTACGAGGACGACGAACGCACCGTCAGCGACCTGCTGATGCACCAGGTCGAGTTCGCGGACGTCATCGTGCTCAACAAACTCGACCTCGTCGACGTTCGTGACCAAGGAGCTCGACAGCGGCGCGTTCGGCGAGGTTCTGCGCTCCAAGGGGTTCTTCACGCTGGCCGGGCGCCGGCAGGTGACGGGCCTGTGGTCACAGGCCGGCTCCGTCGCGCGCTTCGAGCCGTCCGCCGCCCGCGACACCGACAGCCCGGAAGGCCAGGAACTGGTCTTCATCGGCACGCATCTGCGCGCGGACGCGCTGCACGCGGCGCTGGGCGACTGCCTCATGGCCGACGGTGAAGGCCTGCCGCCCGTCGACCCGTTTCCCGCCTGGGACACCTACGGCATCGACGACACCTGCGAGCACGAGCGCCCGGAACCCGTGGCGCACGTCTGAGGAGCGCACGCCCGTGCTCTCAGTGGGAGTGAGGCTGGCGCTGGAACTCGTTCCAGGCGTGGCGCAGGGTGTCGATCACCTCCGGAGCGGCCCCGCGGCGCTCCAGGTACTCCCGGTACGTCTCGACGGTGGCCGCCGCGGGCCAGTGGGGGTCGTTCGCGACGGCGCGGGCGAAGAACCCCAGACGGTTCAGCTCGTCGGTGTGACTCGTGAGCCACCGCGTGAAGTCGGCTGTGTCGTTCATCGCATGTCTTCTCACAGAGGGAACGCCCACTGGTCCTCACCTGGCCGTCCGCCCCGCCGGCTGCCGTTTCTCCAGACTCCCACGAGCGCGCGGCAAGTCAAACCGGTCGTCGGACGCCCCCTGGAGAGGCTCGCCTCGACGCTGTACGGATGCGGCCGGCGGCCCGCCGAGGGCGCGGTGGCGGGTACCGGGCTTGCGCCATACGGTGAACAGGTGCCCGCCCGTGACCGTCAGGAAGGGGCGCGCTGCATGTGCGCACACTCCCAGGACCCGGAGCCCCAGCCGGTGCTGTCCCCGCTGACGGGTGCGGCGATCTTCCTCGTCGTGACCATCGACCGGGGCGGCGAGCCTGTCGTACGGGACATGCTGTCCGAACTGAACGGGCTCCAGCGGGCGGTCGGTTTCCGGGCGACGCCGGACGGGAAGCTGAGCGTGGTCGTGGGCATCGGCGCGGAGGCGTGGGACCGCCTGTTCGCGGGCCCGCGTCCGGCGGAGCTCCATCGTTTCCGCGAGCTGGCCGGAGCCCGGCACCGGGCGGTCTCGACCCCCGGCGACCTGCTGTTCCACATTCGCGCGGCCCGCCCGGACCTCTGCTTCGCGCTGGCCGCCGAGATCATGGAACGGATCCGCGACGTCGTCACCGTGCGTGACGAGGTGCATGGGTTCAAGTACTTCGACGTGCGTGACCTGCTCGGTTTCGTGGACGGCACGGAGAACCCGACGGGCCGGGCGGCGAACGCGGCGGTCCTGATCGGCGACGAGGACCCGGAGTTCGCCGGGGGCAGCTACGTGATCGTGCAGAAGTACGTGCACGATCTGGAGGCGTGGAACGCCCTGCCGGTGGAGGCGCAGGAGATGGTGATCGGGCGCAGGAAGCTGTCCGACGTCGAACTGGACGACGCGGTCAAGCCGGCCGACTCGCACGTGGCACTGACCACCATCGAGGACCCGGACGGGACGAAGCACGAGATCCTGCGCGACAACATGCCCTTCGGGACCGTGGGGCAGGGCGAGTTCGGTACGTACTTCATCGGTTACGCCCGTACTCCGGCCGTGATCGAGCGGATGCTGGAGCGCATGTTCCTGGGCGACCCTCCGGCCGCCCACGACCGGATCCTGGACTTCTCCACGGCGGTGACCGGGTCGTTGTTCTCCGTGCCCACCAGTGACTTCCTCGACGACCTCCCCGATGCGCCGACCGCGCGCGAGGGTGAAGAGGGCGAGGAGGGCGAGGAGGGCGGAGGTGTCGAGGAGGCCGAGCCCGTGCCGGCGGCGCTCCGGCCGCCGGCCGTGGACGGCTCGCTGGGGATCGGCGATCTGAGGATGTGACAGGAGGCGAGCATCCGCGATGGACAATCTGCATCGTGAACTGGCACCCATCTCCGCCGCCGCGTGGGCCGATCTGGAGGAGGAGGCGCGGCGTACGTTCAAGCGGCACGTCGCGGCCCGCCGCATCGTCGACGTGCCCGAGCCGTGCGGCCCGGAGCTGGCCGGTGTGGGGACCGGGCACCTGCGGACCGTGGCGGCGCCGGCCGAAGGGGTCGAGGCGCGGGTACGCCGGTTCCAGCCGCTCGTCGAGCTGCGGGTGCCGTTCACCGTGGACCAGCAGCAGGTCGACGACGTCGCGCGCGGCGCCAAGGACGCGGACTGGCAGCCGGTCAAGGACGCGGCCCGGCAGATCGCCTTCGCCGAGGACCGCGCCGTGTTCGAGGGCTACCCGTCCGCGGACATCGCCGGTCTGCGGGAGAGTTCGTCCAACCCCGCCCTGACCCTGCCAGCCGAGGCGCGCCAGTACCCGGACATCGTCAGCAAGGCCCTGACCGCGCTGCGGCTCGCCGGTGTCGGCGGCCCGTACGCACTGGCGCTGAGCGCCACGGCGTACACCGCTGTCAGCGAGACGTCCGACTACGGCTACCCGATCATCAAACACATCGCCCGGGTGCTGGACGGCGACATCGTCTGGGCGCCCGCCATCGAGGGGGCCTTCCTGCTGTCGACACGGGGCGGGGACTTCGAGCTGCGCCTCGGCCAGGACCTGTCCATCGGTTACCTGTCGCACGACGACACCAGCATCCGGCTGTACTTCCAGGAGACACTGACCTTCCTCGTATACACCAGCGAAGCCATCGTGGCCGCAAGGGAGTTGACTCCCTCGTCCGCCGCACCCGCTGAGGGTCGGGCATGAAGGCCGCCATCGTGGGGGCCGGCGCGGTCGGATCGGCCACGGCGCTGTCCCTGGTCGAACGCGGGGGAACCTGCCGGGAGATCGTGCTGATCGACCGCGACACCGCCCGCGCCGACGGCGTGGCCGCCGACCTGCGCTACGCCGCTCCGCTGTCCCCCACGGTCGACGTACGCTCCGGCGGCTACGGTGACCTGGCCGGGGCCGCCGTCGTCGCCGTCACCGCGGGGGTCAACGAGAAGGCCGGCGGCGCCACCGACCGGTCCGAGCCCCAGGGGCGCCTGCGGTTGCTGGATACCAATGCCAGGGTCTTCGCCGACGTCGTCCCCCAGGTGGTCGCGGTCGCGCCGGAGGCGGTGCTGATGGTGGTCACCGACCCACCGGACCCGCTGGCCGACCTCACCCGTCATCTCGCCGGGCACGACCGGGTGTTCTCGACCGGCACCCTCATCGACAGTCTCCGGTTCCGTGTGCAGCTCGCCGACCGCCTGCGGGTGCGACCCCGTGACGTCCAGGCCCTTGTGGTGGGCGAACACGGCACCTCCGAGGTGCTGTTGTGGTCCTCGGCGGGTGTCGGCGGCATCCCCGTCGCCGAACTGCTCGCCCAGGACGGCCGGTCGGTCGAGGACATACGCGAAGAGGTCGAGAACGACATCCGGTACGCCAACATCACCATCATCGAGGGCACCGGCGCGAGCCAGTACGGCATCGGCGCCGTCTCCGCCCGGCTCGTCGAGGCGGTCCTGCGCAACGAACGCGCGGTGCTGCCGGTGGCCGCGTACTCCTCCGCCCACGAGGTCACGCTCTCCCTGTCCAGCGTTCTCGGATCGGGCGGCGTCCAGCAGATGCACGAGCCCACCATGACGTCCGAGGAGCGAGGGGCCCTGGAGGAGAGCGCCCGGGTACTGCGCGAAGCGGCCGAGCGGGCCATTGCCGTGGGGGGTACGCGCGGATGAACGGGATCTCGGGACTCGTCGTGACGCACGGCGTCGGGGCGTGGAGCGCCATCAACGGTGTGGCGGGCGCCTACAGCGAGACATCGACTACGGCCCACGCGGCCCCCAACACCGCCCGGGCGTCCAGATCTGACCGCCTCGAGACGGCATGGTCGACGTCGGCCCGGCCGGCAATGTGCCGGCCGGG
>NZ_JBEYTS010000142.1:0-8015 GCF_040643155.1 Streptomyces sp. NPDC047453 | reverse complement strand
GCGCCCTGAGGGGGGGGGGGCGGGCGCGGTATCCCCCCGCGTGCCCCCGCCCCGCGCGCCCCTTCATTTGTGCGAGCAAGACCACGAATGGGGAAACGACTACCGGGGCACGGGGAACGTGCGGCACCATCCAGGAATGGAGCGTGTACGTGATCTCTCTGAGCTGCCGAAAGCCCATCTGCACCTGCACTTCACCGGGTCGATGCGGCCCACCACCCTGCTGGAGCTGGCCGACAAGCACGGCGTACGGCTGCCCGACGCGCTGACGGCGGCCCTGGTCAGCGGGGAGCCTCCGCGGCTGCGGGCGACGGACGAGCGCGGCTGGTTCCGCTTCCAGCGGCTGTACGACGCGGCACGCTCCTGCCTGCGGGAGCCGGAGGACATCCGGCGGCTGGTGCGGGAGGCCGCCGAGGAGGACGTCAGGGACGGTTCGGGATGGCTGGAGATCCAGGTCGACCCGACCTCGTACGCACCGCGCCTGGGCGGGCTGATCCCGGCGCTGGAGATCATCCTCGACGCGGTGGAGACGGCGTCGCGCGAGACGGGCCTCGGGATGCGGGTCCTGGTCGCCGCGAACCGTATGAAGCACCCCCTGGACGCCCGTACCCTGGCCCGCCTCGCGGTGCGCTACCGGGAACGTGGCGTGGTCGGCTTCGGCCTGTCGAACGACGAACGCCGGGGCATGGCCCGGGACTTCGACCGGGCCTTCGCGATCGCCCGGGACGGCGGACTGTTCGCGGCCCCGCACGGCGGCGAGCTGACCGGCCCCGCCTCGGTCCGCGACTGCCTGGACGACCTCCGGGCCCACCGGGTGGGGCACGGTGTACGCGCGGCCGAGGACCCGCGGCTGCTGAGCCGCCTGGCCGACCGGGGCGTGACCTGCGAGGTGTGCCCGGCCTCGAACGTGGCCCTCGGCGTGTACGACAAGCCCGAGGACGTCCCCCTGCGCCGGCTGTACGAGGCGGGCGTCCCGATGGCCCTGGGCGCCGACGACCCGCTGCTCTTCGGCTCCCGGCTGGCGGCGCAGTACGAGATCGCCCGCCGCCACCACTCCTTCACGGACGCCGAACTGGCGGAACTGGCCCGCCAGTCGATCCGCGCGTCGGCGGCCCCCGAGGACGTGCGCGCGAAGCTGCTGTCGGGGGTCGACGACTGGCTGGCGAACTGACCGACGGGCGCGGAGGGCTCGCCGGTCAGGACCGGGCCATGGCGCCGATCACCATGGGCAGCGTCTCCTTGTCGAAGATGCCGCCGGCCAGGGACCCGCTGACGGTCCTGCCGTCCACCTTCATGGTGGGCGTGCCGGTCACCCCCGACGTGTCGAAGGCCTTCTCGGAGGCGGTCACGAAGTCGCGGTGCTTCATGCCCTTGACCGCCGCGTCGAACTCCTCGCCGCGCAGGCCCGGGACCCTGGAGGCCATGTCCAGCAGGAAGGCGTCGGTGTAGCCGTCGACCTTCTCCTCGGGCTGGTGCGCGAAGAGCACCTCGTGGTACTCGGCGAACCTGCCCGCGTCCAGGGCGGCCCGCAGGGCGTTGGCGGCCTTCTTGGAGCCGTCGCCGCCGAGCCCGTCGTCTAGGAACGAGGCCAGCGTGTACTCGGCCCTCACCTCGCCGGACAGGATCAGCTCGCGCAGGCCCTCGCCGCCGCCCTGGGTCTCGAACTCCGCGCAGACCGGGCAGCGCAGGTCCTCGTACAGGTGGACGACGGTCCGCGCGCCGGGGGATCCCACGCGGACGGTGGTGCCGTCCGGCGCGAGCGTCTCGTCGATCTCCCCCACACTTGTGTAGGACGCCCCCGCTTCCGGCTCCCCGCCTCCGGCCGTTGCGGCGCCCTTGCCGCATCCCGTGGCGAGCACGCCCGCCAGGACGGCGGCGGCCACAGCCGCTATTGCACGTCGTTCCCCCATGGTCTCCCCCCTCCCCATGTGCCCTGCGGCTACAGGCTCACGCCGACCGTCACCGGCTCGTTGACCAGGGTGATGCCGAAGGCCTCACGAACCCCGGCCACCACCTCGCGGGCCAGCGCGAGCAGGTCCTCCGTGGTCGCGGCGCCACGGTTGGTGAGGGCGAGGGTGTGCTTGGTGGAGATGCGGGCCGGTCCGGTGCCGTAGCCCTTGGTGAAGCCCGCCTTGTCGATCAGCCAGGCCGCGGAGGTCTTGGTGTGCCCCTGCCCCGCCGGATAGGCGGGGGGCTCGACGCCGTCGCCGAGCCGCTCCCGCACACGTGTGCGGAACACGGCGAAGCCGGCGTCCGTGAGGATCGGGTTGGTGAAGAAGGAGCCGGCGGACCAGGTGTCGTGGTCCTCGGGGTCCAGCACCATGCCCTTCCCGGCCCGCAGCTTCAGCACGGTCTCGCGGGCGGTGGTGAGCGGTACCCGGTCGCCCGCCTCCACACCGAGGACGCGCGCGGTCTCGGCGTACTTGACCGGCGTCGACAGCCCGTCCGCGTCCTCCAGCCCGAAACGGACGCGCAGGACGACGTACCGCTCGGGGTCGGCCTTGAAGCGGCTGTGCCGGTAGGAGAACGCACAGTCCTCGTTGGCCAGGGTCACCGTGCGGCCCGCCCGGCGGTCGTAGGCGACGACCTCGGTGATCGTCGAGGACACCTCCTGGCCGTACGCGCCCACGTTCTGGATCGGGGTGGCGCCCGCGGAGCCGGGGATGCCGGACAGGCACTCGACGCCGGCGAGCCCGGCCTCGACGGTGCGCGCGACCGCGTCCGTCCACACCTCTCCGGCGGCCAGTTCCAGCGTCGTACCGCTGAGTTCGAAGCCGCGGGTGGCGATGCGCAGCGCGGTGCCGTCGAAGCCCTTGTCGCCGATGACCAGGTTGGAGCCGCCGCCGATGACCAGCAGCGGTGTGCCGTGGGCGTCGGCCTCGCGGACGGCGTCGATCACCTCGGCGTCGGTGGTCGCGGTGATCAGCCGGGTGGCGGGGCCGCCCAGCCGGAAGGTGGTCAGCGGGGCGAGGGGCGCGTCGTGGAGTTCCTGCACGCGCCCAAGACTACGAGACCCCGCTGACGGTCCCGCACCTCGGCGAGTGCGGGACCGCGGTGGCCGTCAGGCCAGGCGTACGACGGCCCGGGACATCCCGAGGACCTTCTGCCCGTTGCTCATGGCGGTCAGGTCGACCCGCACGGTGTTGTCGTCGAGCTTGGCCGCGACCTTGCCGGAGACCTCGATCACGGCCCCCTCGTCGTCGTTCGGGACGACGACGGGCTTGGTGAAGCGGACGCCGTACTCGACGACGGCGCCAGGGTCGCCCGTCCAGTCGGTGACCACGCGGATCGCCTCGGCCATGGTGAACATGCCGTGCGCGATCACGTCCGGAAGCCCGACCTCCTTGGCGAACTTCTCGTTCCAGTGGATGGGGTTGAAGTCCCCGGAGGCGCCCGCGTACTGGACGAGGGTGGCCCGGGTCACGGGAAAGGTCTGGGCCGTCAGCTCGGTGCCGACCTCGACGTCGTCGTAGGCGATCTTCGCCGTCATCGGTTTCCTCACGCCTCCTCGGCCGCGCGGGCCACGAGCTTGGTCCAGGCGGTCACCACGTGCTCGCCCACCTCGTCGTGCACCTCGCCGCGGATGTCCAGGACGTCGTTGCCGGCCAGGGACTTGATCGACTCGATGGTGGAGGTGACGGTGAGCCGGTCGCCGGCGCGCACCGGCCGGGTGTAGGCGAACTTCTGGTCGCCGTGCACCACGCGGCTGTAGTCCAGGCCGAGCTGCGGGTCCTGGACGACCTGTCCGGCGGCCTTGAAGGTGATCGCGAAGACGAAGGTCGGCGGGGCGATCACATCGGGGTGGCCGAGCTCCTTGGCGGCTTCCGGGTCCGTGTAGGCCGGGTTGGCGTCGCCCACCGCCTCCGCGAACTCACGGATCTTCTCCCGGCCCACCTCGTAGGGGTCGGTGGGCGGGTAGGACCGCCCCACGAAGGACTGGTCGAGCGCCATGGCTCGGCACCTCCTGGTGTCGCTGGGGTTTTACGTAGCCCGGCGTGCGGCCCGGCTTTCACCGGGCTCCCGCTGGGCTTTCGCACATGAAACAACATGAGGCCGCCCCCGTGGTGCGGGGGCGGCCTCATGTCTGAGTTTTGATCAGCGCGTCTCGCGGTGCGCGGTGTGCGCGTTGCAACGCGGGCAGTGCTTCTTCATCTCGAGCCGGTCGGGGTTGTTCCGCCGGTTCTTCTTGGTGATGTAGTTCCGCTCCTTGCACTCCACGCAGGCCAGCGTGATCTTCGGGCGGACGTCGGTGGCAGCCACGTGAGTGCTCCTTGACGAACGGGTAGGCTATTTCAACGCAAGAAAGAGTAGCCGATCGAAGGACCGACCCCGCAATCGGCTACTGTGAGTAGCGGTGACCGGACTTGAACCGGTGACACAGCGATTATGAGCCGCTTGCTCTACCGACTGAGCTACACCGCTGCGATGCGATCGGGCCCCGCCTTGCGGCGGGTACCTCTCACACCAGAGCCCCAAAACGGAATCGAACCGTTGACCTTCTCCTTACCATGGAGACGCTCTGCCGACTGAGCTATTGGGGCGAGCGAGGAAGACATTACACGCTCTGCGGCCGTTCACCCAAATCCGTTTCCCGGCACCGTCCCCGGTCCCGCGGCCACACCGGTACGACTATTGCGCTCCTCCCTCGTCCGGCCCGGCGGCCACCCTAGGCTCGACTCACTCTGCGTGATCTTGCGTGGCCCGCGCGGCCTCACGGTCCGCGCCCCGAACGTGTCCCGAACCCTTTGTCGCCCTGCGTACCTGGAGTGCGATGCCCCCCGGACAGCCGCCACCCCCCTCGTCCTCCTCGCCGGGTCCGTCCGGGCGGACGGACCCGGACGGGCTGCTGCTGTGCGGGGCCCGGCTGACCGACGGGCGGACCGTGGACGTACGGCTGGCCGGTGAGCGCATCGAGGCGGTCGGCACCGCCGGCAGCCTCGGCGCGGGCGACCCGCGGGGCGGCGCGCCGCGCGTCGACCTCAGCGGCTACCTGCTCCTGCCGGCCCCGGCCGAGCCCCACGCCCACGCCGACACGGCCCTGACCGGCGACAGCGGCGGACCGGTGTCGTACGAGCCGGAGGACGTCCAGCGCCGCACCACCGAGGCCGCGCTGCTGCAACTGGGCCACGGCGCGACGACCGTGCGCGCACACGTACGCGTGGGCGACGTCCAGGGGCTCGGCGTCCTGACGGCGGTCCTGCGGGCCCGGCGGTCGCTGCGCGGGCTCACCGAACTGACGACGGTGGCGGTACCGCGCGTGCTGACCGGGGCGGCCGGCGCGGACGGCCTGGCGATACTGCGGGACTCGCTCAAGATGGGCGCCTGCGTCGTGGGCGGCTGCCCCGACGTGGACCCCGACCCGACGGGCTACGTCGAGGCGGTCCTCGAGGTCGCCTCCGAACACGGCTGCCCCGTCGACCTGCACACCGACGGCGCCGACCCGTCCCGCCTGGCGCGCATCGCGGCGATGGCGGGCGGGCTGCGCCCGGGAGTGACGCTGGGCCCGTGCGGCGGCCTGGCCCGGCTGCCCACCGGGGCGGCCGAGCGGGCCGCGGACCAGCTGGCCGCGGCCGGGGTGAGGGTGGTGTGCCTGCCGCAGGGCTGCTGCGGCGGCGCCGAGGGACACGGGACGGCGCCGGTCCGGCTGCTGCGGGCGGCCGGGGTCCGGGTGGCCGCGGGCAGCGGCGCCCTGCGGGACGTGTCGAACCCGGTGGGGCGCGGCGACCCGCTGGAGGCCGCTTACCTGCTGGCCTCGCGGCACGGGCTGTGTCCCGAGGAGGCCTACGACGCGGTGAGCGCGTCAGCCCGCACGGTGCTCGGTCTGCCCGAGGTGCGGGTGGAGGCGGGTTTCCCCGCCGAGCTGCTCGCGGTGCGCGGCGACCGGCTCGCGGGGGCGCTGTCGCTCGCGTACAGCCGGATCGTGGTGCACCGGGGGCGCGTGGTGGCACGCACGAGCGCGGTGCGGGAGTTCTGCGACTCCGCCGCCGCGGTGGAGCTGGGACTGCCGCGGCAGGGGCGGGGGGAGTTGTCCTGACGGTCCGTGCGGCAGGGCGGCGGCAGCGCCTCCGGGGGCGTGCGGGACACGGCGGAGCGCGCCCCGGGGCAGGGCCGAAGTCGTGCGGCGGATACGGCCGTCCGGGCGTACGGTCGGAAGCATGCGCATTGTCATCGCTGGTGGTCATGGTCAGATCGCGCTGCGGCTGGAGCGGCTGCTCGCCGCGCGCGGGGACGAGGTGGCGGGCATCGTCCGCCGTGCCGAGCAGAGCGAGGACCTGCGGGCGGCCGGCGCCGAACCGGTCGTGCTCGACCTGGAGTCGGCGTCCGTCGACGAGGTCGCGCAGTTGCTGCGGGGCGCCGACGCGGCGGTGTTCGCGGCGGGCGCGGGCCCGGGCAGCGGAGCGGCGCGCAAGGACACGGTGGACAAGGGCGCGGCGGTGCTGTTCGCGGACGCGGCGGTACGCGCGGGCGTGCGCCGCCATCTGGTCGTGTCCTCGATGGGCGCGGACGCGGCGCACAAGGGCGACGAGGTCTTCGACGTCTATCTGCGGGCCAAGGGCGAGGCGGACGACCACGTCCGCCGTCAGGAGGCCCTGGACTGGACGATCCTGCGCCCCGGCTCGCTGACCAACGACGCCGGCACCGGCCAGGTGCGCCTGGAGGCCCACACCGGCCGCGGCATGATCCCGCGCGACGACGTGGCCGCCGTACTGGCCGAACTGGTGGAGACCCCGGCCACGGCAGGCCTGACCCTGGAACTCGTCAGCGGCTCGGCACCGGTGTCGGTGGCGGTGAAGTCGGTGGCGGGCAACTGAGCACGTCCGAGCGTCTTCCGGCACCGGCAACCGCTCAGAACAAGGGCATCTGCCCGGGACACTCCGGAACGGCATAGCCGTCCAACGCCGGCTGCGCGGCGCCGATTTGCGCCATCCGGCGCGATCCGGCGCAGGAGGTCAGCCCGCCGCTCGCCCGCGTCCCGGGCGGATCGTGCCGCGCGAACCGCCCGGCGACCACGGCGATCTCCCGACGGCACACGGGGCAGAGTCTGCGACGCGAGGACATGGCCCCAGTGTGCACGGCACCACCGACACCGGCCCCGCGCCCACACGCGAACCCCCCTCCGCCCTGCCGTATGGGCTGATCAGAGGGGGTCCTTCCCAGAGTGGCGGCGCCAGGATTCGAACCTGGGAAGCGGAGCCGGCAGATTTACAGCGGGCTGGCTGGATGCCTACTGAGCTGGGAAAGTCCAAGTCGCGCCCTCTCATGGGGGACATGTGGGGGACGGCCGACCGTGATCTTCGAAGCCGGGGCCGCACCGCGGGGAGAGTGCTGCGGTCGCCAAGTGGGCCGCACTGGCCGATGATCAGCTCATGCGGTGCGTGAAAGAAGCCGGAGATGCAATGTGATGTTCACCCACGCGATGCAGCGTGCTGCCCAGGCATTCGAGGCCGTGGGTGCGATCGTGCTGGTCGTGGGCTTCGTCTTGTCCCTGGTGGCCGCTGCTCGGGCTTGGCGGAAATCCAGACGCTCCGCCGACGGGTATCTGGCTCTCCGGCGGTGCTTCGGTGGCGCCTTGCTGCTGGGGCTTGAGGTTCTCGTCGCCGCAGACCTCATCCGTACTGTCGCGGTCGCGCCGACACTGGACAACGGCCGACACTGGACAACGTAGGTGTACTGGGCCTGATCGTGTTGATCCGGACCTTCCTCAGCTTCTCATTGGAGGTCGAGCTCGAGGGGGTCGCGCCGTGGCGTCGGGCGCTGGCCAACAGGGCCGGCGGTGTCCAGCGAGCCGCCACACGGGCGGCCGGCAACCAGCCCCCTCCCCCAGCCAGCGACTGAAAGAGCCAGCACGCTCCACACGAGGAAGAACGGCCATGGAGGGGTGCCCTGTGCCGGCGCCCCGCCGAATACGAGACAGTCCTGACGGCCTAATGGGATTCATCGGGCCGTGAGAGAGACTACGGTCCGTAGCCGCCAGCAGGTGAGCACTCTTCATGCCGGAGCCATTCGAGCTCTGTGGT
>NZ_JBEYTS010000141.1:0-8100 GCF_040643155.1 Streptomyces sp. NPDC047453 | reverse complement strand
AGCTTCGACCCCTGCCTCCCCTGCGGCGTCCACATGTACCTCGGCAACGGCAAAACCCTCACCACCACCCACACCCCCACCTACGGAGCCGAACACGGCTGAACCGCTCGCAACGCGCGAGCCGGACCGGTGACCGGGGGAGAGGCATCGGGGGAGACGAGGAGCAGACCATGGGCACGATCAGAGTCGGCAGGCGTGACGTGAAGCCCGACACCCCCGGGCACGTCACCGGACTGCACCAGGGCAACTTCGGTCCGTACGAGCGGCAGACGGGGCACCACAGGGACGGCACCTCCGATGCCCGGCGGTCCACGGGCATCCACTGGAAGAAGCACGACGCGATCATGAAGGCCATGCCGAACATCTCGCCCGGATGACGGGCCGCGTCAGGGGCAGGACCGGGTCAGGACAAAGGGCCAGAAGGACAGAAGGGAGGAACGGGGATGACAGCTAAACAGTTGCTGGCGGTGGAGGCCGCCCTGGTGGGCGGGCTGGTGCTCGCAGCGCTGATCAAGGAGATGCCGGGGCTCCTGCGCGAGATCAGGATCTGGCGGATGTCCGGCCGCGGCTCCGGCCACGCCCACTGAACGCCGGGTCGGTACCACCTCGGCAGGCACTGAGGGACACCCAACTCGGCAGACACCGACGGGAGCGGCGGCCCGCAGGCCGCCGCTCCCGTTGTCGCAGGCCCGTCACCAGTAGTGACGGCGACCGGCGATCGCGTGGCCCATCGATCCGAGGATCCACAGGATCGCGCCGATCACGGCGAGGATGATGCCGATGGTCCACAGGATCGAGATGCCGGTGACGAAGCCGACGACGAGCAGAATGACGCCGAGGACGAGCATGACCGCCTCCGTAACGAGGAGTGCTTCACTTCTGCGGGTACCCCGAAACGGCGGTGTATTGCCCGGCCCGGGGCACGGGTGCGGTCCGGGCCGGACGGGGGTGGGGAGCCCGCCATCCTCCCGCGGGACGGCTCAGCGGGGCCAGGTGGGCAGCAGGGTCCGCCGGTGCGTGGCGTTGATCACCGCGGCCGCCGAGGCGTACCAGGCCACCAGTCCCGACGCGATGCCGAACCAGCCGCCGATCTGGGTGACGACGTGCAGTGCCATGCCGCCCTGGAACTCGCCGATCGCCAGCAGGACGTAGGTGATGGCCAGCAGCACCAGCACCGCGAGGACGGCGAGACTGGTGCGCAGCGCGGCCACCGCCATGTACGCGGTGAAGATGCCCCAGGCGAGCAGGAACAGGCCCAGGGCGTTGTGCGCGTCGCCGACGGCCGCCACCCGCGGCACGAGCCACCAGTACGTCAACCAGAAGGCGCCGAAGGAACCGAACAGGGTCGCGCCGAAGGTGTTGCCGCGGCGGAACTCGAAGAGCCCCGCGATGAACTGGGCCAGGCCGCCGTAGAACGCGGCGAGCCCGAGCACCGGGAAGATCGCGGCGGGTTCCTCGAGCAGGTTGGTGTTGATGATGGACAGCAGGATGGTGCTCATCGCGAGCCCCGCCAGGCCCAGCGGGGCCGGATCCGCGTAGGCGACCGGCGTCGGGTCGGCCGGGCGGGCCTGTGCGCGGACGGAGTCGCTGGTGTCGTCAGTCATGACCGGAATCCCTTCGACCTGAGGCCGGCAGAACCAGCCAGAGCCCGACGAGCGCAGGCACAGGACGTCCACGGGGCCGAACCCGCGGGCAGCGCCGGCGCTGCCCGAGTCTTCAGCTGTATCTGTTCACCACACGCGTACCCGTTTGTCCCAGGACCAGTCGCCGGACAGCGGGTGCCGGGGCGCTCGCGCGCCTGGCAGAATTCCGGAAACCCGCACGACGAGGACGGGCGTCGCGTGGGTGGAACACCGTCACAAGGTCGGCCCTGGGGGGGAACGCACCATGAGTACCGAGATCTACTTCAACAACAATCACCGCGACCTGTGCGAGCAGCACGGGACCGGCGCCGGTTTCCAGTTCGAGTTCTACTGCTCCCGCTGCTCGGACACCTGGCGCTCCCCGTTCGAGCCCTTCCGGGCGGGCCAGATGGCGGGCTGGCTGTCGCGGGGGGCGAACGCGGCCTGGTCGGTCATCGGCGGCGGCGCCGCCCGGGGCGTCTCCGACGCGGCCGACGGGCTGGCCGGAGCGAACTACGGAACCCAGCGGGACGCGGCGTTCACCCGCGCCATCGCCAACGCGCAGGGCCACTTCGACCGCTGCCCCCGCTGTACGGCCTACGTCTGCGGCCGCTGCTGGAACGCGGGCCTCGGGCTCTGCCTCACTTGCTCCCCGGACACCGCGGCGGAGGCCCAGGCGGCCCAGCAGCGGGGCCTGAACGACATGGCCGCCCAGCGTGCCTACGACGCCGGGCAGCAGCGCGGCCAGGACTACGACGTCTCCACGCCGCGCCAGTTGGTCTGCCCGCAGTGCCGCGCCGAGACCAGGGGCGCGACCTTCTGCCCCGCCTGCGGACACCGCCTCGCCCAGACGGACAACTGCTCCTCCTGCCACCAGGACCTGCCGGACGGCGCGGCCTTCTGCCCGTCCTGCGGCACCCGAAGGTGACCACCGGGCCGCGGCCCGGGACCGAGCGCACACGGTGACCGCGTACCGCACGCACGACGTGCGGTACGCGGTCCGCGAACGTGTCGCCGCCCACGGTGCCGCGGACATCCGTGTTGGAGGATGATCATCACTCAACCAGCCCGTCCTTCCAGCCCGGTCGGCCGGGACTGCCACCGCATGTGAAGGAGCAAGGGCAGCAGATGCCGGAGCAGCACGATCAGAACGCCGACATCGCATCGCGGTCCTTGCGCGGAGAGCTGGCACACCGCTGCCGGACCGTCACCGAGGCCCGCTGGTTCGCCCTCGGCGTCTTCGCGGTGATCCTCCTCAACGCCGCCCTGCTGGGCGTGGAGACGTACTCAGGTCTGGCGGCACAGTGGCACCACTGGTTACGTCAGGCCGAACACGTCTGCCTGGCCGCCTTCACGGTGGAGATCCTCGTCCGCATGCTGGCCTACGCCGACCGCCCGCGGGAGTTCTGGAAGGACCCGTGGAACTCCTTCGACCTGGTCGTCGTCCTGTGCGCCTTCGTGCCCGTCGTACGGGAGAACGCCACGGTGCTGCGGCTGCTGCGGCTGGCGCGTGTGCTGCGCACCGCCCGCTTCCTGCCGCAGGTGCGCATCGTGCTGGTGGCGGTGGTCCGCAGTCTGCCCGGCACCATGAGCTTCCTCCTGGTCGGTGCCCTGCTGCTGTACGTGTACGCCATGGTCGGCTGGGTCTTCTTCGGGAGCCACGACCCCGAGCACTACGGCTCCATAGGCCGCGCCGTGCTGACCCTCTTCCTGCTGATGACCCTGGACGGCATCGGCGACGCGGTCCACAGCGGCCTGGAGGTGTCGCGCTGGAGCCTGGTCTACTACGCCTCCTACGTCCTGCTGGCCTCCTTCGTCCTGGTCAACGTCCTCATCGGCGTGGTCATCACGTCCCTGGAGGAGGCCCGGGAGATGGAGAGGGACGAGCCCGCCGAAGCGGCGGACGCCGGTGACCCCCCGGTCGTCCAGCATCACCTCGCCGCCCGGATCGCGGCGGCTCGCAGGGCCCTCGACGAACTCGAACGAGACCTCGGGCAGGCGGCGCCGCCACGGGCCAGGCAGGCCGCACTCGTGGTCCCGGCGGTCGTGGCGCGCCCGGCGTCCAGCCCGGCCCAGGCTCGGCGCAGGACGTCCCGGCGGCGCCGGTGAGACGGCCGCGCGGCTTGCTGTGATCGGTCGGTGACGGGGGCTGGGGACGGGGGTGGGTGCCTGGGTGGGCCTTCTCACAATTCGGGTCGAAACGGGTTCGCAGTGACGGCGGCCACTTCGCCTGGCGCACATTTTGTCTACCTTCGCCAGCAGTCCCCCCGTTTGACGACCCCTTGCGGAGGCCTGCCCGACCATGTCCCATCCGCGTTCCCTGTCGTATTCGAAGACCTCGGCGACCTCGGCAAGGCGCCGGGGCAGCCGCGCCGGCGCCTGCGCCGGTGCCCTCCTGGCCTCGGTGACGACCCTCTTCTCCCTCGGCGCGCTGCACGCGGCACCCGCGGTCGCCGCGCCCGCCCCGGCGGAGCAGGCCCACACGGCGGCGGCCGCCCCGGCGGCGCCGCAGTCGCAGAGCAAGGCGCGGGTGACGGCGGCGGTGCTCAACCTCGACGGCGCGAGCCGGACGCCGCTGCTGTACGGCACGGACGCCCCGTACGACACCGCCAGCATCATCAAGGTCGACATTCTCGCGGCGCTGCTGCTTCAGGCCCAGGACGCGGGCCGGCATCTCAACGCCCATGAACGCGCCCTGGCCGAGCCGATGATCCGCAAGAGCGACAACGCGGCGGCGAACGCCCTGTGGCGCGAGATCGGCATGGCGCCGGGTCTCGAGGCGGCCAACAAGCGCCTGGGGCTGACCTCGACCAAGGGCGGTCCCGGCGTCAAGTGGGGGCTGACGCGGACGACGGCCAGTGACCAGGTCCGCCTGCTGCTGTCGGTGTTCGACAGCGCAGGGGCGTCGAAGACCGGCTCCCCCCTGAACAAGGAGTCCCGGACCTACGTCCGGACGCTGATGAGCCGCATCGCGAGCGACCAGGCATGGGGTGTCTCGGCGGCCTCCGGTGCCCAGTACGCGTTGAAGAACGGCTGGCTCCAGCGCACCACCTCCGGGCTCTGGGACGTCAACAGCGTCGGACGGGTCACGGTGGACGGACACCGCTACCTCGTCGCCGTGCTGTCCGACGGCAGCGCGTCGATGAGCGACGGCGTCTCCCTGGTGGAGCGCGCGGCCCGGCAGGCCGTGACCGCGGCCGCCGGAACCTGACGGTCACCGGCCCCGGGACCGCGCGGGTCCCGGGGCCGCCCCCCGGGCATCCCGGTCCCGCGACGTTTAGTTGCGTCATTGCGCAACTGTATAGTCGTGCCGGGTGTCGCCGGGCCGGAGACGGGAGTCCGGCGGAACGCGACGGGGGGAACTGTCATGGGCAGTCGGGTCGGAGCAGCGAGTCGGGGCGGCGATCCGGTCAGCCGCAATCTGGAACTGGCGCTGCTGCTGGGAGCCGTGCTCATCTGCGGATTCGGCCACGCCGGCAGCTCCCTCGCCCTCACGGGCAGCCTGCCGCCCGATCTGGTGGTCCACGTCGCCGTTCTGGCCCTGCCCCCGCTGCTCTGCCACCTGGCGGTACGGCGGTTCGCCCCCCACGCCGACCCGCTGATCCTGCCCCTGGCCACCCTGCTCACCGGCCTGGGCATCATCCTGATCCACCGCCTCGACATCGCCTACCAGGCCCGGTACGGCTCGCCCGCGGCGGTCGGCGGGCAGATCATGTGGGTCGCCCTCGCGGTACTCGGATTCATCGCGGTCGTGGTCGCGCTCAGGGACCACCGCCGGCTCCAGCGCTATCCCTACCTGGCCGTCACCGTGGGCCTGGTGCTGCTGATGGCCCCGGCCTTGTATCCCGGCGACGTCTACGGTGCCAAGCGGTGGATCTTCCTCGGGCCGCTGTCCTTCCAGCCCGGCGAGTTCGTGAAGATCGTGATCGTGCTCTTCTTCGCCGGGTACCTGACGCTCCGCAAGGACGCCCTGGCCCTGGCCGGACGACGCTTCATGGGCATGTACCTGCCCCGAGGGCGCCAGCTCGGCCCGATCGCGGCCGTATGGGTCATCAGCCTGCTCGTTCTCGTCCTCGAACGGGACCTCGGCACCTCGCTCATCTTCTTCGGCGCCTTCGTGATCATGCTGTACGTCGCGACCGAGCGGACCAGTTGGGTGGTGTTCGGCGTCGGCATGTTCGCCGTCGGAGCCTTCGTCGTGGGCTCCTTCGAACCGCACGTTCACGGCCGAGTGGTCGCCTGGCTGCACCCGATGGACATCTACCTCCCCCCGGAGCAGCGGCCGGCCGGTCTGATCTCCGACCAGGCGGCCCAGGCGCTGTTCAGCTTCGGCTCCGGCGGGATGCTCGGTTCCGGCCTCGGCCAGGGCCATCCCGAACTCATCGGCTTCGCCGGGCGCAGCGACTTCATCCTCACCACGGTCGGCGAGGAACTCGGCCTGGCCGGAGTGATGGCCGTGATCCTGCTGTACGCGCTGCTCGCCGAACGCGGCCTGCGCACGGCGGTCACCGTGACCGACCCGTTCGGCAAACTGCTGGCCGCCGGCCTGGCGACCACGCTGGTGCTCCAGGTGTTCGTCGTCACCGGCGGTGTCACCGGGCTCATTCCGCTCACCGGAAAGGCCCTGCCGTTCCTGGCCCAGGGCGGCTCCGCGATGGTCGCCAACTGGCTGCTCGTCGCCCTCCTGCTCAAGGTCAGCGACACCGCCCGCCGTCCCGCGCCCGTCCCGGCGGCGGACCTGGACGCCGCCGAGACCCAGCTGGTCCGCCGGTGACCCGGGGCCCCATGAGAGCCGCGGGCTGAGCGGCGCACCCGTACCACTGGGGGAGTACGGCGTCGGTGGCCGCGTACTGCCGCGACACGGACCCGGAGTGCGTACGGGCGCGCCCCGATGGCCGGCGACGGAGGCCGGCCGCCGGGTCCGAGTCCTGGTTCAGTGTTCGAGGAGCTTCCTGGCCACGCGAGCCGCCGCTTCACACTCGGCCGCGGGCGGCGACAGCTCGCTCAGGGTGTCGAGGTCGGTGTCCTGCTGGAGCTCCGTCTCCCAGGCGGCGGCGAGGCTCTCCTGTTCCTCGCGTGACAGGCCCTGGACGTGCTCCCGGTGGTGCGGGTCGAGGGCGGCCAGGAATCGCTCGACGGTATCGATGGGCATGTCGCTCTCCTTGATCAGGGGGTGCCGGCCCGGTGGGGGCGCTGTCCCCAGCGTGAGCGGCGGGCGGGCCGCGCGGTCGGCGCCGTGGCCCACGCGCACCCGAACGGAGGAGGCCCGGCCGCGTACGCCGAGGCCGGTACGCGGGATTACTCCCCTCGTCGGACGCCGGCCGCGCCGCCGTCCGGCACCGTGTGGCGGGTGAGAACAAGCCGCCCCGCACGCCGTGCCTTCCTCGTGGTCCATGTGGTCGCCTCCGCCAGTTGGCTCGGCCTCTCCCTCGGACTGCTCGCCCTCGGGATCGCCGCCGTCACCACGCAGTCCACGGTGACCGTGGAGACCTCGGTCCGCGCCATGAGACTCTTCGCCGACTGGCTCCTGCTCCCCGTCGCCTTCCTCACCGTGTTCAGCGGTCTGGTGCTGTCCCTGGGTACCCCGTGGGGGCTGGCACGGCACCGGTGGGTCTACACGAAGTTCTGGCTGACCCTGGCCACGACCGCCGCCACGCTCCTCGTGCTGCGCCCCGGGCTGAACTCGACGGTCCAGGACATTGCCGCGGGCGAGCCGCTGCCCAGCTCTCGCGGCGTCCTGATGGGCCCGATCGTCTCCCTGACCGCATACGTCTTCATGACGGTGATCTCCGTGCTCAAACCGTGGGGGCTGACCCGACGCGGCCGGCGGCACCGGGCGTCCCAGCGCGCGGCCCAGACCGCCCGGCGCCTGACCGAACCGGTCTGACCCGGTTGCGGATAGGGCTCGGCGGGATCACGTCTGCGCACCTGCCGCACCGGGTCGTTGACCGCCGAGCCGGGGCCCTTCACGATGCCCGCCATGACCCGCATACCGACCGCTGTCAGGGCCGTCCGCGTCATCCTCTTCCTCGTGGTCCCGGTCAGCGGCACCGTGGCCCTGCGGTTCGCGGTGGCCGGCGCCACGGTCAGGAGCGGCGCCTTCGGCGAGTTGGTCATGGGCCTCCTGTTCCTCGAAGCCCTTCCCTTCGCCGTGCTGGCCGTGATGTCGCTCGTCGTCGCGCTGAAGATCGCGAAGGGCGGCAACGGTGTCCGCCTCGGCGCGGTCGTCGCCGGCTGGCTGGTGATCACCGCCGGGGTCGTCGGCGCCCTGGCGCACCACAGGGCGTGGAGCGCCGGGGCCCTGCTGGGCGCCGTCTTGCTGTTCCTGGCCACGGGGCCCGACACGAGGGACTGGTTCGACACCCCGCGCCTGTGACATTCCGCGCGGGCCCGCCGGCCGTGCCGGGACCGCGCCGACGGCGGTGTGCGGCGGGGGGCCCCGGGCCCCCCCCCACCCCCGCCCGCCCGGGAGAAGGTA
>NZ_JBEYTS010000140.1:0-8240 GCF_040643155.1 Streptomyces sp. NPDC047453 | reverse complement strand
ACTGGTCACACTTCCGTAGACACAGCCAGGCCCGAGCCCGCCGCTCCCACTACAAACGTCGAGGCCACAACCCCCAGATGCGGTTGCAGTACTAGGGCCTGTGTGATGTTGTGATCAATCGGCTGCTCGTAAGAGGTCTTCGAGCCAGATCATCGAGGCGCGGAGTTCGAGGCCAGCAAGGTAGCTCTCGGGCATCTTGTCGAAGCGTGTGGCGATGCCACGCCAGTCCTTCAGCCGGTTGATCAAGCGCTCGACGGTGTTCCGCTCCTTGTAGAGGACCGCGTCGTGGCTGACGGGCCTGCCTCCTCGGCTGCCCTTCTTCTTGCGGTTGGCGGCCTGGTCCTTCTTCTCCGGGATCACCGCCTTGATATTGCGTTTCCGCAGGTAAGAGCGGTTACCCCGGGATGAGTAGGCCTTATCTGCCGCGACGGTGCCCGGCCGGGTGCGGGGGCGGCCGACCGGCATGCGGACGCGAATCTTCTTCAGCACGGGGATGAACTGCGGACTGTCCGCGGCCTGCCCAGCGGTCAGGATGAACGACAGTGGTCGGCGCTTCCGGTCAGCGGCGAGGTGAATCTTGCTGGTCAGCCCACCACGGGACCTGCCGAGCAGGGCTTCCCTCAAACGGAGCCTGCGCCGTCGCCGGACGCGTCGCCGCTCTTCTCGCTCGAGGTCATTTCCGTCGGCCTGCCCGTTCTGCCCCGTCTCGCCGCCCCCTTTTGCCGGGCCTGTTCCTCCTCTGCGGCAGCTTCCTCCAGGGCGTCCATGACCTCCTTGCCAACACGCATCCCGGCGGCGTCGTGGTGACCGCGAACGGTCGTGGAGTCCACGCTGATCAGCGACAAGTCCGTCTTCTCCTGGCGGGCGGCCTCGGCGATCAGACCCTCCAGAAGGGCGGTGAAGACGCCGGCGTTCCGCCAGACCCGAAAGCGTCCGTAGACGGTGGCCCAGGGCCCGAACTCGCCCGGCATCTCACGCCACTGAGCACCGGACCGGAACCGCCAGATCACCCCCTCGAACTGATCCCGCAGCCGCTCGGGGTACGGGCCATACTCACCTATCGGCAGGTACGGCTCGATCAACTTCGACTGCTCAACCGTGAGTTGCCTACGCGTCACAACCCTCGTTCCTACCCGATCCGCCCTCCCAACGGATACGGATCGACACGATTGATCACGACATCACACAGGCCCTAGTACTCCAGCCGTAGTTCGGTATCTGGGCTGGTCAGCGGCCTGGTGGCGTGGAGTGTAGCGGGGAGGCCGGGTGCGCGGGAGGGACTTTGCCACCGCGCCCCGGCGAATAGGTAGCCGCGTCGTTCGTAGTGGCTCTGGCGGGCGCGTGCCTGGTGGCGTCGTCTCCACCGTGACCAGTTCAGGGTGTGGCCGCGGTGTGTGGGGCGGTGCGGGGGTTCAGCTGCCAGGAGACGGCGGATCTCGGCCGGTGTGAGGTCCACGAGGTCGGGCATGTCGTCGTCGGGGCCCCTTTTTCGCGTTCCTGGGCGGCCATGGCGGCGAGGAAGGCGTGGGCGAGCATGGCGAGGGTGATGTGCCGGTACCAGCCGGTGTAACGGCGGACCTCGTACTCGTCGAGGCCGCACTCGTTCTTCGCGGACTGGAAGCATTCCTCGATCTTCCAGCGGCACCCGGCGATCCGGGCCAGGTCGGCGAGCGTGGCGTCCAGCGGAGCGCTGGCCAGGAAATAGGCGATGTCGTCGGGATCGCTGATGCTGCGCCGGGCCAGCATCCACCGCCTGCGGGTGGGCGTGTCGCCGTCGCGTTCTTCAACGACGGGCAGGAGGGCGCCGGCCCAGTCGTAGGAGCGCTCGCCTTTGGCTCCGGGGCCGGCGGACAAGCGTTGCCAGGCCTCCGGTGGGGCCTCGTGGCGGATGCGGTCCTCGATGCGCGGGCCATGGACCTGCTGGGACTTGGGGACGGCCACGACGTAGTGGAGTTGGAGGTCGTCTTCGAGGAAGCGGCGGAAGCGGCTGTCCTGGCCGTAGGCGGCGTCCGCGGTGACCCACCGGAACCGGAGTGGGGAGGCATGGGCCCGGCGGATCATGTCGCGGGCGAGGTCGTTCTTGGTGGCGAAGGCACGGTCGTCGGGAATATGGGCGGCCCTCCAAGCAGGGTTCGGACTGGCTGCGGTGGATCTTGTGCGAGGCCGCCCAGACCGCGAAGCGGTCTCCGGAGTTCGCCGCCTCCTACCAGCGCCTCGCCCGGCGCCGGGGCAAGAAGATCGCCACCACCGCGATCGCCCGCCGCCTGCTGGCCCGCGCCTACCATCTGCTGCGCGCCGTCCAGGTCCAGCACGACCGGCAGGGGTCTCGATGACAGCAGCCGACGACAACCGCCAGGGGCGGTCGCAGACCCCGGGTGAGCTCGCATCTGCCCATGAGACGGGCTGTCGCCCGTGTTCGATGACCTGACTGAACAGCCCGGATCCCCGAACCACGGTCATGGCGCCGGCCCGCCCGGCCAGACGCCGAATGGGTGGATGTGAGCCCACTCCGCCAGGCCATCAGCGCAACGGGGACGTCAACGACCCAATCCCTGAACATAGCTGACGCTTCCTCGCTCCCGGGTTCAGGGCTCTGCACGTCAGCCCTGTCAGAGAAGCACGAGGAAGACCCGCAAAGGAAACCGCCTCGGCAAAGAACAAAGCCGCGGGTCGAGGTCACTTCTGCGCTTGACAAGCCCGGCCCTCATGGGTGGGCAGATAGAGGGCACGGTCGACGAGGGCGTGTCCGCGGCTGGTGGCATAGGCGGCGAACACGCCGATTTGGCAGTTCTCGGTGCGTCCGGCGGTACCGGAGTATTGGCGCTGCACTCCGGCGGAGGTGATCCCCTTCTTGATGAAGCCGGTGTCGTCGACAATCAACACACCGTCGTCATGGTCGAGTTGGTCAGCGACGTACGCCTGCAGGTCGTCGCGGACGCTGTCGGCGTCCCAGCGGCTGCGGGAGAGTAGGTACTGCAGTCCGTCCGGAGTGGCGTGGCCGGCCCACTCGGCGAGCTGCCACCCGTTCTTGCGGCCGACCGGGGCGAGCAGGCCGCGTATGTAGTCCCGCATCCGCCTCCGGGGCTCGATCCGGGTGAAGCGGCTCCCGGTCCGCAGGAAGAGTTCTTCGAGTTCCCGGTCCCACGCGCTCGTCGGCGCATCGTTGAGCATGCCGAGGGATTGCTCGGACCAGCTCACAGGCATGCGGCTCACGCACTCGTTCGTGGGCGCGGTGGCAAAGTCCCTCCCGCGCACCCGGCCTCCCCGCTACACTCCACCCCGCCAGGCCGCTGACCAGCCCAGATACCGAACTACGGCTGGAGTACTAGCCCCGTCGCGCCAGCCATCCGCAACATCGACCGGTCGGTGGAGTTCCTGGACCTGGTCACCGCCTGCCACTCCTTCGTCGCCGCGGTCGGCCGGGTCGTCCCGGGCCTGCGCGACCGCCAACTCGGCGAGGACGAACGCACCATCGTCCACGAGAACGTCGCCCGCGTCAGGGCGACGCTGGACTGGATCGAGACGGCCGTCGACACCGGCAACGTCGACGTCGACGGCGAACTGGCCCGGTGAGTAACCGATGCCCCGCGCTTCCGAGCGCAGATCACCCGCCGCGCAGCGACACGCCGGCACCGTCCGGTTCGTGCTCTTCGAAGCCCGCCCGGCCGGCCTGACCTTCCTGCAACTGGTCAGGTCCAGCGAACTATCGCCCAGTCAGGACAGGCCCCACGCGGGTGCAGAGCCGTTGGCTGTGACATCGCGCGGATGCAGGATCGGGTGGATGCCCTTTCTGCTGATCACTGCGGTCCGTCCCCTGCGCAGCGGGATGCTGATGGCGCCCTCGCCCTGGTACGGGAGCGGCTTCCCGGACTCGTCCCGGACGTCGATCTCGCCCTCGATCCCATGCTGCAGCGTGAGGGGTTCCCCTGCCTCGCTCCTGACCGCGATCCAGTCGGTGCGACCTGAGCTTCGCGAGGCGTCCACGGTGAACGCCCCCCGCGTGCGCAGCTGGGAAATCGAGGCGTCCTCCCAGGTACGGGAGAGCGCGGGGAAGACCTTGACCACGCCGCCGTGGCTCTGGGTGAGCATGTCGAGCAGCGACTGTGCCGCACTGATGGGGCTTTCGAGCGCGAAGTTTGATCCTTCGCGGTACATGGTGTTGGGCGTCATGGCGCAGCTGGCGACTACATTGCCGTCCACGAAGAACCGCAGATAGTGCAGGGCTTCCTCGGGCCGGCCGAAGAGTGTCTCCATGGAGGCAGCGGCAGCGTAGCTGTAGCCGTGCCAGGCCGTCTGCATGCTCGTCCAGTGGTCGAAGGTGCGCCGGTCCAGCTTCTCCTGCAGCGGATACATCCAGAGCAGGTGGGAGAAGTGGCGGTGTGACTCGGCCAGCGGTACCCCGGCACCGATCATGATGCCCTGTTCGTTTTCGTGGTACGGCACCAGCCGGGCCAGGATGTCCCGCCACTGCGGTGCCGCCGGATCGTCGATCCGCAACCGCTGCGCGGACTGAAGCAGGGTGGCGCAGCCCCAGCGGAGCAGTGAGAGGTCGTAGGTGCAGTCGGCTGCGTCGGCGTACTCCGGGGAGCGGGTCACGGGCAGGTGCAGTTTGCCGTCGGTCCCCTCCGTGAGGTGGCGGGCATAGTAGTTGACCGCTTTGGTGAGGATCGGGTGGATCACCGTGCGCAGGACCTCGTCGTCCATGTGGTGCCGGTAGGTCACCCAGGTGTTGTGCAGGGCCCAGGTCAGGTTGCCCGTGTGGTCGTTGGGACTGACCCCGGGGACACCGACGTAGCGGGGCCCTGGGCGCAGTTGCCAGTCGCCCGGGTGGCACAGGGCGTAGGTCTTCCCGTCGCGGAGGTCCGGGACAATGTTGCTCTCGAGATTGGCGCTGTACTTCTGGAACGTCGGGGTGATGGCGTCCAGCTCCTGATGGTTGGAGCCATTGGCCACCGGATACGTGACCTGGACGTTGGTGTTCCACCAGATACTGGTCCAGTTGTTGCCCGACTCGGGGAACCAGGGCCCGAAGACCGGCGTCACCGGTGCGTTCCTCCGGGTCGCGCAGGCGAGCTTGTAGAGCTGGATCCAGTAGAAGCGTTGCAGCTTCTTGTCGGGCACGGAGACCAGGCTGCGCCGGTAGAAGGCATGCCACCAGTTCCGGTGCGCGGCGATGTCCTTGTCCGGAGGGCCGGCGAGAGCCGTGTTGACCGCGCGTATCGCCGCTTCGCGGCCGGTGGAGTGGGGATAGCCGTACGCGATGGTGGCGGCGAGCAGCCGTTTGGAACCGGACCGCACCTCCCGCCATGCGGTTGTGTATCCGCCGCCGGCGTGCAGGGGCTGCTCGACATGGCCGGGCCCGACGGTGGGGTCCGGGTTACCGGTGTACTCGGGTGGGACTCGGATCGTCCTGGTGGTGTGCGAGGGCAGGGAGGTGAAGCCCCAGGCGGCCGACTCCTCGCCGGCGGTCGGCTCCAGCGAGACCAGCAGCACGCTTCGGTGGTTGAGAATAAGGGCGCTGAAGGTGGCGCTTCCCTGGGACGTGGTGACGGTGCCGGACAGCTCCGCGTTGTCGAGGTCGAGCTTCCAGTCGACGCAGGTGATGGACCCGGCGAAGGTCAGCGTCAGAAAGCCGACCCCCAGCCGGGAGTAGCCGATGGCGGCCTCCCACTGTCCGCGCTGGTCCTGTACCAGCGAGTGGTTGATCATGACTCGCAGGACGTTGCCCTCGCCGGGCTTGCTGTAGATGTGGGCGGCGAGGAAGCCGTTGCCGAAGAAGGGCGCCTCCTGCCAGCTCTTCGGCAGCCGCTTCCAGACCATTGCCGCATCGTCGAGGATGTCGCCGTGTACATCCTGGTGCTGTGCGGGAGCCGCCCAGGCGGCTGCGGATTCCGTGGTGATCAGGGCGGCGCTGAAGGCGCCTGCGGTGCCCGCGACGAAGGCCCGTCGGGAGATCGGGGTCATTGCTTCACCTCTCATGGGCATGACAACGAGCACGGCAGCGATCTCGCCGGCCCGTGTGCGAGTGGCGCTCGGCAACGCAGGCTGCAGATGCCTCCCAGCGGGGGGCCGCAGGAGCCAGGGTGGCAATGTGGCGCCGCCCAGCGCCCGGTTCAAGCTGCGCCGGGATAAGGCCGGTTCGGGCAGGCCAACTCCAGGCGGGCAGGTAAGTCTTGTGGCAATTGGTAGGATCAATGTATTTGACATGCCACGTCAACCCGTTAGGTGTGGTCTTTTTCGTAAAAAAGATCCTACCTATTGCGCGGTCGCGGTCTTCTTCGCATGCTCGTAGGTGATCACGGCCCTGAGGACCTTGGAGAGCAGGTTCCTTCTCTCCGGCCCGGCCGTGCGGATGCGCTCACGTCAGCGCCGGGGGTCCGCTGCTTTCCCGTATCACCAGCTCGATCGCCACCTCCACCCGTGTCGCCTCCGGACACTCACCGGACAGTAGCCGGAGCACCATCCGGGCCGCGAGCGCGGTCATGTCGGCCAGAGGCGTACGGACTGTGGTCAGTCGGGGTGTCACCCAGTCCGCGAACGGCAGATCGTCGAAGCCGACCACGCTGACGTCGGCCGGGATGCGCAGCCCGAGTTCCACGGCGGCCCGGTAAGTGCCCAGGGCCTGGTGGCCACTGCCCGCGAAGACCGCCGTCGGGCGCTCCGGCAGCGTCAGCAGTTCCAGGGCGTGCCGGTAGGCAAGCCCGTGCGTGAAGTCGCCGTAGCGCACCAGGGTGGGGTCGAAGGGGAGTCCGGCCTGTCAATCCCCTCCGAAAGCCGGTGATCCAGGTGGCGATCCTGATCCGGGCCTCGGCGCGGGTGGCGAAAGTGTGCCGGTGGACGTATTCGACCTTGAGTACGCTGTTGAACGCCTCGCTGACGGCATTGTCGAAGCATGATCCGACGCGGCCCATGGACGGGAAGACGCCCAGCCTGCGGCAGGCCCGCCGGAACCTGCGGGAGCCGTACTCGCTCCCGCGATCACTATGAAAAATGACGCCGCGCACCCCGCACCAGACGAGATCGGGCCCCTCTGCGGTGAAGTCCCGCTTCACGTAGTCCGGTGCGGCTGGCCGTTTGCCCGGCCGGGTCAGCCCCCTGCGTCTGCGGACCCTCCGGGCGACCAGGCCGAGTTCGGCCATGAGTTTGGCGATGGTGTTGACCGACACCCGCCAGCCCTGCCGCATCAGCGTGATCCAGATCTTCGGCGAGCCGTATGTGCCGCCGGGCTGGGTGAACACCTCCTTCACCGCCTCGGCCAACTGCTGCCGGCGGACCTCACGGCCGGTGGGCCGGCGGCTGCGGTGCTTGTAGAACCACGACTCGCTCACGCCCAGGGCGCGGCAGGAGACGCGGTGCGGGATGCCGTGCATGGTCCTTTGGTCGCCGATCGCCCCGACGACGGACGCCGGGTCCGCCACGGCTACTTCACCCACAGGACCATGCAGCGTTTGAGGACATCACGCTCCATCGCGAGTTCCTTGTTGTCCCGTTTGAGCTGGGCGTTCTCCCGCCGCAGCCGATCCAGCTCGTCATTCCCGCCGCCCGGCGCGGTGCCCGCGCGGCGGGCCCGCGATACCCAACTGGCCAGCGTGGTCTCGTTAATCCCCAGATCCCTCGCGACCTCGGCGACGGCCTTACCGGTCTCGGTAACGATCCGTACGCCCCCTCGCGGAACTCCGCATCGAACTTCCGTCGCTTCTCTGCCATGACTCCCAACTTCCCCTGCAGTCACGGTCTCTACGCTGCGAGGGGAGGGACAGACCCAGACCGATCAGGAGGACCGGGCCGCATAACCAACGTCTCTACGCAACCAGGGGATTGACATGACCGCGGGCCGGAGACTTCGTGTCTCCGGCCCGCACGCTGAGCTGTTTCCAACCTGAGTCACCCCGGATTCGATAGAAATGCCGCTTAGTTAGCGTCGCCGAGCGGGCTGTTGCAGCGCCGGCCGGTTGCCGGGCGCCGTCGTGTCGATGTCGCCCGCACGGTCATCGCCCAGATCCTCTTCGCCAGCAGGGGATCGTGCTCACCTTCCGCTCCACCGAAATCACTGGGCCATCGACGAAGTCTACGAAGATCGAAATCGATGTGCAGGAGCTCGCGCACAGCCTGGGACAGCTGTGGCGTAGCTGTCGTGCTTGCTTATTGACCTCGATTCGTCAGCGGGTTTCGGTCGCTGATCGGTGCGGCTGTTCGCCCGTAATGTCCTCTGCCGTTGGAGGACGGGCCGTCGCGTGACG
>NZ_JBEYTS010000139.1:0-8364 GCF_040643155.1 Streptomyces sp. NPDC047453 | reverse complement strand
GCGGCGTCACGCGACGGCCCGTCCTCCAACGGCAGAGGACATTACGGGCGAACAGCCGCACCGATCAGCGACCGAAACCCGCTGACGAATCGAGGATAAGGGAGCTCGAAGGGAAAGTGACCTCAAAGGGAAGGCGGAAGAAGATTGACCGCAGCTTTCCCGACAAGATCGACTTCCTTGTCGAGCGCGAAAGCCTTCCGGCCGAAGTTGAGCCAGTACTCAAGCGACTGCACGAATACCGCAACGAGACCTACCACCGTGATCACCATCGCGTTGAAGTGCTTCGCCCGGCCGTGATCATCTACTTCGACGCGGCCTGCACAGTCCTCTCCGCGCTCAGGCCACAATCCGTGGGCGACGAAGGCACCGGCCCTGAGCTGGACCGCTTCCTGAAGGGCCCCAAGGGATGGCACGACCCCTTCGGCCTGCCCGAACGAGCAGCCAGCGTGCTCCGGGAAGAGGTCGGGCTGGACCTGGAGGCTGTCCGCGACGCGTTGAGCGAGCACCTGCTTGGACGCCTTGATGAGCTCGAAGGGAACATCCAGTACGTCGAGGAATACTTCCCCAACTCGGTTGCAGGCGATGCCCTCCGCATCATCCAGGTGGATGACAGTGACATCGAAGCGATCTTCAGCAATGAAGTACTGCGCAGCAGAACCTACCCTCACAATGCAAATGACCTCATGATCTGGCGTCAGCGTGCAGAGACCCTCCTCACAGTGGCGGAGAAGCATGCGCTCTTCACGGAGTACGCCGCCATCGAGGTGGGCTTCGAAGCGCTAGAACGGCAGGCGCGCACCGCGGTCGAACGGATCGATCAAGAGATCCAGTTGCAGGTGGACATCTACCGCGGAAAGTGAAGCACCGCAGCGACGTCCCCATTGGGTTGCGTCGATGGCGGGCACCGAACGTGCCGGGCCGGGCAGTTAGCGACGCAACCTCAACCGCAGCCGCCACCGGACACAAGCGAGGGTGCGAGCGGCCGCGGCGGCAATCCGCGAGGTGAGCGCGCAGGCAGCCACATGGGGTGCGGCCCGGTCGCGAGCCACGCTTGCTGTCGCAACCGGCGGGCGGAGCCCCAGCCACCACCAGGTGGGACCGGGCCTACCAAGCGAGCAGCTCCTACGCGGAGGGGATTACGGGGATGCGGATACGGGTGACCCTGACGCGCGGGTCAATGTCCGTGAGCTCGACGGTGCCGAACTCGCATTGAAGCGCGGCGCGGAGCGCTTCGGCCCAGCGCAGCTCAGGGTCCTGATCGTCGCGCCGGCCGCGACTGGCACAGCGCGACCGCGTCCGCCTCGAACTCTGTGCGACCGATCTCCAGCAGCTGCTGGGCGCTCGGCACCGGTCATACGGGTGCGACGCGCGCGCCGCGGCTTGTCGTTGCTGGGGGTACTGTTGGTGTCGGTCGCCACGGCGTCAATCATGCCGCCTCGGCGTTCTCCCTACGGCGCCGGGAGCGGTCCTCGCCCGGTCTGGCGGCGGGAATCGATACGCGAGCGTGACGGCCAGCGCACGTCGTACGCCCAGCCGAACCACTCGAACCAACGGATGATCCGCGCCGAGGAGTCCAACTGGCCGCGCTCCACCCCGTGCCGGGCCGAGGTCGGGTCGGCGTGGTGCAGGTTGTGCCAAGACTCGCCGCAGGACAGCACCGCCAGCCACCACACGTTGCCCGAGCGGTCCCGCGACTTGAACGGGCGCTTGCCGACCGCATGGCAGATCGAGTTGATCGACCACGTCACGTGGTGCAACAACGCCACCCGAACGAGCGAACCCCAGAAGAAGGCGGAGAACGCGCCCCACCACGACATCGTCACCAGACCGCCGATCAGCGCCGGCAGCACGAGCGATGCCGTCGTCCACGGCACGAACTGACGGGAGATCCGCCGCATCGTCTGATCCTTGATCAGATCAGGCGCGTACTTGTCCTGCGGAGTCTGCTCCCCGTCGAACATCCAGCCGACGTGCGCCCACCACAGGCCCTTCATCAGCGCCGGAACCGTCTCGCCGTACCGCCACGGCGAGTGCGGATCGCCCTCGGCGTCGGAGAACTTGTGGTGCTTGCGGTGGTCGGCGACCCAGCGGACCAAGGGCCCTTCGACCGCCAGGGACCCCGCGATCGCCAGCGCGATCTTCAAAGGCCGCTTCGCCTTGAACGAGCCGTGCGTGAAATGCCGGTGGAAACCGATCGTGATGCCGTGGCAGCCGAGGAAGTAGAAGAACACGAGCAGGCCGAGATCCAGCCAGCTCACCCCCCAGCCCCACGCCAGCGGCATCGCCGCCAGCAGCGCGAGGAACGGGACAGTGATGAACAGCAACAGCGTGATCTGCTCGATCGAACGCTTCTGCTCACCGCCCAGCGTGGCAGACGGCACCGCGCCGTCGGTCGCCTTCGGGGCGTCGTCGATCACATCGGAACTCGCGGTCATGGGTGTCCCCTGGGTCGAGGGTCGGGACAGGTGAGCAGCGCCGTGTCCAGCTGGCGGGTGCCGGTGATCACACACAGCCTGTAGGTCGCGTCCTCAAGCCGGCGGGCGGTCTCGGTGCAGTTGTCGGCAGCGAGGCGGCGCCTGAGCGAATCGCATCGTTCGACCAGCTCCCGCAGGAGAGCAGGCTGCGCCGTGATCACGACTGCCTTCCTTCCGGTCCAGCCCGTGTGGACCACCCCCGTTACCCATACGGTGGCAGCCGTCGGCGCCTGTCGCATCCTGAGGCCGTGGCTTGGGTGGGCTGGCGGTGACGTGGGTGGTTGCATCGATATGTCCTGCGGTCCCCGGCTGCTCTTCCGGCGTCGGGCTGGGGGCCGCGACATGTTGGGTCCCGGTGACCGACTGCCATGACAGAGGCGCCTGGCTTCACCCTCAAAGGCCAGGGGCCATCTGCCTGCGGCGGCCGATCAGCCGTCGCACGGCAACTGGAAGGGCCGCACCTCACAGGTGGGCCTGCCGGGCAACGGCATCGCGGCACAGGGGACCGACCTGTCAGGACTCAGTGATCTCGATGTGCCGCGGCTTGGTGGCCTGCGCCTTGGGCACGGTGACGGTCAGCACGCCGTCGTGCAGGGTCGCACTGACCTCGTCCGACCGGACACCGGCCGGGAGCAGGGCCTGGTACTCGAAACGGCCGCTTCGGTCGACTCGATTGCCCGTGACTGCCCGCTCATACTGCCCTCACCACTGGCTACGCCCAGACGCCTCATGAACGCCGGCTCGCTGCCTGCCCATCCTGGGCGGAAAAGGGGCGTGTGCGCACGACATCGATCGTTCTCGCCGACACCCCCGAGATCCATCGGCCGGCGGGAAGCATCCAGCGTGAATGGGAACGGCCACCGTGGCAGGGGAATCCAAACGGGAGCGCGCAACGTTTCCTATATGGGGGCGCGTGTGGAGAGAAGGTGAACGGCCACGGGCATTCCTTTTGGACCGCATCTGTCGGTGCCGGGGCTGTCGCCGGTACGCGGCGTGGGTGCAGAGGCAAGCAGGGTTACCGTGCGACTGATGCGCCTCCCCCTCGACCTGGCTGCGGGGGGCGTCGGTCAGCTGACCGGGCACTTCGGTCGTGCTCTGCCGTGGCGGGGGATGATCCGGGACGAGCCGTCGGCAGATGGGGATCTCCCCGTGCTGTTGGTGCATGGGCTGGCGGACCGGGAATCGGTGTGCAGGGCGCTGCGGCGGGGGCTGTGTGGCTTCGGCGCGGGGCCCTTCATCACGGTGAGCTATCGCGCGCTCAGCCCGGACATCCGCGCGGTGGCCCGGGTTCTGGGGGAGCAGGTGGAGCTGGCCAGTGCTCGCAGCGCCGGGCGGCCTGTGGTCGTGATCGGGTACAGCCTTGGAGGGCTGATCGCCCGCTACTACGTGCAGCGGCTCGGCGGGGACTTGCAGGTGCCGCTGGTGATCACGCTGGCGACGCCGCACGGCGGGACCGCCGCGGCCCTGCTGGCACCGCCGCATCCGCTTCTGCGCCAGCTACGGCCGGGAAGCGAGCTGCTGACCGAGCTCGCCGAGCCGGCCGCGGGGTGCCGTACCCGGTTCGTGGCCTTCTACAGTGACCTGGACAAGGTGATCATCCCGGCCACCAGGGGCCGCATCGACCACCCAGACCTCGACGCATGCAATGTCCTCGTGCCCGGCGTCGGGCACCTGACCCTCCCCGTCCACCAGCCGGTCATCGACCAGGTGCGCTCGCTGCTCACTGCGGCCCAGCAGGCCACGTCCGCCACAGGCCTCCCACACGGCCACACCTTCAGTGCGAACGGAAAGCACCACGGCACAGCCGAGGTTCTTCGTGACAGCGGGAGGCAAACGGAGGACCCTGAGAGGTAGCCGATAGGAACGTCAGCACGTGTGCGGACGGACAGCATGGCTATTTCGCGTAACCCCAAGAACGCGCCGACGGTACGCCCGTATCACCCCCAGGACGAACCGGGGGTGCGAGAACTGATCGACGCCGACCGGCTGCCGGGGCAGCCGCACTGCACCCCGGAGAAGCTGGCCGCAGCGCGGCACGGTCCTGTCCCCTTCCCCCTGGCCGGCTGGACGGTACCGACCAGGCCGCGGATCAACGTTCTGGCCGATGCCGAGGACCGCCCCTACGGGATCATCGCGTACTTGTCCTGGACCGATGTGCGAACCGGTCTGATCTGCTGGGTCCACGCCCACGAGGACCCGTGCGCCCTGCGGGCCCTGATCGGCCACGCTCTTGCCGCACTTGCCGACTGCACGTGGATCGATGCGTTCGTGAGTGCTCCGCCGGGTCCCCTGGGTCCGGGCGGGCTGCCCTGCACCCGACGCGGCGCCACCCACGACGCCCTGGTGCAGACGGGCTTCACCGGCCGCTGCCAGGGCTGCTACCTGCACTGCGTGCTCCCTGCCGAGCCCCCGTCGGCCAAGCTGGTCGCCGATGTCTTCCCCTGCGACTACCCTCCGGGCCACCGCCTCATCATTCGTGAGGCCGCCGAACCGGTCGCCGAAGCCGTCGTCAGCGTGGAACCCGACCGCACCGCGACCGTCTACTGGATCGAGATCCTGCCCACCCGCCGCCACCGCGGCCTGGGCCACAAGCTGCTGAGCCAGGCCCTGGCCCTGCTGGCCGAGCAGGGTGCCACCGAGGTCGCTCTCGTCCTCGACGACGCCCAGCAGTCCGCCTCCGAGAGCCGCGCCGCCACCCGGCTCTTCCGCTCCTTCGGCTTCACCCTCGTCGACCAGCTGTGGACCTACCAGCACCCACGCCCCCAAGCCCCGCGACCTGCGTTGCCCTGAATCCCCCGGCCGGGTCTCCTTATGCGGCTCAGCCGTCTTGCGGTTCGACAGACACGCCGGTCGTGGGAGGCTTCCTAATGTTGTTGTCAAGCCGCCCCGGTGACGGGTGGTGCGACTTGGTAGCACCTTCGGTCACGGATCAGTGCCCAGATGACGTTCACGCGGCGCCGTGCGAGGGCGAGTACCGCTTGGACGTGCCGCTTGCCTTCGGCCCTCTTCCGGTCGTAGAACGCCCGAGAGTTGGGGTCGCATCGGATGCTGATAAGCGCGGACGTGTAGAAGACGCGCTGAAGTCTGCGGTGGTAGCGCTGTGGCTCCCAAGCCATGGTCGGCAGCGTCATGAAAGCCACACCCGGCTCCCCTGGGTCCCCAAACCCTACGAATGGCTGGGGCAGGCCCGGCAGAAAGGTAGAGCGTCATGAGCTCGGTCCAGCCGAGCGACGCGAACTGCGGAGATGACCCGCTCGCGATGCTGGTGCTGTCGTTCGTACTCCAGCAACCTGACGGGCCGTCCTGTTGGACTCGTTGCGCAGGTGCATCTTGATGCGTTCGGGGCCCATCGCCTCGTAGCCGGCTCACGACTCCTCGTCGCGGGTGACCGCGCCCAGAGCGTCCGCTTCCGTCCTGTGGGTGGCCTCGGGCGTCCTCTGGAGCACGGCCTCGGCCGCGTTGATCAACGTGTCGCGCTGGCGATGGCGCCGCTCGTACTCCAGCACCTGACGGACCATGTCGTCGGAGACGTCGTGCAGGCGCATCTTGATGCGTTCGGGGTCCATCGCGTCGTAGCCGGCCCAGGGCTCGGCTTGGCGGAGATGCTCGATAGCGTTCAGCACACCGCGGCGGCCCGCATGCGCGCGTTCGTAGCCCTCGATCACCGCCAGTTCCGTCTGGGACAGGCCGCGCAGGCGCTGCTGGATCTCCGTGACGCCGAACCGGCTGTAGCCGGGGACGGGCAGGGCCTCCTCGCGGGCCATCGCGCCCTGCACCTTCTCGGCCACACGGGCGACGGGCATCTCCCGCCCGGCTCCCCCGCCCGGGCCCCCCACGCGTCCGGTGACCCTTTGGAGCCGTACCCGCACCTGGCGCGTGATCGCCTGCAGCAGGCTGTTGCCTTCGGCAGCCTCTCCCCGCGGCGGACGGGGGCCTTCGGCCGCCGCCGCCACGGCCCCGGCCCGTCGGGCGAGGTTGTCCTCGCTGGTCTCCAGCAGCACCTCACCCTGCCGCCCGAGCACGGCAAGCAGCTCAGCACTCTCCTGGTCGTTGAGCCGTTCGGCAATGTCCTTGCCTGCCTGACAGGTCGCCAGCGCCCGGGCCGCCGTCGTGTACTCGTCCACGGCGGCCCTCAACAGCCGGCGCTCACCGGCCGGCCCCTCACCACGCACGATCTCCATCACGGCCGACACCCCCACCCCCAGCGGAAGCACGCTCACCCGCACGGCGCCGCGGGCCACCCTCCACATCAGCTGCCCGGCGCCCGACAGCAGCCCACGAGCCGGTCGCACTTCACGCATCCGCGCCTCGACGCGCCCGACGTGGTACTGCGCCTCACTCGCCTGACTTTCGAGCCGTTGCCGGTCGGTGCCCGGCGGGGTGAGGGCCGCACCCCTCCAAAACCGGTCGACGACCGCGACATGAGCGTCACGGGCATCTTCCAGTGCCAGTATCAGCACATCCGTCTCCGCTGCCATCTCCTGCTCCTGAGCTCCGGGCGGCATGGCGCCGCGCACGACGAAAAGCGCCCGCCGTCCGCCACTCCGGCCGGGCAACCGAAACCCATCCTGCGGAAGCCTGCCGAAGATCGCCTGGCGAGCCAGCCACCCGAGTACGCCCCCTTACCAGCGTCGGAAAGTGGCACAACAGTCGCCCGTTCAGCGGCGACGACATCGCTGGCCAGATCCGGGCGCTCAGGGAGCAGCCCGACGGCAAATGCGTCACGCCCTGCAGACCGTCGCTGTGGTCGCCTACATCGAGGTGTAGCGGTAAGGCGGGCTGGTGCGCGAGCCCGAGGGCGTGACGGGAGTCCCGGACACGCATACCCGTCTAGCGCTGCGTTGCCGTGGGAAAGGGATCCGGTACACGGTGCTGGTCGTGGCTTGGTGAACCACGCCGCGAGGCCCGTCCCATCCGTACCGGGAGCCGTTTGGGACGGGCACTACCCCAAATTCACGTAAGGTAGCAGCTCACTACACTGAGTGATAGGAGCTGCGCTTTCAGCACTACAGGTGCGACGGATGGTCGTCGCCTTCGCGGAGGACGAGGTGTCGATGGCCTAGCCCGTCGGGTCTCCCTAGAACTCGCGAACCAGAGCCGGACGCCCGTTCCAAGCCCTGTGCAGGAGCGTCATGATCGAACCCACCGGTTTCCCACCGCCAGCATGCGACCTGCCGGACAGGCTGCTGGCCGTACGGGCAGCCGAGGGGGACGAGGACTCCTTCGCCGTTCTCGTCCGGCGGCACAGCCGACCCCTCCTGGCCATGGCCTACTGCATGCTCGGCAGCGTCCAGGACGCCGAGGACGCCGTTCAGGACGCCTTTGTCAGCGCTTGGCGGCGACTACCGGAATACCGCCACAGTGCCGAGTTCCATACCTGGATGTACCGCATCACCGTCAACCGCTGCCTGACCATGCGCAGCCGCCGACTGCCACCCATACCCCTGGACGCCGTGCCCGAATCGGAAACGAGTGACGAGTCGAGCTCACCCGCCCGAACCGCCGAGCAGGACGCGGCCGCGGCGGCCCTGGCCCGCGCCCTCGGCGAGCTGGACACCGGACAGCAGGCCTGCTGGATCCTGCGGGAACTGCAGGGACTGCCGTACAAGGAGATCGCCGCCGTGACACACACCAGTGAGCAGGCGGTGCGCCGCAGACTGTTCAGAGCACGCCGGTCTCTCCAAGAGGCGATGTCCCCATGGCGCTAGACGACCCGCACGCGCGGCCTTCCGAACCGCCCCGTACCGACAGGCCCGGCCAGAGCGCGACCCGGCTCGCGGGTGACGAGGTCCGGGTCGCGGGTGACGAGGTACTGCCCTGCGGGCGCCTGCTCAGCCAGGCCTGGGAGCAGGCGCAGGACGCCACGCCGACCGCGGAGCCGCACACCGTG
>NZ_JBEYTS010000138.1:0-8453 GCF_040643155.1 Streptomyces sp. NPDC047453 | reverse complement strand
GCCAACTTCGCCCGAGCACGGTTCACTTCATGTAAGTCCACAACGTCCAACATGCCCCAAACAGGGCCGAGAAGACCTAACGGAGCCCTACTAGGATCCGACTCGGCATCGCTGATGCGGCTCATCTCGTACTTCGACAAACTCGGAGAATCCACGGCGGACGCGGACACCGTCGTTCGATCCGCGGCCGTACTCGCGGAGTGCAGCGTCGGCAGCCGTTGGCACTCTGGCGCCGTCATCCGGTACGGCGCGCTGGGCGATCTGCTCGACGGCAGGGGCCCAAACACCCCGGTTGGGCAAGATCTCGAAGTATGGCTCGAACGTACCGGAGCCGATCACGCCCTGGACCCGGTCCTGCTGGACCGACTGCGGCACACGCTGCGCATGGTGGACGTTACGTCGATGTCGAGAACCGATCTGCGCTTGGGCGATCCGGCGATGATCGAGATGATCCTGTCCGACAAGGAGCGACGGGAGGATCGCGTCCGGGCTGTCGAGTTGTTGGGGCTCGACCCTGGAAAAGATGTGCGGGTGCTGGCCATATATACAGAGGACGTAGGCCCTGTCGTAGAGCTGCTCGAACGTACTTGCCCGGGTCGCTTCGTCCGCTCGGTCTCAATCGGGAACCCGACCGCGATTCTGATGCAGGCGCCCCTCGAAAGTCGACGACTCTGCGACATTCTGCATGCAGCGATCGTCGCCGAACACCCGGCATCATCGCGCTCCAGTGGTGGTCGCGGACCATGGGTCGGTATCGGGGAGCGTGTGAGCGTCCACGCTGCACCTACGTCGTGGATGCAGGCCCGCCGGGCACTGCGGTTCGCGTCGTCCACCGTGTACGGACAGCGTGCGGTGGAGTTCGGGCGGCTTGGCCCATTGGAGCTGCTCGCCGACGTTCCCCTTGAACGCCTGCTCGAGACCCGGGGTGTCGCACGGATCAACGCCCTTGCCGCGTCCGCGGCCGGTGCCCAGGACGTGGACACACTCGAGGCGTTCTGTGTCTACGGCTCACTGCGGCGAACCGCCGCCGAACTGCACGTCCATCACAGCACGGTTGCGAGTCGGCTCACACATGTGGAAGCCGTGATGGACTGGGATCTGGGGGATTCGATAGACCGTTTCTTGGCGACGCTGGTGCTGATGCTTCGTCGTATGGCGCTTTCCTCCGCAGAACTGGCGGCGTCCGAGGTCGTCGGTGGTTGAAGGAGAAGTATGCGCACCGACGGTCGGACCGGCCGACGGGTGAGGTTACTGTGAGGTTGATCCCCGGGAGTGGATACCGGGTTTCATCGACCCATCCCGGCAGGCACTTGGTCCAGGTGGCGGCGCCGCCGGTGTTCTTGAGGATGTCCGCTTCCAACAGCACCCGGTGGGCGTCTTCCATCTCCGTCAGCCTCGCCGGTCACCCGCAGCCGCTCCCGCCGCCGCACCGGGCTGTCGGTCACTCGGCGGAGACCGGCGCCGCCGTGCGGTCAGCTCGCCGATTCGGCCGCGTGCGGGCTGAGGACACCGGCCATGACCAGCCCGATGATGACGATGCCGAGGACAATCCGGTACCAGACGAACGGCATGAAGCTCTTGGTGGAGATGTACTTCATGAACCAGGCTATGACGGCGTATCCGGAGACGAAGGCGACCCCCGTGGCGAACAGCGTCGGTCCCCACGCCACGTGATCGCTCTCCATCGCGTCCTTCAACTCGAAGACGCCGGAGGCGAGTACGGCGGGAATGGCCAGCAGGAAGGAGTAACGGGCCGCCGCCTCGCGCCGGTAGCCCATGAACAGCCCGCCGCTGATGGTGGCGCCCGAGCGGGAGACGCCCGGGATCAGGGCCATGGCCTGGCAAAAGCCGTAGATGAGGCCGTCCTTGACGCCCAGGTCTTGCAGCACCTTGCCCTGCTTGGGCGCCCGGTGCCGGCCGCCCTTCTCGTCGCGCGCCGCCAGCCGGTCGGCGATACCGATGACCACTCCGACCACGACCAGCATGGTCGCGGTCACCCGCAGATCCCGGAACGGCCCCTCGATCTGGTCCTTGAGGGTCAGCCCGAGCACGCCGATCGGTATGGATCCGACGATCACCAACCAGCCCATGCGTGCGTCCGGATCGCGGCGCATCGCCCTGCTCCCCAGCGAACGGGCCCAGGCCGACAGGATTCGGCCGATGTCCTTGCGGAAGTAGATCAGCACCGCCGCCTCCGTGCCGATCTGGGTGATCGCCGTGAAGGCGGCGCCGGGGTCCTGCCATCCGGAGAAGGCCGCCGTCAGCCGCAGATGCGCGCTGGAGGAGACGGGGAGGAATTCGGTCAGCCCCTGGACGAGTCCGAGGACGAGGGATTCAAACCAAGACATGGAGGTACGGAGTCCAAGGGCTGATGGGGAAATGGCGATGGACACACCGGTCCGCCGTGCTTGGTGATCGGGTGCGCCGAGGGGCAAGGTAGCGCCCGCAGGTGACGGGACCGCGAACAGTGGCTTCACAATTCGCCACGCGATCTTGACGACACGGTGGATGCGGACGTCCGGACGCGTGCCGGAGAAGCCCGAACCGGCTCGCGGCCAACGGCTGTCGCCAGCCACGCCACAGTGGTGGCGCTCGCTCGCCGCGCCGGACCTCGACTGGACGGTCCTCGTCAAAGGCTGCCCGAGGCCGCCCGCACTCACTGTGCGGGCGGCCTCGGGGTGTCCCCTGTTGGCGAGGGTGCATGGAGCGACAGACCGGTGGAGGGGCAGGGGCCGGATCTCATCCGTCCGTCACAGCGCGCCGTACTCCCCGACCCGGCGGCCCGCGACCCACGTCTGGTGGACATTCGTCTGCCACAGCGCACGTCCGCTCGCCAGGTCGAACGGGTCCGTGTCGACGAGGATGAAGTCAGCCCACTTGCCGGGCTCGAGGCTGCCGAGGGTCTTCTCCTGGTGGGCTGCGTACGCCGCGTCGAGCGTGAAGGACCGCAGCGCCTCGACCGGGGTCATCGCCTGCTGCGGGTACCACCCGCCCGCCGGACTGCCGTCGCGGTCGGTGCGGGTGACCGCGGCGTGCAGGCCGTCGAACGGGTTCGAGGACGAGACCGGGAAGTCCGAGCCGGACGCGACGACCGTCCCCTGGCCGAGCATCGTGCGCCAGGCGTACGCGCCCTTGATGCGTTCGGCGCCGACACGAGTCTCGGCCATGTTCATGTCGTCGGTGGCGTGCACCGGCTGCATGGAGGCGGTGATCCCCAGCCGCTTGAAGCGAGGGATGTCATCCAGCGCGACGACCTGCGCGTGTTCGATGCGGTGGCGCAGCTTCTGGTCCCCCACGGTGCGGAACCCGTTCTCGTAGGCGTCCAGCACGACGCGGTTGCCCAGGTCTCCGATGGCGTGCACCGCGACCTGGTAGCCGCCGCGCAGGACCCGCTCCACCCGCCGGTTCAGTTCGGCGGGCTCCATCTGGAGCAGCCCCTTGGTCGAGGGCATGTCGCTGTACGGCGCGATCAGGGCCGCGCCGTGGCTGCCCAGAGCGCCGTCGATGTACAGCTTGACCGTGCGCACGCGCAGCATGTCGTGCGCGTAGGAGTCGGTCCGGGCGTCCGCACCGACCTCGGTGAAGGCGTCGAAGTCGAGGAACGCGTTCACCCGGAGGGTGAGCCGCCCCTCGTCGGCGAGTTGCCGCAGGACCACGACGCCGTCCGCGCTCGTGCCGGCGTCCGAGACGGAGGTGAGACCGACGGCGCCCAGCCGTGTCTGTGCGGCCAGGGCGCGCATCCGGACATCGTCCAAGGTGGGTGCGGGCAGCTTGGAGGTGACGAACGCCTTTGCCGCATCGACCAGTACGCCTGTCGGGTTGCCGGATGCGTCGCGCTCGACGTGGCCGCCTGACGGGTCGGGGGTGTCGGCGGTGACGCCCGCTATCTGCAGCGCCTTGGTGTTGGCCACGCCCGCGTGGCCGTCGACCCGCACCAGCCATACGGGGCGGTCGGAGACTACGGCGTCCAGGTCGCGGGCGGTGGGCAACCTCCCCAGACCCCAGATCACCTCGTTCCAGCCCCGGCCCTGGATCCAGGTCACCTCCGGGTGCGCGGTGGCGTAGGCGGCGAGCCGGTCCACAGCCTCCTGGAGGGACTTCGTCCCCGTGAGGTCGAGTTGGACGGCGAGCGCTCCGAGGCCCCAGAGGTGCCCGTGGGCGTCGTGCAGGCCGGGCAGGAGTACGCGTCCCCGGCCGTCGATACGGCGGGCGCCGCGCGCCGCGCCCGGGTCGAGGGCGGCGACCTTGCCGCCGGGGGTGACGAGCATGCGGGAGAACCGGCGCAGGCGGCCGTCGGCGATGGTGTATCCGCGTATGTTGTCCACGACCAGGGCACCGCCCTCCGTGGCCGCACTGCGGGTCGCGGCGGCCGCTGTTCCCGCGAACGCCGCCGGCGCGGCCGCTGCTGCGGCACCGGCGCCGAGCAGCTTGAGGAACTGGGCCCGGTCGATACGGGGACCAGGCGGGATCGGGCAGCAAGCGTTGCACATGAGTGCCTCCCAGGTTGGGGCTGGGTATGACGGGGGGTGGCTGCCGAACGCTCAATGATCGAAAACTAGTGAGCGAAAATCCCTCAGGTCAAGGTGTGTGCACGCTGAAAGAAACCTCTTGTCGCACCGTCAAATCGGCCGATTTTTCCGTGGTTTGGCTCGAACCGCAACCAGGCGGCCGCGCTGCGCCCAGCCCGGTCCGCGCCGCTGAGCGGCAGAACGACCCCACGTCTCGGCCCCCGCGAAGCCGCAGGTCGTCCGGCAGCCGGGCGGATCACACAGCCCGGCTCAAGCCCAAGACCACGGGTCGAAACATGTCTGGGGCCTCGAACGGTAGCGGTGGGCGCCGGTCGGACATGGGGCATGGTCCCCAAGAGCCGATGCCGTTCTGCGGCGACATGCCGACGCTCAACCGCGTGGGTCGCGCCGTGCAGCAACGGCCCACCGGGCGAACTCACGGGTGACTGGCTCACCAGGCGATCTTCGGCAGCCTTCCGCAGGATGGGTTCCGGTTGCCCGGCCGAAGCGACGGACGGCGGGCGCTTTTCGTCGTGCGCGGCAGCCGTGCCGCCCCGAGCTCAGGAGCACCACATGGCAGCGAAGACGGATGTGCTGATACCAGCACTGGAGGACGCCCGTGACGCCCACACCGCGGTCATCGGCCGATTCCGGACGGATGCGGCCATCACCCCGCCGGGCGCCGACCGGCAACGACTCGAAAGTCAAGCGCTCGAGGCGGAGTACCACCTCGGGCGGATCGAGGCCCGGGTGCGCGAAATGCGCCCGCCCCGTGGCCTGCTGTCGGCCTCCGGGCAGCTGATGGGGATGGTGACCCGCGGCGCCGTGCGGGCGAGCGTACTTCCGCTGGAGGCGGGGGTGTCGGCCGTGGCGGAGATCGTGCGCGGTAGGAGGCCGGCCGATGAGCGCCGCCTGCTGAGGGCCGCCGAGGACCAGTACAGGGCCGCAGCCCGGGCGCTGGCAAGCTGCCAGGCAGGCAAGGACATCGCCGAACGGCTCAACGACCAGGAGACCGCCGAGCTGCTCGCCATGCTCGGCCGGCAGAACGAGGTGCTGCTGGAGACCAGCGAGGAGAACCTCGCCCGACGGACCAGGGCTGTGGCGGAAGGTCCCCGTCCGCCGCGGGGAGAAGCCGCCGAAGGCGGCATCCTGCTGCAGGCGATCAAGCGCAGGATGCAGGCGGCCACGGCCGAGCTGCGGGCAGTGCTTCAAAGGATCATCGGACGGATGAGAAGCACGGCCGAGGAAGCCTGGCGGGAGATGCCTGCCGTCACCCGTGTGGCCGAGAAGGTGCAGGGCGCGATGACCCGCGAAGAGGCTCTACCCATCCCCGGCCTCAGCCGGCTCGGCGTCACGGAGATCCAGCAGTGCCTGCGCGATCTGTCCCAGACGGAGTTGACGGTGATCGAGGGCTACGAACGCGCACACGCGGGCCGCCCCGAGGTACTGAACGCCATCGAGCGTCTGAAGCCCAGCTGAGCCCTGAGCCGGCTACGGCGCCATGGACCCGGAACGCGTCAGGGTGCACCCGCACGATGTGTCTGACGACGTCGTCCGGCAGGTGCTGGAGTACGAAAGACAGCACCAGCACCGCCAGCGGGTCCTGAGCAGGATCGCGGACTAGCCGGGCCGAGTCCTGGCCCGGCTACAACGGCTTGATCTCTCCCCCAGCTGAAGCAGGGGGATTCACCGCACTCCCTGCCGTTTCACCTGTCGGGCTCACGCGCCGGGCCGCGGGGCTTGGGGGCGTGGGTGCTGGTAGGTCCACAGCTGGTCGACGAGGGTGAAGCCGAAGGAGCGGAAGAGCCGGGTGGCGGCCCGGCTCTCGGAGGCGGACTGCTGGGCGTCGTCGAGGACGAGAGCGACCTCGGTGGCACCCTGCTCGGCCAGCAGGGCCAGGGCCTGGCTCAGCAGCTTGTGGCCCAGGCCGCGGTGGCGGCGCGTGGGCAGGATCTCGATCCAGTAGACGGTCGCGGTGCGGTCGGGTTCCACGCTGACCACGGCTTCGGCGACCGGTTCGGCGGCCTCACGAATGATCAGGCGGTGGCCCGGAGGGTAGTCGCAGGGGAAGACATCGGCGACCAGCTTGGCCGACGGGGGCTCGGCAGGGAGCACGCAGTGCAGGTAGCAGCCCAGGCAGCGGCCGGTGAAGCCCGTCTGCACCAGGGCGTCGTGGGTGGCGCCGCGTCGGGTGCAGGGCAGCCCGCCCGGACCCAGGGGACCCGGCGGAGCACTCACGAACGCATCGATCCACGTGCAGTCGGCAAGTGCGGCAAGAGCGTGGCCGATCAGGGCGCGCAGGGCGGACGGGTCCTCGTAGGCGTGGACCCAGCAGATCAGACCGGTTCGCACATCGGTCCAGGACAAGTACGCGATGATCCCGTACGGGCGGTCCTCGGCATCGGCCAGAACGCTGATCCGCGGCCTGGTCGGTACCGTCCAGCCGGCCAGGGGGAAGGGGACAAGACCGTGCCGCGCCGCGGCCAGCTTCTCCGGGGTGCAGTGCGGCTGCCCCGGCAGCCGGTCGGCGTCGATCAGTTCTCGCACCCCCGGTTCGTCCTGGGGGTGATACGGGCGTACCGTCGGCGCGCTCTTGGGCTTACGCGAAATAGCCATGCTGTCCGTCCGCACACGTGCTGACGTTCCTATCGGCTACCTCTCAGGGTCCTCCGTTTGCCTCCCGCTGTCACGAAGAACCTCGGCTGTGCCGTGGTGCTTTCCGTTCGCACTGAAGGTGTGGCCGTGTGGGAGGCCTGCGGCGGACGTGGCCTGCTGGGCCGCAGTGAGCAGCGAGCGCACCTGGTCGATGACCGGCTGGTGCACGGGGAGCGTCAGGTGCCCGACACCGGGCACGAGCACATTGCATGCGTCGAGGTCAGGATGATCGATGCGGCCCCTGGTGGCCGGGATGATCACCTCGTCCAGGTCACTGTAGAAGGCCACGAACCGGGTACGGCACCCCACGGCGGGCTCGGCGAGCTCGCTCAGCAGCTCGCTTCCCGGCCGTAGCTGGCGCAGAAGCGGATGCGGCGGTGCCAGCAGGGCCGCGGCGGTCCCGCCGTGCGGCGTCGCCAGCGTGATCACCAGCGGCACCTGCAAGTCCCCGCCGAGCCGCTGCACGTAGTAGCGGGCGATCAGCCCTCCAAGGCTGTACCCGATCACGACCACAGCCCGCCCGGCGGTGCGAGCACTGGCCAGCTCCACCTGCTCGCCCAGATCCCGGGCCACCGCGCGGATGTCCGGGCTGAGCGCGTGATAGCTCACTGTGACGAAGGGCCCCGCGCCGAAGCCGCCCAGTCCCCGCCGCAGCGCTGTGCACACCGATTCCCTGTCCGCCAGCCCGTGCACCAACAGCACGGGGAGATCCCCATCCGCCGACGGCTCGTCCCGGGCCGTCCCCCGCCACGGCAGGAGTCGACCGAAGTGCCCGGTCAGCTGGCCGACGCCCCCCGCGGCCAAGTCGAGGGGGAGGTGCATCAGCCGCACGGTCACCCTGCTTGCCTCTGCACCCACGCCGCGCACCGGTGACAGCCCCGGCACCGACAGGTGCGGTCCGAATGGAATGCCCGTAGCCGCTCACCTTCTCCATACGTGTCCCAATATAGGAAACGTGCCCCGGTTCGGATTCCCTACCACCGTGGCAGTTCACTGGGATGGATCGCCACCGCGACGTGGAGCCGCACAGCAACGCCGCGAGCCCGGCATGCGGGCTGACGATCAAGATGGGACTGCGACGTATGAATCTTCGGCCGATGGGACCCTCGCTCCGCACGGTGGGGTGGGCCACGCCCAGCGCAATGCCGCTCAGGCCGCCGCAGCCGCTGCCCGCATGGAGCGACCCGAGCGCGATGCACTAGGGCGTGTGCCGAGTTGAGATCACGGGTTTGGCTGTTTCGCTGTCCCGGCCGGGCCGGGACGGTAGACAGGCGGGATGACCCGGGGTGA
>NZ_JBEYTS010000137.1:0-8462 GCF_040643155.1 Streptomyces sp. NPDC047453 | reverse complement strand
CGCAGGAACTTCGGGGAATCAACCTTGCGGCCGTCAGCGAGGACGGCGAAGTGGTTCAGGCCGAGGTCGATCCCGGTGTCCGTCCCAGTCTCGGGGAGGATGTCCGGGTTGGTGTCCACGACAAACGAGGCCCAGTACCGGCCGACGGCATCCATCGTGACCGTGACGGACGTCGGGGTGGACGGCAGCGTGCGCGACCACCTCACCCGCAACTCGCCGACCTTGGCCACGTACAGGCGCCCGTTGCGCCGGATGCTGAACCCGTTCGCGGTGAGCCGGATCGACTGCCGCCGGTCCTTGCGGGACTTGAACCGGGGCGGCGCGACCCTGGGGCCCTTGCGCTTGCCAGTGGCGAAGAAGTTCCGGTACGCGGCGTGCAAATCCCGCAGCGACTGCACCAGCACCACGGAGGACACCTCACCCAGCCACGCCCGCTCATCGGTGCACTTGGCAGCAGTGATGACCTGCTTCTGCAAGTCGGTGTCCTTGACGTACGGCAGCCCGGCCGCGTGGGCTTCCTGCCGGGCACGCAGCCCGTCATTGAAGACCACACGAGCGCACCCGAACGCCCTCGCCAGCGCGGCGCGCTGACCGGGCCCGGGGTAACGCGGAAGTTGTACCTCAACTGCACAGCCGCGATCGTAGCGTTTGGCCCACGACGACAAACAGTCGATCATCCAGCAGTCCATCGAACAGCAGCCACGCCCGGCCTGACGACCGGGCGCAGTTCGAGGATGCGCTGACCCCGCCCTGAAGGGACGGGGCTTGCGCGCAAGATCCCCGGTCACCTGTCATCGCGTACAACTGGCCGACGAGCCGGCCGACGCTCGCGGTGTAGAAGGCGTCGAAATCACGCTCGTCCACACCACGGCCCGGCAAATTCTGTGGTGGTGGTCGCATACCCCTTCTCACGCTGAATGGTGGCTGCGCGGCTCCAGTGGAGCTCCTCCGTGCGCGATGCGGCCGTGGAGGCCGCGTGCGTTGAGCAGGGTGCGGGTCTTGCCGGAGTCGTAGCCGGCGTCCAGGTGGACGGTGATGTCGTCGGGCAGCGGACCCAGGTCGTTCAGGCGGTCCAGGGTCGGGGCGAGCAGTGGGAAGTCGTGGCGGTTGGCGCCGGCCAGGACGCGACCCAGGGGAATGCCGTATCCGTCCGTCATGCCCGAGCGTTCAGGCCCTGTTTGCCGCGGTCGACCGGGGAACGCCCGGCCACCTCGCCGCCTCCGGCGCAAGAAGGGCGAGAGGGCCTCGGACCGGGAGATCGTGGAGCTGTTCCTGGCGGCGTGCAACGCCCGCGACCGGTTCATCGTGCCTCCGCGTGATCACCGCGGTTGACGCCGTCCTGGACTGCTACCGAGACCGCCGTCCCGTCTCCCTGCGCCAGCTCTACTACGTGCCCCTCAGCGACGGCGTGCTCGCCAAGACCGAGCGCGACTACAAGCGAATGTGCGAGTACGTCGGCATGGCCCGCCGCTCGGGCCGCATTCCCTGGGACGCGATCCGCGACGACACCCAGATCGCCGTGGAGGCGCCGCCGCCCTCGTTCGCCGGGCCCGCCGCCCGAGTCCTCACGGACGAACGCGGATGATCGTCTTCCCCTGGCGTCGCTCGGTCGGGTTGAGGGCGGCGACGGCATCGTCGAGGGTCGCGACGTTGCCGATGTTCGTCCGCAGCCGTCCGTCCCGCACCCGCTGGACGATCTCACCCAGTTGGGCACGATCGGACTCGACGACGAAGTCGATCGCCAGGCCGTGGGCGGGCCGCGCCTCAGGCGGCCCAACGACGGTTACCAGTGTTCCTCCGGCCCGGATCAGGCCTGCGGACCGCTTCTGGATGTCGCCGCCGATGACGTCGAAGACCAGGTCGACGCCGCCGACGTCCTCCAGGGTGTCGTGGTCGAGGTCGACGAACTCCATTGCGCCGAAGTCGAGTGCCTTGTGACGGTCGGCAGCGCGTCCGGTGCCGATGACGTAGGCGCCGAACTCACGGGCGAGCTGCGTCACCATCGTCCCGACTGCGCCGGCCGCGCCGTGCACGAGGACGCTCTGCCCGGCCTGGAGGTGGCCGTGCTGGAACAGTCCCTGCCACGCGGTGAGGCCTGAGACCGGAAGGCCAGCGCCCACAGTGAAGTCGACGTCCCCTGGCAGCGGCGCGAGGTTGCGTGCCTCGACGGCCGCGTACTCGGCGAGGGTGCCGTCGCGATGCCAGTCGGTGAGGCCGAACACGCGCTGTCCCACCGAGAGACCCGTCGTGCCGTAGCCGAGGGCGGTGACCACTCCGGCCAGCTCATGTCCGGGGATCGACGGTGTTCGGTCGCGGTCGAGGCGATCGGTCCAGGTCGAGGGCCATGCCATCTCGGTCGGGACGAATCCCGACGCATGAATCTGAACGACGACATCGTTTATGGCCGGCTCCGGCTCGGGCCGCTCCATCAGCGTCATCCCGGCCGTTCCTGCGGCCTGGTCCGTCACCACGATCGCCTTCATGGGAATTGTCTCCTCGGTCATGTGTCTCTTTGGTGGTTGCGGGGAGAGCCACGTGTCGCTCACGGACGAACGCGGATGATCGTCTGCCCGCTGATCCGCTCGGTCGGGTTGAGGGCGGTGACGGCATCGTCGAGGGTCGCGACGTTGCCGATGTTCGTCCGCAGTCGTCCGTCCCGCACCCGCTGGACGATCTCACCCAGTTGGGCACGATCGGGCAGGACGACGAAGTCGATCGCCAGGCCGTGGGCGGGCCGCGCCTCAGGCGGTCCGGCGATGGTCACCAGTGTTCCTCCGGCCCGGATCAGGCCTGCGGACCGCTTCTGGATGTCGCCGCCGATGACGTCGAAGACCAGGTCGACGCCGCCGACGTCCTCCAGGGTGTCGTGGTCGAGGTCGACGAACTCCATTGCGCCGAAGTCGAGTGCCTTGTGACGGTCGGCAGCGCGTCCGGTGCCGATGACGTAGGCGCCGAACTCACGGGCGAGCTGCGTCACCGTGGACCCGACTGAGCCGGCCGCACCGTGCACGAGGACGCTCTGCCCGGCCTGGAGGTGGCCGTGCTGGAACAGTCCCTGCCACGCGGTCAGGCCCGGCATCGGAAGGCCGGCGCCCACGGTGAAGTCGACGTCGCCCGGCAGCGGCGCGAGGTTGCGTGCCTCGACGGCCGCGTACTCCGCCAGCCCACCGCCGCGATACGAGTCCGTCATGCCGAACACGCGCTGTCCCACCGAGAGACCCGTCGTGCCGTAGCCGAGGGCGGTGACCACTCCGGCCAGCTCTTGCCCGGGAATCGACGGTGTTCGGTCGCGGTCGAGGCGATCGGTCCAGGTCGAGGGCCACGTCAGCTCGCCCGAAGTGAATCCCGACGCATGAACCTGAACGACGACATCGTTTATCGCCGGCTCCGGCTCGGGCCGCTCCATCAGCGTCATCCCGGCCGTTCCTGCGGCCTGGTCCGTCACCACGATCGCTTTCATCTGGACACCTCTCTCTATCAGTCCTCGCCCGCACGGCGCCTACGGTTCATGAGAGTTAGTGGTGTCAGACCTCGGCTTCTTACCCCGCTGGTCGGCACAGGTGTGGAGCGAGGACATCGTTGTCAAGCGCCGCTTCGAACCGGCTCACCGCTTCCCCGGCACAGGCGCCCACTGCCGCATCTACTCCGCCCATCGCGGAAGAATCGGTGATCGCGTTGTTCGTGTCGGTTGGAGGGCAACTGTCATCCGGTTCCGGTCGATGCTCATCAAGTCACGTGTGCACACTGGCATGGTCACTGCTCCCCGGCTTGATCGCACGGCGTTAGGCCGGTTCTCCTGCCGCTTCGGAAGCCGCAGGTCCGGCCGACGGTCCCGACTTTCGGTGATCTCGCCATGACCGCACCGCGCAACGAAGCCGCGCTCACCGCTTGCCGGCTCACTGTCGCATCTGTGCGGTGGCTTCGTTCACGTGAAGTAGCAGCGTTTGATCAGCGGTGACGGGTCGAGACGCTCGACCTGGGCGACGGCGCGAGCGATCTCGTCGGCGACCTCCAGGCTGGTGAACTCCACCTGCCGCAGCAGTTCAAGCAGGGCCTGCTCGTCCGCGGGCCGGGGCCGGCGGATCAGCAGGCCGCCAGCCGCCATTCGCTGAGTACGAATCGCTGACCGTGCTCTCGAAGCTCGTCCCATGCCACTCACAACGACCGGTGCGCGGCGTCGTTGCCGCCGGATCCACTCATGTAGGCCGATTACGCGCGTCCGGGTGAAATCGCACTCGCCCTCGTGCACCACAGGCGTTGCACCAGCTATGGTCGCTCCGACCGCTTCTGAGCTGCGTGAATCCGAACCGCACACCCGCGGCGCCCCAGAGAAACGTTGACGATCAGGTCTCGTCCGGCAACGCCGTGACCGTCTGACCCCGCCTCTAGAATCGAACGCGTGAACGGTCTTCCGCCTGACCTGCCTCGCCTCCGCACCCTGGAGACGTGGCTCGCCGCGACCGGGTACGGCAGCAGATCGCGGGGCGCTCAGATGCCCGTCATCTTGGCAAGAGCATCGCAATGACGACCGCGGCGAGGAGCGCTGTATAGGCCCGGGCGTGGGTTCGGTCGGCGATCTTTGGTGGTCGGCGGCGTAGCGCAGCGATTACGGGCAGTGCACCGATCAGGAGGGCCGTGGCGGCACGGAGGTCGACAGTGCCGGCCAGGTGCGCCTGTACGTGCGCGGCGACGGGAGCTGCGGAGGTGCACAAGGAGACAGCGGCGGCCGGGAGCGCGATGGCAAAGGTGAGGGGGTTGGCGAGTGCGATCGCCACCTGCATTGTGTGCCCGGCCCGTCTCATTGCTGGAACCGTCATGACACTGCCTCCCACGCCGAGGAAAGCCGCCACCGCACCGATCGGCGCACCGAAGGCGGTCGGTAGCCGCTTCGGCCCGCCGGTCGTCGTCTCCTGAGCACAAGGGCGTACGAATCCTGGGCGCAGGAGCAGGTCGGCGAGAGTGAGGGCAACGTACACGACGAACGCCCACCTAACCGGCCCGGACGGCGCGTGAAGCGCGGCGAGCGCGCCGACCGAGGCCCCGCAAGCCAGCAGCAGGACCAGCGTGCCGCTTCCCCTCAACCTGTCGAGGGTGTGCCGTGGAGTGACGGCCGTCGCGAACCCGGCGTTCACCACCATGACCACAGCTGAGGTGGCCGTCGCCACTCTTATCGAATCCGAACCGAGGCTGGCGTCCGCCCACATGACGACCGGGACGGTGACGAATCCGCCGCCGAATCCGAACAGCACCGTCGTAAGTCCGGTGAGGACTCCAATACCGAGCAATACCGCAACATCCACAGGGGCCACTCCACCAGCTTCGGAGCTCTTCCCGCATGCGATGGTCGGCGTCAATCCTTTGATTCTCGGCCACTAGAGTGGGAGGGGTGAAGAACGTCTCCCTGACCGATGTGGACCACGTTGACCGGGCCGTCCTACCGATCGGCACCGACTACGCGCCTGGTCATCTGCTGGACTGGCACGAGCACCGGCGTGCGCAGTTCCTCTACGGCGCCACCGGTGTCATGGTCGCCGACACCGCCGATGGCTCCTGGACCGTTCCGCCCGAGCGTGCGCTCTTGATCCCCGCTGCGACCCGGCACCGCGTCCGGATGCTCCAGGTGAGCACCCGGAGCCTGTACATCGAGCCGAAGGCCGTGCCGTGGTGGCCCGCCACCTGCACGGTCGTGGACGTGCCGCCGCTGCTACGCGAACTGCTACTGGCGGCAGTCGAGTTCGAGCCCGACTACGATCTGTCCGGACGCGACGGACACGTCGCGGCGCTCCTGCTGCACGAGATCGCCGCGCTCGCCCCGCTTCCGTTCCACATCGGTATGCCCGCTTCTCCCGACCTCGCGGCGCTCTGCCGCGCCTACCTGGCGGCCCCGGACGTGACCGTCACCAATGCCGCGTGGGCCGCGCGGACGGCCATGAGTGAACGTGCCTTCACCCGGCGATTTCGCAGGGAGACAGGAGAGAGCCCGGCCAGTTGGCGGGCCCGCGCGCGGCTGTTGGCGACACTCCCCATGCTGCGTTCGGCCTCCGTCACCGAAGTCTCGGGTCGGCTTTGCTACGCCTCGCCTTCGGCGTTCACCGCCGCCTTCACCCGCGCCTTTGGTGCACCGCCGTCCCGGTTTCACCGCTCGCCACCGTGACGACCTGCGGGGCCTGTCGCCAGACAGGATCATTTCCGGGTAAGGCTCACTGTGCTCATGTGCAATGTCGGCACCCCGGACCTGCTCGCCCGGCTCCTCGGAGTCAACGGCAGCACTCTCGCCAGGGCCGTTCACTCAGTCCGGTCCCCCTGGCCGAGCACGGCCACACCGATCCGCCCTCGACGGCCAGGTTGCCCTTGGAATCTGCATTGTGGACGCGGCGTGAAGATGCCACACGCTGATCATCTTATGAGTGACATGCCGGATCGTCTGCTCGTTATCGACCGGAGCGAAATGCCCTGCTTCCCTTGGTTCCCCGTGTGCCCGGCGTATCCGTGTTCGGTTTCTCGGCGCGAACCTGCCGCGGGACAGACTCCTGGCAGCGCGGAGTTCCGGGAAGCAGGTCGGCGGTCATGCCTCCGCCGGCGGACAGGCCGGTCACGAAGATCAGCCGCGGTCCGAGCCGAACTGCGCCGCGGCGGTGTCGACCATCTGCATGGCCGAGGCCGCCTCGCCCTTGCCGCGGCTGTCCTTGGCGGGGTCGAACCAACTGAATCAGGACAGGAGGTTGTTGGCCGCGCTGGTCTGCGGGTAGACCACCGCGAAGCCCCACTGGTCGGCGAACTTCTGCCAGACGGAATGCGCATGGTGGTCGCTTCCCGACTGACTGCAGCCGTGCGGGGCCACGACCAGCGGCACGTTCGCGGGGAGGTTCGCGGCCACGTACTCGTGCATCGCCAGGTTACCGGGGTTGGATCCGAAGTTCGTGACCTGCTGAAGGGTGCCGGCGGCCGCGGCGGTTCGGGGCAAGGGGGGTGACCGTGGTCAGGCGGCGGCCAGAGCGGTGCGCCTGAAGAGTCTCCGCAGGGTGGAGGAGCGCATGGAGGAACTCCCGTAAGTGGTGGGGAGAAGCCAGTGCGACCTGCTGGGGCACCGGTGGTCTGACATGCCGGCTTACTGGAAGCGGACCGTACGGCCGGTCGGCTGACCCACGACATTGTGACGGGAAGCCAGGAAAGCGGGAGCAGGCGTGTCACGTCTACAATGGCGTCGGCGGTACCGCTGTGACATGAGGGCTCCGGCGGTAGACGACGCCGTGCAGACCGGGCGGTCACCGCTCACTGCACCGGCCGCCATCCGTCAGCGCATGGCGACGGCAGGACCATGGGGGGACGACGTGCAGACCTGGACCTCTCGTCGGACACTGGAGTTAGGGCGGTGGCCGCAGGCGTAGCCGTGCAGCGCGACCCCGGCAGCACCCCCGTTCACAGTGAACACGCGTCGGCGGCGCTGACGTCCTGCCGAGACGCCATGGTGCCCAAACGGCGCTGGTGAGGGCGCTAGGCAAGAGGAAACGAGGAGAAGTCGGAGGGTGGCCGTGGCCGCCAACAAGGGCCTGGCCAAAGCCCGCACACAGTGGAGAGCCGAACGATGACGACTGCCAAAGACATCATGACCCCTGCAGCCCAGTGGATTCCCCTCAACGAAACGCTGGACCGCGCCGCGCAGATGATGAGGGACCACGAGGTGGGGGCGCTGCCGGTCAGCGACCCGAACAACGACGACCGGATGTGCGGCATCATCACGGACCGTGACATCGTCGTGAAATGTATCGCCGCAGGTCACGACCCCGCGCAGGTGACGTGCGGTGACCTGTGCGAGGGCACGCCGCGCTGGATCGACGCCGGTTCCGATGTCTCCGAAGTCCTGCGTGAGATGGAGGACCACCGGATCAAGCGTCTGCCGGTGCTCAAGGACAAGCGCATGATCGGCATGATCAGCGAGGCGGACGTCGCTCGTCACCTCACCGACGACCAGCTCGCCGAGTTCGTTCACCGCGTGTACGCAGGCTGATCCAGGCAGCCACCTTAAACGCGGTTGCTCAGCCGGCGGAGCAGGGACCAGGCGAGGCCGACTGGCGTGGAGCCGGCGCGGCCGGCCCCACGCCAGTCGGGCGATCGTGATACCGCTCCTGACCCTCGCCGGGAACTGGCCGCTGGGCGCCCTGCTGATCGCCGCCGAGCGCAGCGGGCGAGCCATGCGCTATTCCGCGCGGGACGCAATGCTCCCCACACCACCGCCGCGCTGGGACGCGGGCCGGGCCGCTCGTCATGGCGGGAGTGCTTTACCTCCACGGCAGTTACCGCGGCGGCTTTGCTGTGCCCGCCGTGCCCGCGGTGCTCACGCTGATCGTACTGGCAAGTGCCTAAAGGCCAAGGCCATGAAGTTACGGGTTGGTGCGTGGCTGCAAGTGAGGGCTGATTTGGAAGGACGCCAGACGCGAGAAGCGGAGCCCCGGTAGAACTGG
>NZ_JBEYTS010000136.1:0-8514 GCF_040643155.1 Streptomyces sp. NPDC047453 | reverse complement strand
CTGGTCACACTTCCGTAGACACAGCCAGGCCCGAGCCCGCCGCTCCCACTACAAACGTCGAGGCCACAACCCCCAGATGCGGTTGCAGTACTAGGCCGTACGAGGGCCGTGGCGGCCCGTACCGCCCGTATGGCGACAGGGGCGCCGTCCCGCGTGGACGGCGCCCCTTCGTGCCGTGTCCGCCATGTACGCCGTGTACGCCGTGTGCCGCGTGGTGTCAGGCGTACGCGTTGATGTCCTTGATCATGGCGAAGCCGAGCCCGTACGCGCTCATGCCCCTGCCGTACGCCCCCACGTGGACGCCCTGGGAGGTGGAACCGGCGAGTACCCAGCCGAACTCCGACTCCCGGTAGTAGAACGGCGTCGGGACGCCGTCCACGGGCAGGGAGAGCATGGACCACTCCGGGCCGGACAGGTCGTCGGCCAGCTCCCACGCGGTCTCCGTCTGCTGCTCCAGCCAGTCGTCCCGCAGGGTGTGGTCCACCTGCCCGGGCCAGGTGAAGGACAGCAGGCCCACCGCGGCAAGCCAGGCCGCCGAGGAGACCGAGGTGGCCTCCAGCTGGCCCGTGCCGTCGGCGAGGCGCCGTACGGGTTGGGCGGCGACGGTGACGACGACCGCGAACCTCTCCTTGGGCTCGTCCGGCGATCCGGACACGGACTCGTTGCGTACGGACGGCTCGTCGCCGTGCCCGGTCGAACCGTGTTCCACGGAACCGTCGGCCGAAGTGCCGACCTGCATCAGCCAGCGCGGCCCCGTGAAGGCCTCGTCGAGGCCGTACCAGGGAAAGGGCGCCAGCAGGTAACCGTCGGCCGTGCGCCGGGCGAAGGGTGACTGTTGTCCGCCCTCCGCGGCCGGCGCCTGCGCGCCTGCCCGACTTGTCGTCTCCATGTGCCCGGTGGCCTCCTCGCTCTCGTCGAACCGGGGTGTCCCGCCCCCCTTCGGGCGTACTCGTCCGGTCCGCACAACAACTCGGCAGCATATCCATCCCGCTTCGGGCAGCCGGGAAACCTCTCGGCGCGTGGGTCGCGGGTACGGCCGTTTCACGCCGTGCACGGGCCGTGCACGGCGTGAAACGCGTCACATGGAACGGGTCAGGTGGCGTCCGCGTCGAAGGGCGGGCGCTCCTCCTGAGCGGCGGCCTCGGGCTTCTTGGTCATGTCGATCCGGCCGCCGGCCGAACCCGAAGAGCCCGCGGACCCCGAAGAGGACGTGGAGGACGCCGAGGAGTCGTACTCGTTGCCGTTCACCGCGTCCGTGACCTCGGCCATCTCCTTCTTCAGGTCGAAGCCGTTGCGGATCTCCTGCAGCCCCAGGTCGTCGTTGTCCAGCTGCTTGCGGATGAACGTCTTGGGGTTGAGGTCCTCGAACTCGAAGTCCTTGAATTCCGGGCCGAGTTCGCTGCGGATGTCCTGCTTGGCGCTCTCCGAGAACTCACGGATCTTCCGGATCGTGCGTGTCACGTCCTGGATGACCTTCGGGAGCTTTTCGGGACCGAACACGAGCACGGCCACGATGATGATCGTCAGCAGCTCGAGCGGTCCTATGTCATTGAACACCTGAAGCTCCTTGCGATGTCCTCGGTCCTCGGCCCTCGGGTGGTCCGGTCTGTGTGGGGCTGTCCGTGGTCCGGGCCGGATCCACGGTACCCGGCCAACGTGCCCGACCGGTACCGTCCCGAGGTGTCGGACTGCGTGTACACGACGGGTTTTCCGGCTTGTTGCGCACGTTTTGTGTCAGTTGCTGTTAGAGGACCCGAGTACCAGGGAAACCTTCCGTGCCTTTCCGTCGCGTTCGACGGTCAGCTCCAGACGGTCGCCGGGGCGGTGGGCGCGTGTCTTCACGATCAACTCCTCGCCCGAGTGGACGCGCTGGCCATCCACCGCGGTGATGACGTCTCCGGCCCTGATGCCCGCCTTGGCACCGGGACCGCCGGAAGTGACCGGCGGTCCGCCGTCCCGGCCCTTGGCGCCGACCCTGGCTCCGTCGCCGGGGTAGTTCATGTCCAGGGTCACCCCGATCACCGGGTGGCTGGCCTTGCCGTGGTTGATCAGCTCCTCGGCGACGCGCCTGGCCTGGTTGACGGGGATGGCGAAGCCCAGGCCGATGGAACCGGCCTGGCCGGTCTGCAGGTCGGAGCCGGTGTCCGCGGAGCGGATGGCGGAGTTGATGCCGACGACCCGGCCGCGGGCGTCGAGGAGGGGGCCGCCGGAGTTGCCCGGGTTGATCGGGGCGTCGGTCTGGAGGGCGTCGACGTAGGACACGTCGCTGCCGTCGCCCTTCTCGCCGCCGGCCGTGATGGGACGCTCCTTGGCGCTGATGATGCCGGAGGTGACGGTGTTGGCCAGGTCGAACGGCGCGCCGATGGCGACGACCGGGTCGCCCACCTGCACGTTGTCGGAGTTGCCGAGCGGGATCGGGGGCAGGCCGCGCACGCCGCGGACCTGGACGACGGCGAGGTCGTATCCGGCGTCCCGGCCGATGATCCTGGCCTTGGCGGTCTGGCCGCCGCTGAAGGTCACCGATATGTCGCCGCCGGAGGCGGCGTTCTCCACGACGTGGTTGTTGGTCAGGACGTGGCCGAGACGGTCGAGCACGAACCCGGTGCCGGTGCCCTGCTCGCCGGAGCCGCTGACGTGCAGCGTCACCACGCTGGGCAGGGCCCGCGCGGCGATCCCGGCGACGCTGTCCGGGGCGCGCCCGGCGGGCTCCTTCCCGGCCTGCGGCAGCTCCACGGTGCCCACGCGGCCGTTGCGCTCGAGGTACGCCCCGGCGAGCCCGCCGAGCGCCCCGGACACCAGCGCGAGCACCACGGCCCCGCTCACCAGCGCCCGTGTGACCCGCCGGTGCCGCTGCTCGACGCTGAGCACGCCGACCCCGCTCTGCTGCAACGGCGCGGCGACCTGGCCACCGGCCCAGGGGTCATAACGCCCCCAGGGGTCGGCGGGGCCGGCACCGGGGTGGGCCTCCGCAGCGCCGGGGGCCGGCATGCCGTGCCCGTCACCCGCTGCCTGGGCGGGCACACCGTGCGACGGGTCGCCCCCGAGCGGGGTTCCTTGCGGCACGCCCGCCGGCCTGGCGTCCGCGGGCTGCGCCTCCTGCGGTGCGGCGGCCGGGGTCTGCGGCTGCGAGGGGAGGCCGGAGGGCGCGGGGTGCGTGGGAGCCGGAGCGCCCGGCTGGGGCGCCGGGTGCGCCGAACCGTACGGCTGGGCGTCCACGGCGGGCGAGCCCTGGGGGGCGGGTACAGGGGTGCCGGAGGAGAGAGCGGGTGTGCCCTGGGCGGGCGTCACCGCCGGGTGCTGCACGGGCGGGGCGGGAGCCCAGGGACCGGGCTCACCGTACGGAGGGGTGCTGTAGGGATCGGGATCGTGCAACGGCCTGGGCCGCTCGCCGGAGACGACGGAGGCGTCAACGGCCCCGGACGGCCCCTCCACGGGCCGGTTGGCACCCATCTCGGCAGACACCCCGGGAACACCGGGCCCGGCGGGAGTCACCGACGCATCGGGCACGGCGGGCTCGCCGTGTGCCGCAGGCACGGCGGGCGCGGTGTGTGCCGCAGGCACGGCGGGCGCGGTGAGTACGGCAGGCTCTCCGGGCGCCGCGGACACGGCGGGCACGGCGGGCGCAGCGAGCGCGGCAGGCTCTCCGGGCGCCGCAGGCTCGGCAGGTGCGGCGGGCGCCGCAGCAGGTGCAGCAGGCTCGCCGTGCGCCGCAGGCACGGCGGGCACGGTGGGTACGGCAGGCTCGGCAGGCGCAGCGGGGGCAGCGAGCTCGCCGGGCACCGCGGGCACGACAGGTGCAGCAGGTACGGCAGGCGCGGCAGGTGCGGCAGGCGCGGCAGGCGCGGCAGGCGCGGCAGGCGCGGCAGGTGCGGCAGGCGCAGCCGACGCTGCCGGTGCCGCCGATGCGTGGTCCGACTCGGCGGCAAGGGCGGACGGCGCGTCCTCCGCCCCGGTGGACGCCGGGCGGGGCCGAGCGAGTTCGAAGTCGCCCGTGTCGGGGGCGGCGCCGGAGGCCTGGAGCGGGCGATCCAGTTCGTAGTCACCGTTTGCGTCGGTGCGTGCGGGTGCCGCGCCCTGCGGCTCCTCGACCACGGACCCACCGGCTGCGACACCCTGGGCGGACGTCCCGGCCGCGTCGGCGGCCGGGACCGGACCGGACGTGCCCTCCGGCCGGTCGTCCGGAGGGACTGCGCGGCTCCACCACTTCGGGCGGGCGGACTTCGTGGGCTTGCCCTCGTTCATGTTCTCCCCACAGCGGGTCGCGGCACGGCTCGTCGTTCGGTGGCCGTGCGTCGTCGACTCCGCGCCCCGACCGGTGTCATGGGCGCGACCACTGTGGATTCAACCAGGTTCCCGGGCCGGGGCGCAGGGACCGGTCAGTGCGCGGTGTAGGAGGAAGCGGTGGGAGAGGGCGCGGTGAGCAGGCCCGGGGTCGTGAGTCCCGGGTCGGCGGACCACGAGGTCAGGGAGATCGGCGGGGTCGCGGTGAACGGACGTATCAACGGCGACATGACGGCCGCGCCCGCGACCACCGGGGTGGTCAGCGGATGCATCACGTTCTGCGTCTGCCCGCCGGGAGGCACGGCCCCCGGCAGCAGCGGTGCGGCCGGCGGCGCCGAGACAGCCTGCGCCGAGCCCGACGACCGCTGTCCCTGGCCCGACTGCGGCGCGGCCGACTGGCGGCGCCGCGCGGTGTCGGACGCCGACGCCGCGCCCACACCCGCCGTGCGCGCCGGAGTCACGTTGCTGCCGGTCCCGGAGCCGCGCGCCTCCGCGGCGGTGTCACCCGCCGAGCCGGTGGTCACCCCGCCCAGGGCGACCGCGGCCAGCGACACGGCCCCGGCGGCGACGAACGCGAACCGCAGCCCTCGCGAGGCGGACCGCTCGCTGTCGGGACGGCCGACGGGGTGGATCCGGAAGCCGCGATCCTCGGCGGGGACGGCGGGATGCGGCCGGGCCGGAACATACCCGAACTCGAACTGCTCGCCGCGCTCCACCCCGAACACCCCGGAGCCTGAGGACAGCCCTCCGGGCAGCCCTCCGCCGCCCAGCGGCGAACCACCACCACCGCCGCCGGTACCACCCCCCGGGAGTCCCTGGAGGCGGGCCAGGAAGCTCTCGGAGGGAGGCGGTGGGGCCGCCTGGGCGAAGACGTTCTTCAAACGGCGCTGTGCGTCGACCTCCGCCTTGCACTTCGGGCAGGTGGCCACATGCGCCAGGACACGCTCACGCGTGTCGTGACCGAGCTCGCCGTCCACGAGGGCGGCGAGCCGGTCTCCCAGATGCTGTTCCGCGAGGCGCCCCGCGGGGTCCGGTCGTGATCCACTCACGCGGTCGCGCCCCCTCCCCCCAGCGCGGGGACCGGGGCCACGAAGCCGCGGCGCTCGGCCCGGGCCTGCGGCGAGCGGTGCGCAAGGGCCTTGCGCAGCTGCGAACGGCCGCGGTGGATGCGGGAGCGCACCGTACCGAGCTTGACGCCCAGGGTCGCGGCGATCTCCTCGTACGACAGTCCTTCGATGTCGCACAGGACGACGGCGGCACGGAACTCGGGCGCGAGGGTGTCCAGGGCCTGCTGGACGTCCGCGTCGAAGTGCGCGTCGTTGAAGAGCTGCTGCGGAGTGGGCTCCTTGCTGGGCAGCCGCTCGGCCGCGTCGTCGCCGAGCGCGTCGAAGCGGATGCGCTGCTTGCGGCGGACCATGTCCAGGAAGAGGTTCGTGGTGATGCGGTGCAGCCAGCCCTCGAACGTGCCCGGCGTGTAGGTCGACAGGGAGCGGAAGACGCGGACGAAGACCTCCTGGGTGAGATCCTCGGCGTCGTGCTGGTTGCCGGTGAGGCGGTAGGCCAGGCGGTAGACACGGCCGCTGTGCGTGCTGACGATCTCCTCCCAGGTGGGCGGAGTCCACGCCTGCCCGTCCGCGTCGGTCGAGAAGGTCGCGGTCTGGGTGGATTCGGCGGTGTGGCTCACGTCAGCAGCAGTGTTGGTCACGGATTTCGGCCTGCCCGCCGATCCGAGAAAGCGCCGTAGCACTCCTCCCCGATCTTCAGGCGCAGCCGCACCTCCCCTGTCGGCTCTGGTGGTGTCCAGTGGAGCCCCTACCATAGCCACCTCGCCCGTTAGCTCCGGATAAGCAGTTTTACGAGAATTTGACACGTGCTGGCACGGCTGGTGCGACTGCGTCAGCACTTGCTCGGTGTCCCGATCCATCCCATACCCCCCGTCCACGCCTTCCTCGCGCCCCGTGTCGCTTCCTCACCCCTTCAAACGACCGGTCCCATCTGCGGGTTCCCGGCCCCAACGGATACAGTCACGCCCAGGCAACCACGGGGACAGGAGAGGGTCATTACCGGCAACCGGCAGACGAGCTGGGCGTTCGCCGACGCCTATGTCGCCGAGGACGACGCGCTGCGCTGGGCCCGTGAGCGGGCCCGTGATGCAGGGCTGCGCTCGGTGTCGCCCGGCGCGGGCGCCGCGCTGCGGTTGCTGGCCGCCACCGTGGACGCCAAGGCGGTCGCGGAGATCGGCACCGGCACCGGGGTCTCCGGGATCCACCTGCTGCACGGCATGCGGCCGGACGGGGTGCTGACCACCGTCGATCCCGAGCCGGAGCACCAGCAGTTCGCCCGCCAGGCGTTCCGCGCCGCGGGCTTCGCCGGCAACCGCGCCCGCTTCATCCCCGGCCGCGCCCTGGACGTGCTGCCCCGGCTCGCGGACGCGGGATACGACCTCGTGTTCTGCGACGGCGACCGGCAGGAGTTCCCCGAGTACCTCGCTGAATCGTTGCGCCTACTGCGCCCGGGAGGCCTCGTCGCCTTCGAGGGTGTCTTCGCGCACGGACGGACGGTGGACTCCGGACCGCAGCCGACGGAGGTCGTGCGGCTGCGGGAGCTGCTGCGCACGGTGCGCGAGAGCCCCGACCTGACACCTTCCCTGCTGCCGGTGGGCGACGGACTGCTGTGCGCCGTCAAACGCTGAGCGCTCGCGTCACCCGCGTGTCGCGCGGCCCCGCACAAACAGCGACCCCGACACCGCGTACGATGCCGGGGCTACTGAAAGGGTATGGTCGCTTCCGCGTCAGCCGACGACCTTCTTGAGGGCGTCGCCGAGCGCGTCGGCCTCGTCAGGGGTCAACTCGACGACGAGCCGACCGCCGCCTTCGAGCGGAACGCGCATGACGATGCCCCGCCCCTCCTTGGTCACCTCGAGCGGGCCATCACCCGTCCGCGGCTTCATGGCCGCCATGCTCGTTCCCCTTCCTGAAACCCAGCTCATCGTCAAAGCCGACGGCCCACCGAAAGGGCACGCGCGCGATCCCTGTCCAGGACGGCACAGGACACGCGACACCGGCATCGAACACATTGCTTCCAAGCCATTATCCCGCATCCCAGGACCCGATGACCAACATCAGTTGGCATCGCTTGGGCAACGCGCGCGAGCAAAACCACTCAATTCGGCGATGTGACTGCGATACTGCGCCTCCGCGTCTTCGTGCGCCCGCCGCGGACGCCCCGGAATTCTTTGACGCAGGTCACATGCCGGGTCCGCGCCCCGGCCGGTGATCTCCGTCATGCTGTCCTCGGACCAGGATCGACCATGACGTACCGAGCGGTACGTCATCGAGGCGACACCGGAGGGGATCCCATGGCCGACACCGTGCTCTACGAGGTGAGCGACGGGCTCGCGACGATCACGCTGAACCGCCCCGAGGCGATGAACGCGCTGAACGTCGCCGCCAAGGTGGCTCTCCGGGACGCGGCCCGGGAGGCGGCGGACGACGGCGCCGTGCGGGCGGTCCTGCTCACCGCCGCCGGGGACCGGGCGTTCTGCGTGGGCCAGGACCTCAAGGAGCACATCGGGCTGCTGGCCGCCGACCGGGAGTCCGGGTCGGGGCAGACCATGAGCACCGTGCGGGAGCACTACAACCCGATCGTGCGGGCGCTGGCGGGGGCGCGGAAGCCGGTGGTCGCCGCCGTGAACGGGGTCGCCGCCGGGGCGGGCTTCGGCTTCGCGCTCGCCGCCGACTACCGGGTCGTGGCGGACACGGCGTCCTTCAACACCTCGTTCGCGGGCGTCGCGCTCACCGGGGACTCGGGGATCTCGTGGACCCTGCCTCGGGTGGTGGGGCCGTCCCGCGCCACCGACCTGCTGCTCTTCCCGCGCCGCATCACCGCCCAGGAGGCGCACGAACTGGGCATCGCGAACCGGGTCGTGCCGGCCGCCGAACTGCGGGCCGAGGCCGAGAGGACGGCGCGGGCGCTGGCCGAGGGGCCGACGGCGGCGTACGCGGCGCTGAAGGAGGCGGTGGCCTTCGGACTGACGCACTCCCTGGAGGAGACCCTCCAGAAGGAGGACGAACTCCAGACCCGGGCAGGGCAGTCCGAGGACCACGCGATCGCCGTCCAGGCGTTCGTCGACAAGGAGAAGCCGAAGTACCTGGGCCGCTGACCGCGGCGTAAGGTGGCGCGCCGCCCCTGACCGGCCGGTCAGGGGCTGATCAAGGGAGCGAGCAAGGAACG
>NZ_JBEYTS010000135.1:0-8543 GCF_040643155.1 Streptomyces sp. NPDC047453 | reverse complement strand
CGACTCAACCTGCTCGACCGTCAACCCATCAGCACACAGTCACATCAACGACAGACGCCGTTGATCGTCACCCCAGATGCGGTTGCAGTACTAGTCTCAACCCCCGAGGACAACGCCACCGCCGACCTGGGAAAGGGTCCGCAAGGAGATGCCGGTCATCTGGGTGCGCGGAGGCCATGAAGTACGCGTGAACCGGCAGGCGCTTGTTCACCGGGCGTGCATGACGGCGTTGATGGCGAGCAGGCTGGCGGCTGCGGCGATGCCCTGGCCGATCTCGCTGACCGCCACGGCCAGTAGTGCGCGCCGGTCGGCCTGCCACGCCATCCGCAGGGTGGCGCCAACGGCTAGGTCCCCGATGTGGCCGAGGACCTTCGCGGCCAGCACGGTGTCCAGGCCCGGCAGGGTGGTCAGAGTGGTGCGAGTTGCAGCGATGGCCTCGCGCATTTCGGCCTCGTTGTCCTTGACCTGCCGGTCCCCGCGGGGGCGGACCCCCACTTACGACGGCGGCCTGACCAAAACGCTCCGGGCGGTCAGACCACCAGCGCCGCGTGCAGCGCACTGAATGTCTCACGAAGTTCCACCGTGGCGATCGGATCGATCTCCATCTGCAAATGACACACGCTGTCGTCGCCGTTGGGAGTCAGGCGCACGAAAAAGGCGAAATCGTCCCCGACTGGCTCCGCCTTCAACGTCAGCGGACTGTTCCGATCGGGAGTCACCGCCGCCGAAAAGCGCACACCCGACGGCGCGCGCGGGTGAGAGAGCATCCGCGCCGCGAAGTCCACGACCTCCGCGGCACTGAGATCCGCAGTGAAGTCAGCTGTCAGCCAGGAGCACCAATCCGCCGTGATCTGCCAGCTGTCCGCACCGGTCCGAGCCAACTCCAGCCACACACCATCGTTGCCGAGGCGTATCCGCGGCTGTTCCATCGTCGCCCTCCGACATCCGTGCCTGGGCTCAAGATCCGATTGGGCAGATCTCCGTCGTCACACGCGATCCACCCTCCAGCGACCCGTCGAAATCTCCGGGTCAGAGCATGCGGGGGCGGCGCGCCCAGCGGGCGGTCTTGATGGCCATGTGGAGTTCCAGGCGTGCCGGGCCGTCGGCAGGGTCGGTGCCGATCGCGTCTTTGATGCGGCCGAGGCGGTAGTAGAGGCTGGTGCGGTGGAGGTGGAGACGTTGGGCGACCTGGTTGACGCTGGCGCTGTCGTAGTAGACCTCCAGGGTGTGGAGGAGGTCGCCGCTGTCGTCGGCCGCTTGCAGGCGGTCGTAGAGCTCGGACTGGTGGAGGGTGTCCCGGCGGAGGTTTCTTGCGAGGAAGCGGTACGGGCCGATGTCGTCCCACGTGGCAAGAGGGCTGAGTTCGGGGTCTACGGCGGCGGCCTGGGCGGCGGTGACGGCCTGCTGGTAGGCATCGGGGAGGCGGTCGATGGTCTTGAGGGGGTTGCTGACGCCGACGAACACCGGGGGTGGCGTGTCGGCGTGGGCTGCGGTGGTCGCCACGGCGGCGGTGAGGTCGCGGTGCAGCCGGCGCGGGGTGTCGGCGCCGTGACTGGAGCGGACCAGGATGGTGGTGTGGGTGTCCTGCACGGATGTGGCCAGTGCGTGGCTGTAGGCGGCCAGCGTCTGGTGCAGGGCCACGCGCAGTTGGGCGGCCGCGGTGTCGCTGCGGCGGGCCGGGTTGTGGGCGAGGGTGGGCAGGCACACCAGGACGTGCACGGTGTCCAGCGCGTACAGCGCGGGCCAGGTTCTGAGGTTGTCGAGGGTGGTGGGGTCGGCTTGGCAGGCGTGCTGGAAGATGGTTTCGCGGCTGCGACGTTCCTCCAACTGCGGGTTGGCCTTGTCGTACTGGAGGGCGGCCAGGGTGTCGATCTGGTTGCCGAGGCAGGCGAGTTGGTCGAGGAGGGCCGGGGCGGACCAGGTGTCGTCGGACTGGAGGATCCACAGGGTGCCGGTCTTCACTCCGTGGTGCATGAGTGGGACGCAGAGGCGGGCGCGCATGCCCAGATCGGGGTTGGGGGGCACTTCCACGGGCTCGGTGGCGGTAGCGACGCCGTGCTTGTCCTGCCAGGCGCGGATGTCCTCGGGGACGGCCCGGGTGAGCAGGGCGCGGATGCGGGCTTCATCGGCACGGCCCTGCTGGGCACTGTAGGTGACCAGGCGGCCGCTGAGGTCGTCGATGGAGACGCCCTTGCCGAGTGCGGTGGCGACCCCGTCCACGATGTTCTGGATGTCGATGTTGGCCATGCCGCGCTGTCCCTTTGAGTGATGGCGTGCAGAGGAGGGAGAGAGAGGGGGGCCTCGGGCGCGGGCACCCCTGCTGATGCTGATCAGGCTAGTGCCGTGGCAGGCGACGTTTGCCCGTGAAGGAGCGGCGTCCGGTGCGTGCTCTGGGGGCCCCTGCTCGGAGAGCTTGGGGGAGTGCCGGCCGGAAGTCCTCGTACTGGACGTACTTGGGCTTTCGGCCGGTGCGGCGAGTGGGGGCCCCCTGCTCGGAGAGCTCGGGGGAGCGTGCCGGGCGTCGCGACGGGGCGAACGTTGCTTGTCGGGGCACTAGATCCGCGGCGGTCGGAGCGGGCGCGGCTCCACGGGCTGCCCGGTTCACACGGGCTGTACGGGCTTCGGGGCGGTCCACAGGTCGGGGCCAAGGCTGGCGCCCAGTTCGGCGGCTGCCTCGGTGTTGGCCGGGCCCCGGTTGGTCAGGGCGTGATGGATGACGGCCGCGACGCGGGACATGGTCGCGATGTCGGCTCCACGGCGGATGATTTCCTGGGTGCCGAGCCGGATGCCCTGGGCAGGTGCGTCGGGCGGTTGCCAGGGCAGGCGGCAGGTGCCGGCGTAGATACCGTGGGCCGCCAGGCGGTCGACCGCGCCGACTCCGCCGCCCAGGGCGGTTGCGTCGATGACGACCTGGTGGGTGCGGGTGTAGCCGCGGTCGGCGCCGAGGACGGCGTAGCGCTGACTGGCCAGGTGCGCGGCCAGATGCTGGGCGGCGGTGATGGTGGGTGCGGCCCAGGACGGTTTCTGTTCGGTGGCCTCGGCGGCAGCGATGGCCAGTGGGCCGAGCCGGGCGGGGTCGTAGTTGGAGCTGAGGACCGGGTAGGCGGCGTGTGAGATCGCCTCGGCCAACTGGGGGTCGTTGGTGACGGCGGCGCCTCCGGCGGGCCCAGCGAAGGTCTTGTAGGTGGAGAAAGTGACGACATGGGCGCCTTCGGCGAGCGGGTCCTGGACGTATCCGGCGGCGATGAGGCCGGCGGCGTGGGAGGCGTCGTAGGCGAGCAGCGCGCCGATGCGGTCGGCGGCCTCGCGCAGAACGCCGAGATCGTGAGGGAACAGGGTGACGCTGCCGCCGACCAGGATCAGCCTGGGCCGGTGAGTGGTGAGGAAGACGTCCAGGACGTCGGCGTCGACGTCGAAGTCGGCGTCGCTGTAGGGCAGGTAGACGGTGTTCAGGCTGCGCACACCGGCGGTGGCGTACGCGTGGTGGCTGGCGTGGCCGCCGGCCTCGGGAGAGAGCACGGCGATGGTGTCGCCGGGCTGGGTGAAGGCGCTGTAGAGGGCCAGATTGGCCATGGTCGCGGTCAGGAAGCGGATCTCGGCGTAGGTGGCGCGCATGGCGTGGGCGACCTGGGTGGTGGCGATGACTTCGAGGGCTTCGATCTCCTGCACGCCGGTCTGGAGTTTTCCGCCGGGCCAGCCGAGCGCGGGGCGGGTGGACAGGGCGCCGTCGTGGGCGGCGCGCACGGCCGGGGACAGTACGTTCGTCCCGGCGTACAGCACGAGACCTTCGGTGGCCATGCGGTAGTGGTACGCGTCCAGGGTGCGGCTGACCGCGCCGGTGACCGCCGCCGAGCCCTCCTCGCGGTGCTGGGTCTCCAGTTCGTGCAGCCGCTGCCGGCTTGGGACATTGGCCCAGGGGGCGATGGCGGAGGACGGGCGGGCGTTCACGAGGAGGGACTCCTTGCGGGTCGGGAAACGAAGGTCGGAGGCGGGCTGCCGCCGTGGTTCGGCAGCCCGCCGGAGTGCGGGCCAAGGGGAGGAGCCCGCGTGTCGCCGGTGCGGCGGCGACAGATCGTGAGCCGGGCCGCCGGGGGTTGCCGGCGGCCCGGCGGGGTCAGTTCGTGCGGCGCGTCGCGGACTTGTCCCCGGCTGCGGCGGCGACAGCCGAGGGGCTGGTGACCGGCTCGTGGGCGGCCGCCGCTGCCGCTGCGGCTACCCCTCTGGCGACGATCTTCGGCTTGGCGTACAGGTAGCCGCCGATCAGGGCTGCTGCCCACACTGGCAGCGCGTACAAGGCGATGCGGTTATCGGCGTCGAAGCCGAGGATGACCGTGACGAAGGTCAGGAAGGCGATCACAAGCCAGCTCAGCGGGGTGGCGAAGGGCAGCTTGAACCAGCTTTCGTGCACTTCGCCGCGGGCGAGCCTACGGCGGTAGAGCATGTGGCAGACGATGATGACCAGCCAGCTCCAGATCGCGCCCAGGGTGGCGACGGAGGAGATGTAGACGAATGCCTGGTCGGGGACGACCGCGTTGACCAGGACGCCGATCATCATGGCGGTGCCGGAGGCCAGGATGGCCGCGGCGGGTACGTGGCCCTTGTTGACGGTGGCGAACCGTGCGGGGGCGACGCCGTCGGCAGCGAGCCGCTTGAGCAGGCGGCCGTTGCTGAACAGGCCGGAACTACAGGAAGACAGGGCGGAGGTGAGGACGACGAAGTTCATGACGCTGCCCGCGGCCGGCAGACCGATGTGGGTCAGAGCCTTCACGAACGGGCTCTCGCCCGCGCTGAACTCGGTCCAGGGGAACAAGGTCAGCAGGACCAGCAGCGAGCCGACGTAGAAGATGCCGATCCGCCAGGGGATGGAGTTGATCGCCTTGGGCAGGACGGTGTCGCGGTCCTTCGTCTCGGCGGCCGTCATGCCGATCAACTCGACGCCCTGGTAGGAGAAGACCACGATCTGGAAGGCGAGCAGGACCGCCAGCCAGCCATGGGGAGCTGCGCCGCCGTGGTTCCACAGGTGGGCGAAGGCGCTGTTGGCGCCGGCGTCACCGATGCTGAAGACCGCGACAAGCGTGCCGCCGATGATCAGCCCCAGAATCGCGGTGATCTTGATGGACGCGAACCAGAACTCCGCTTCGCCGAACGCCCCCACCTTCAGGAGATTGAGCAGCACCAGCGCCACCAGGACGACGAACGCGGTGACGTACTGCGGGATGAACGGGAACCAGTAGTGGACGTAGATGCCCGCCGCGGTGATCTCGGCCATGCCGATCACCGTCCACGTCGTCCAGTAGCCCCAGCCGGTGATGAAGCCGTAGGCCGGGCCCATGAACTCACGGGCGTACTCGGCGAAGCTGCCGCTGACCGGCCGATAGATCAGCAGCTCGCCCAGGGCGCGCATGATGATGTAGATGAACACACCAGTGATCGCGTAGACGCCGATCAGCGCGGGTCCGGCCTTCGCGATGCCGCCGCCGGACCCGAGGAAGAGGCCGACGCCAATAGCGCCGCCGACGGCGATCATCCGGATATGACGCTTGGTCAGGCTCTGCGCGAGCCCGTCATCGGTAATTTCGACGCCGTGGGTCGGCGGCGGAGGGGTGGTGGTACCCATGGAGGGACTCCTTCGGGGACGGCGGAGCCGTCACGCTGACAGGCGCCGCCGGAGCGGAGTGGGGAAAAACGACAGACCGGGTGCGGCTCCGGGCTTCAGCGACGCCTGCCAGACGTCGTGCGTGACGCGAGTGCGCGCGGGGTGGTGCGCTGGAAGGCCGTGAGGGCCGGGATGCGTCAGGCCGTGTAGGCGATGGTGAAGCTCTTGTGCTGGGTGAAGCTCTCCAGCGCGCCGTCCACGGAGTACTCGCGGCCCAGGCCGGACTGCTTGATGCCGCCGTAGGCCATGCCGGGGATCTGCCCGCCGCCGCGATTGATCTGGATCCAGCCCACCTCCAGCCGGTGGGCGGTGCGCAGCGCCTGGTCGATGTTCTTCGACCACACGTAGCCGGCCAGCCCGTAGGCGGAGTCGTTGGCCGCGGCCACGACCTCGTCCTCGTCGCGCCAGGGAATAACGACCAGGACCGGGCCGAAGACCTCTTCGCGGGTGATCTCCCAGTCGGCGTCGACGCCGCTGATGACGGTCGGTGCGACGTAGTACCCGTCCTGGTCGACAGGCTTCTGCACACCGCCAGTGATCAGCTTGCCGCCCTTGTCGAGCGCCGACTGGATGTAGTCGCAGACCTTGTCGTACTGGGTCTCGCTGACGATGGCACCGATGTCGCTGTCCTCGTCCAGCGGGTCACCGATCTTCAGCTGGGCGAGCTTGGCGGTCAGCTTCTGAAGGAACGAATCGAAGATGTCCTCATGCAGGTACAGGCGGGAGCCTGCGGTGCAGGACTGGCCCTGGCGGGTGAAGCGCATGCCCATGATCACACCATCGACCGTGGCGTCGTCGTCGGAGTCGGGGAAGACGATGACCGGGGACTTCCCGCCCAGCTCCAGCGTGACCGGCACGATCCGATCCGCGGCCGCAGCCAAGATGCTGCGCCCGACCCCGGTCGAGCCGGTGAAGGTCAGCTTGGCGATGTCCGGGTGCGAGGCGATCCGCGCGCCCGCCACCGCGCCCGAGCCGGACAGCACGTTCAGCACGCCGTCGGGCAGGATCTCCGCCGCCCACTGCGCCATCCGCAGCACCCCGAGCGGGGCCAGCTCCGCGGTCTTCAGCACCAGCGTGTTCCCCATGGACAGCGCCATGGCGATCTTCAGCGCGGACAGCTGCACCGGCGCGTTCCACGGCACAATGCCGCCCACCACGCCCAGCGGCTCACGCACCGTGTACGAGAGCAGGCCGTCGCCCAGCGGGAGCGTCTCGCCCTTCTGCTCGGAGGCGACCTGCCCGTAGTAACGGAAGATGTCCACCGCCGAGGCGGCCTCGCCGCGGGCCTGCGTGCGCAGGGCGTTGCCCGTCTCGGAGGCGATGATCCGCGCCAGTTCCTCCTGGTGCTCGGCGATCTTGTCGCCGAGCTTGATCAGCAAGGCGCCCCGCTCGCGCGAGGGCCGTGCGCGCCAGGCCGGGAACGCCTCCTTGGCGGCGGCCACCGCGCGGTCCACGTCCGAGGCGCCGGAGGCCGGGACGCGGCCGATGATCTCGCGGCGGCCGGGGTTCTCCACCTCGGTCCATTCGCCGGAGTCCGCGGGTCCCCACGCCCCGCCGATCAGCTGGTGGACGACGGGAATCTCAACGCCGGTGGTGCTCACTTGCCGGTCTCCTTGGTCTGCAGACGGACGTCGGCGAAGTCCTCGTAGAACTCGACGACGCTGGTGAAGTCCTTGCTGCCACGGCCGAGTTGGCGGCCGATCGAGAACAGGTCCCGCACCGCGTTCGACAGCGGCAGCGGTACCGGGCCCGAGGCGGCGGAGGCCAGGAACAGGCCCAGGTCCTTGTGCATGAAGTCCAGCGCGAAGCCGGTCGGCCGCTCGGCGGTGAACAGCGTGCGCGGGAAGTAGCTGGAGAGCACGTTGCTGTTGGCGGAGCTCTTGGTCAGCACGCTCACCGCGACATCCAGGTCCACGCCCTGGCGCACGGCCGTGGTCAGCGCCTCGCCCAGCGCCGCGATGTTGATCGCCGTGATCAGGTTGTTGGCCAGCTTCACGACCTGGCCGCTGCCGCTGTCCCCGATACGTACGACGCTCCCGGCGTACGTCTCCAGCAGCGGGCGCACCCGCTCCAGGGCGGCCTCGTCACCACCCACCATGATCGCGAGAGTGCCGGCCTCCGCGCCCTGCACACCGCCGCTGACCGGCGCATCCAGGAAACTGACACCCTGCGCCGCGGCGGTCCCGGCTAGCCGGCGGGAGGTCTCCGGGTCGATCGTGCTGTGGTCGACGATCACCGCGCCCTTCTCGGCGTGCGGCAGGACCTCACCGACCACCGACTCCACGATCGCCGGCGTGGGCAGGCTCAGGAAGACCGCCTCAGCGCCCTCGGCGGCCTGGGCGGCCGACACCGCCGACCGGGCCCCCGCCTCCACCGCGGCCTGGACCGCGGCCGCGTTCAGGTCGAAAACCGCCACGTCATGGCCGGCCTTCACCAGATGGGCGACGACACGCCCTCCGATGTTCCCCAGCCCGACAAAGGCGACTGCTGCACTCATCCAAAGCTCCGATCTCAACTGGCCTCCGGCCTCCACTGCGGTCAGCGGCAGGGGCCGGAATCCGACGGTGCGCAGACGGTACGGCCGACCTGAAATCGATCACCACCGACCGATGCCGGGAGCTTCTCCGTGGTTCACTCGACATTTGTCGAAATGCTTGTCGGGGCCCCTCGACACTCACCACGTGGGAGACAGGGCAACCAGTTAAGTCAGGACACCAGTGGTGGTTGCTACCGCCGGGACAGCGGGACCGGACGGGAAGGGTCAGCCGATGCCGAGTTGGTGGCACCGGTTGGTCAGCGCAGCGGGTCGAACGGGGCCAGTTGCGTGGGGCGTTCGCCGGTGACGATCGTCTCGGCGAGGAGGCGTCCGGTGGCCGGGCCGAGGGTG
>NZ_JBEYTS010000134.1:0-8728 GCF_040643155.1 Streptomyces sp. NPDC047453 | reverse complement strand
GGCCGGCACCGCCGGGTTCGTGCCGCGCGAGTTCCTGTTCTCCTGCCCGGACTGTCCTGCGGTTCTCTGACCTACGCGGCACGACGTCGCGACGGCCTAGCCCAAGATCATCTCGTGGCGGGTTTGGAGCGTATCTGGGTCACACCCCCGGACCCCCGCGAGTTCGCGAAAACTGAAGGCGCTTCAGCGGGAACCCACGGGTCCGATGCCCTGATGTTAGGGGGAGGACCCGTGGGTTCGGGGTGAAGTTGCGGGGTCGGTTTCCAAAGGCCGTTCCAGGAGAGCGCGGGCAGAGCCCGCGTAGCGGATCGCGGTTTTCTCGCTGAGTCCGAAGACCTCCGCGAGATGGAGGGGGTCGGGACCGTGGACGAGTGCCTCTTCGAGCTGACGGTCCATGCGGAGTCGTTCGAGTGTCGCGATCTGGCCGTGCAGCGCCGGGCCAGCGACGGAGCTCTTGCCGCCAGCGACGGCGTCGGAACTCCAGCCATTCGAGGGCGACTTGAAGGGTGAGATCGTCCAGTGGGCGGGTGCGGCCGTCGATCGTCAGGCGGCGGTTGCCGATGTCGAGGTCGTCGAGCTGGAGGCGGCGTATGGCGGCGGGCCGTGCGGCGTGGACTGCGGCGAGTGCGAGGATCAGCCGGTCGGCGGGGTGGGTGACGGCGGCGACGGCCCCACTGGTGTGCTCGGGTTCCAAGGGTTGGATGACACCTTCTTCGCGCTGGCCGACGCGGATGCGGAGAGTGGGGTTCTTGAAGATGGTGCCGTTCTTCTTCGCCCACCGGAACAGCGATCGCAGCGCGACGACGGTGTGCTGGCGTGGAGAGCCGTGGACGGTGTCGAGGTGCGTGATCACGTCGTCGCGGGTCACTTCGCGCAGGTGGTCGTAGCAGCTGGACCATTCCCTCAGCGCCGGCCGGATCCGGTTGAGGTAGTTCCAGACCGTAGCGCGATGCCTGGCCCGGGACCGGGGCCCGCCGTCATGCAGGGTCCGTGCCCATCCCTCGACGTCCCCCCGGATCCCGACGGCGAGGCCGTCGAGCTTGCGCTCAAGCCACAGGTCGAAGGTCGCGGGCCGGTCGTCGAGGAAGACGCCCATGTGATCGAGGACGTCCGTCGTGCGGACGGTGCTCAGGCCGCGGGCCCGCAGCATGGGGGCTATTTCGGAGTACCGGATCACGTCGCCGTCCGCGTGGCCGGACAAAAGCATGACAAGGGCTTGATCGACGTTCAGCCGGGTCTGGCGAGGCCAGCCCCGTGTCTCACCGAGCCGGTGGGCAGTGTGACGGCCCCAGGCCAGCCAGGGGTTGTCACAGTAGAGAGCTGTACTTGCCCGCCATCGCGTGAAGTCCGGTTGGATGGCGAACAGGGCGGGCTGGAGCGAGCACGAGGACGGCGGCAAAGCCGGAGCCGGATCGGGCCGCCGGGGCCGTCCCCGACGGCCGTACTTCACCACGGTCTGCTTGGGCTGGCGATCCCAGAGCGCCGTCAGGCCGTAGAGGAACAACTGCTGGTGACGCAGGCGAGGCAGGAAGAGCTCCGGTTTGTCGCCGGTCGCGACAGCCTCCGTTCTCGCTTGGACCCAGCACAGACGGCAGTACCCCTCCCGCAAAGGCACTCGGCGTGTGCAGCCGGCGCACTCGCCCACGTTCCAGCGGCTGGCGAACGAGGAACACGTCGAGCACCGCGGCTCGAAGAACCGTCCCCAGGCGAGGCATTCCGGGCAGGAACTCGGGCCCATGGTCACGCAGGGGGAAGGGACCGGCCGTCCCGACGACGTGGGACCACCGCCGGAGCGGAACCGGACACAGCGGCGGCCTGCTGGCCGGTCTCCTCGCCGGGACGGCGGACCTTGTCCGGCTCGGGGATCAGCAAGTCGCCGATCTCGCAGCCGAGGACGACGCAGATGACGTCCAGATCCTCCAGCTTGAGGGAGACCGGCTGGCCGGACCACAGCCCGGACATCTTCCCCGCCGAGATCACCAACCCGTGCTCGGCCAGGCTCCGTTGGAGCTCGGACGCCTTCCAGATACCCTTGTTCGCGGCCGTCAGCCGCAGGTTCCACCTCATCGGATCAGCCCTTCCAGCCGCTTCGCGGCCCGCTCGGTCCCGGCGACCCAGGCGTCCTCGACCCGGGTCTGCTGGACATGGACGTATCGCATCGTCGTGGCGATCCAGGAATGTCCCAAAACCTCCTGAATCGCGAGCAAGTCCAGCCCGTTCTCATAGAGTTGGGACGCGCAGAAATGCCGCAGGACATGCGGCGTCAGCCGCTCGCCCCATCCCGGCAGATGTGTTTTGGCCGCGACCTTGAGCCCGCCGCGCAGGGCGTCATCGCCGACTCGGCGGGAGGAGCCGTCGGCGCTCTTGCGCTCGGAGGGGAACAGCGGGGCGCCGGGGCGGGTGTGATCGTCGTCGAACTGACCCCACACGTCCTCGATGAACCACCGCAGCGTGCGGTCGGCGCCGTTGATCAGCGGGACCATCCGCTCACGCGGGCCCGAGCCGCGGGCGCCTTTGCCGTGGCGGACGTGGAGTTTGCCGAAGCGGCCCAGGTTCCACTTGATGTCGGCCAGGTCGAGCTTGCATGCCTCGCTGACCCGCAAGCCGACCTGCGACATCAGCTTCGCCGCGGTGTAGTTCCGGGCGGTCGGGGCGAACTTGCGGCAGGTCGCCAGCTCACCACCCCAGCCGGTGAACAGGATCCCGACCTCCGGCTCGGTCGGAGGAATGCGCAGCTGGGCATCCTTGGCCCCGCGCGGCCGGTTCATCTCATCGATCGGGCACTGGACCACCCGGCCGGTCATCCGGTGGAGCTCGACCTTGTGCCGCAGTTCCAGGAACATGAAGTACGTGGTCAGCGCCTGGGACCGGGCCAGACGGGTGCCGCTGGGTGAGTTCCGCAGCACCTTCCCGAAGTACGCGTCAGCGTCGGCGGGCTCCATGTCCCACAGCGGCCGGCCGAGCCAGGTTCTGATCTGCTCCAGGTGCCCGACGTCCCCGCGCATGGTGCCGTCCGCCAGGCCCGCCGAGGCCCGCGCGAGGACGAACCCGGACAGCACATCGATCTCGAACCGCTCCAGCTCTTCCGCCGACGCGGGTGCCCAGTGCTCACGCAGGTCCCGTACGACTGCCAGCGCCGCCAACCCGAGCCTCCTCGCCTTCGGTCCGACTGCGGATCGGTCGGACGAAGTGAGAACGCTTCAAGAATCGCGAAGTTACGTCACAGAGTCGCAGAGCACACGAAGGAGGAAGAACCCCCTGGCCGCGAGGTTGGAGACTCAGGAGGGCTCGGGGGAACTCACGGGATGTCGCACATAAATGCGTACACCTCGCCTGCGGCGGCCGGGGAACCCGCCGCAGGTCGCGATGATCACGGTAGGGGCTCCGCCGCAGTAAATCCGGTATTTACTGCGACAGTGTGGCCTGACCGATGATTTTTCCGCGCCGTGCTGGTCTGTACGCCGAATACCGACTCACGGGAGGCTGACGCCATGCGGAAACTGACCTTCGCCATGAACATGAGCCTGGACGGCTACATCGCCGCGCCCGGCGACGACCTCGGCTGGAGCGTGCCGAGCGACGAGCTGTTCCAGTGGTGGTCCGACCGGGTGGACGCGACGGGCCTGGCGCTGTACGGGCGCAAGCTGTGGGAGACGATGAGCTCCCACTGGCCGACCGCCGACAAGCAGCCGGGTGCCACACCGGCGGCGATCGAGTACGCCGGCCGCTGGCGGGACATGCCGAAGGTGGTGTTCTCCTCTACGACCAGCACGGTCGACTGGAACACCCGTCTGGCCACCGGCGACGCGGTCACCGAGATCACCAGGCTCAAGGCCGACGACGGCGGCCCCATGGACATCGGCGGTGCCACACTCGCCGCGGCGGCCATGCGGGCCGGGTTGATCGACGAGTACGCGATCGTCACCCATCCGGTCCTGGTGGGCGGCGGCACGCCGTTCTTCACAGCCCTGGACAACTGGGTGAACCTGACCCTGGTGGAGACCCGGACGTTTCCCGACGGCGTGGTCCTGACCAGGTACGAGACCAAGCGCTGAGCGCTCGACATCGGATCGGCGCGGGCTTCGGGCGCCCAAGGATCTCGCGGCGCTGTGTTCCGAGGCGATCGTGATACCCCTGCCGGATCACAGGCCGTGTACGTAAGCGATCCCCAACCGGACACCGGTCAGCTCGTGCTGAGCGGGAGTCTGCTGGTCATGTTGAGTTTCACCTCGCCGTAGGGCCGGACGTGGGACCAGAACAACGGGGTCAGGCCCCGCCGGTCCGCGGGCGTGAGGAGGTCCGCCCACTCCGGTTCGCCGGCTCCAGGACATCCTGAGCGAGGAGAAGTGGCAGAAGCGGCTCACCGACGCCGACCGGCGAGCCCTGTCCCCGCTGTTCTGGACCCACGTGAACCCCTACGGCCGGTTCGAGCTGGACATGAACTCCCACCTCGCCCTCGCCGCCATCGTTATCTAGGGGGTGGCACCTCTTTCCCTGCTCAGATGGCTGATCAAGGATGCAGGCAAGTTACGACCTGGTCCGCGATGGAGGGTCAGAGGCAGCGCAGGCCATCGGTGCGAACTGACAGCATGGCCCCATGGATGCAGTGGATCTCGGCGAACTCGTTGTGCGTCGCGTCAGGGAGTCGGAGGCAGACGCGCTGGTTGGTATCGACTCAGTCGCGGTTGAAGGTGACAGGGAGCGAGTGGCGAGTATCCGATGGTGGTGCCAGCAGGGCCTGGTGGTCGTAGCGGAAGGTGCGTCTGGCCTCTTTGGCTACTGTGTAGTTGAGTACACATTCTTCGAACAGGGCTTCGTCACGATGCTGATGGTCGCACCATCCGCTCGTGGCAGAGGCGTTGGCCGTCGGTTGCTGGACGCCGTGGCGGCCTCGTGCGAAACCCAGAAGTTGTTTCACCTCAACCAACGTCTCCAACCAGCCGATGCAGCGGCTGCTGCAACGAGCTGGGTGGAGGCCAGTCGGCCTTCTCCACGGCCTTGATGAGGGTGACCCCGAACTGTTCTACCTCTGCCAGACGCAGACCAGGACGATGCACCTGTGACCCGTGACGTGATGGCGGCCGCACGGGTTCTTCGAGTGTGACCAAGAAGTGGGCCCGTGCGGCCTTGACCCATCCTGCCTTCTGCGGCGTCTCCCGTACACATCTCGGCGATTTGATCGAAGAGTTGGCTGCCCCGTGGCTCGCCCGTTGCGAGTCGGAGCTCCGTGAGTTCGGTACGCATCGCGGTCTGGTCGTGCATGCGCCCCGGGCGGTCCGCGCCCGACCACAACAGACGAAGCGGATCTGCGTCGAGCACGCCAATGCCGAGCTCTACGCCGAGACCCACCAGGCGATCGCTTCGCTGGTCTCGGATCGCTTAGCCCGCCGGCCAACCCGCCGCAAGCCGAGTACCGAACTCGTGCTCGCCTGGCAGAGCGCCTGCTGATCAACCACCAGCCGACTCGCCAGGTCAGCACGTCCGGACCTCAATCGCGGACCGAGTTGTTAGGCAAGTACGACTTGTCATGCCCGAGCAACGTGGTTCGGCCGAACCACCTCAGGGCCCCTGTTCGAGCGTTCGGTCACCTGCAAGATCCTCGACGTCGACCGCACCGCCGTCCTCAACTGACCGCTACGAGGCACACCAGAACCAGCCGTAGGGCCGCCCCCGCAGTGATCTGCGGGGGCGGCCCTACGGCTGGCATCCTGGCAGACAGCACCCAACGACCCAGAGGAGAAACGGAACCTTGCCCGTGACCGTGGACATGCCCGACCACATACGCGACCTCTGCGCCCACCTCGGAGACGGCGTCCCATACGCGGTCAAGGTCCTTGCCCGGCATCTGGCCGACGACCCCGGTCTGGGTAAGTGCATCGGCAGGCTCGGCCTGTACGCTGCGACGATCGACGGCGACACCTTCGATGACTGCCCGCCCTTGATCGTGCGCTACGCCTACGGCCCGCCCCTGACGGCGGAGGGGCACCTCCAGATCCGTGACGTCGAAGCCACCGGACCGCTCCCCGCCACCGGCGATACCGACGACGGCCAGGCCCCTGATCCGCGCCTGGAGCAGATCGCCGCACGGCAGGTGACCGAGGCGTGGCAGCGCATTACCTCATGGCTTGAGCAGAACGCGCCGGCCTCGCTCGAGGCGCTGCTGCCCGCCGCGACCGAGCAGGACATCGACGCCCTGGCGCAGCAGCTGGGCGTGCGTGTGCCGGTGGAGCTGCGGGCGCTGTGGCTGCTGTGCGCGGGCAACCAGGACATCCCGGGGGCCGGCTTCTTCCCCGATCACGGGTGGGCGTTGATGCCGTTGGACTCGGTTCGTGCGGTCTACCGGCGGAAGTCGCGCTGGCAGCAGGACCACGACGATGAGGAGTCGTGGATGTGGAAGCCGTCCTGGATCCCGTTCTGCTCGTGGTCGGTGACCGACACCAGCTACGGCCTGTTCGTCGACGCGGAGACGGGCGAGGTCGGGCACTGGGACGACACGGCCGTGCGCACCGTCGAGGACAAGTCGCTGACGATGCTGCTGGAGGAGATCGCCGACAGGCTGGAGAATCCGCAGCTGAGCCTGGGCTGCAAGCCCAGCCTGATCGGGGGGAGGCTGGTGTGGGGTCCCCCGTCTGACGAGGGCTCGGCGATCCTGTGGCAGCCATTCACCACCTGATCCCAAGCACCACGAAGGGGCGACAAGCTGTTGCCTGTCCGCCCCTTCGTGGTGCTTGAGGTCACGTGGTGCGATCTTGCGCCAGGTGCAGGTCACCCGTCCGCCAGGGTGCGCAGCCGCACCCCAGAGCGGTCGGGGACGGCGAAGCCGCGCGCCGCGAGGAGCGGGCGGATCTCGCCGACGGCGCGGGAGACCGTGGAGCGGGCCGTGCCGTACGGCTCGGCGAGCGCGGCGTGCGGGAGCCCCGTTCGCAAGTGGACCAGGGTGACCAGTACCCGGTCGGCGAAGACCAGGTCGTACTTCGGGCCAGCACCGGCCGCCCGCCGCCGCGCAGCACCTCGCCGCTCACGAAGGGCCGACTCGCACAGCGCCAGCCACGGGTCTGCCAACTCCGATCGAATCACCGAGATGTGCACGGGAGACGCCGCAGAAGGCAGGATGAGACAAGGCCGCTGGGCCCACTTCTTGGTCACACTCGAAGAACCCGTGCGGCCGTTGTCACGTCACGGCCGTAGAAGACAACCTCGCGGACCGAGTCGAGGCCGTCGCATCATCCCGGTCCGGCCGCTTGGCCGCGGAGGCCGCCGGTGCCCAACACCTTAATGGCCGCGTCCAGCACCTGATCGCGCAGTGGTTGGTGACGAAGTCGGTGACGAGGCGGTTGAACTCGTCGGCGTGCTCCAGCTGGGCCCAGTGGCCGCAGCGGTTGATCAGATGCGCGCGCTTCCAGTCGCGGGCATCGAGCGCTTCGAGGTGGGCCACGACGCCCGTCACGAGGAGGTCGCGGCTGCGGAAGTGGTTGGACGTGGTGCCGGCCGGCACCACGGCCGCCTTGTCGACGGCCTGCACCCTGCGCGCGGGGCCGGGCTGCTGGCGCCGTCCCGCTTCCTGCACGACGTCCCCGTCCTCGCGGCGCCGCTGGCCGACCTGCTCCACCACGGCCCCTGCGCACCCGTATGGCGCCCCGTCCACGACCCCAACCAGCGAGTCCGCTGGACCGGGCCCGGGCATCGACAGACATGACGCGCGGCCGCCGCAGGGAGGCGTGGGCCGAGATCGGCCACCTGGATGGCTAGGCGCTGCGAGGCGATCACCATCAACTCCTTCAACCGGGTCTCCCTCCTCAGCAAGCACCCCGTACGGCACACCGCCACGCCGCAGCCGGCACCCCGGTGACCGTACGAACCCCTCCGCACCTACATTTACGCATGGCCGGACACCGGACCCCACGCCCGAAAGGCTCACGATGACCATCGAAATCACCGACTCCCCCGACACGCATCGCTACGAGGCCCGCGTGGACGGGCAGCTCGCCGGCTTCGCCGAGTACCTGCGCACCAGCGAGAGCGGGCTTGTCGTCTTCACGCATACCGAGGTCGACCCGGAGTTCAACGGACAGGGCGTCGGCTCGGCGCTGGCCCGCGCGGGCCTGGACGCCGCGCGGGCAGACGGGCTGCGGGTGCTCGCGGTGTGCCCGTTCATCACCGCCTGGATGGCCCGGCACCCCGACTATCAGGACCTCGCCTATCAGAGCCGCAGCAAGGTCGAGGACTAGTACTCCAGCAGCGTTTCGCTATCTGTCCTGGTCAGAGGCGTCGTCGGGAGTGTAGTGGTCTGGTGGTGTGTCAGGGACGGTCTTGCCGGACTGCCGCTCCAACGACGCCGCCGGACTCAGCCGCCGCTCGAAGAGCGCAGACCAGGGTCTGACTGTGCACGCGACTTCAGATGCCGTTTCGACGTGACTGTGGATGTCATGCCGGCCGAGCTCGGGCTGCGACCGCTCTGGTCTTTCCTCGACTGCTGCGGGCTCTTCCCGTCGGAGAGCCGCAGGTCCAGGTGGAGCGCCCGCAGCCAAGCGAGGACGTACGACCTGGACGGGCGGCGAGCGACGGCCACAATCGGTGCGCGAGGAAGGGCCGCAGTGACATCCGAAGTGGCCTCGAAACGGCATCCGTACGCACTGAGAGGGCGTTAAGTCCCGTTCCTGATGATGTGGTGTCGCCCGTTCGTGGGTGATGGGACGGTTCCGTCCTCGTGTCATGTCGTGTGCATGAT
>NZ_JBEYTS010000133.1:0-9086 GCF_040643155.1 Streptomyces sp. NPDC047453 | reverse complement strand
CCATGATCTGCGAGGCTCGCGCCAAAGTGGCTGGCTAAAGTCGCGGAGCCGACCGCCCCAGCCACGACGTGTTCTGACCTCATGCACTGTGTGCCTGCCTCTTGGGCGGGAGCGGGTGGCCGGCGGTGCCGAGCGGGGCGGAGACATGAGCGCGGGCGGCGCCGGTCGCCCGCGCCCGCCCGGAGGAGCGAAGCGACGACGGGTGCTTGAACCCGTGAAGAAAGTTGTTACTCAGGTTGCATCTGGATGTGCCAGAGGGGCGCGTCGTACTGCTCCGGCCTGCTGCTGATGAGGAGCTGCCGCAGGTCGTTGCGCTGCGAGCCGCTGAGGTTCAGGGCCTCGGTGATGCGGCGGAAGGTCGTGTGGGTGATTCCGCGGGTTCGGGCTTCGGCCTCGAACTGGTCGAGCCGGACCCGGATCGCGGCCGGGTACAGCTTCGTGGGCTGCTGCTCCTTGAGCCACAGGGCCTTGTTGCGCTCGTAGTCGATCTCCGAGTAGCCGCAGATCTCGCGGCTGTGGGCCTCGGCCTCGTCCAGGTGCGCGGTCGCCATGATGGCTCGGGCCAGCTGGTTGCGGCTGACGGCGTCGTCCAGGTCGACCTCGTGCACCCTCGGGCTGTCGTCCGTGAGTGGCACGGGGAGCCCCGCGTCTCGGATCTCGCATGTGCCTCGCACGCCTCGGGCCGTCGCGGCGAGGAGCGCGGTCGCTTCGGACGGGTGCCACTCCAGGACCGAGCTGATCGTCTCCGCGTCGCTCGGGGCGAAGGTGTAGACGACGGGGCCCAGCACGTCGCTCACGTCTTCCGGCAGGAGTTCGCCGTCCAGACCCGCGCCCGCGACCACTGGGTCTTCGCCGGCACCGGCCTGTCCCACGCCGAGGCCTGGCTTGCCGCATCCCTCGAACCCGCCCCCGGAACGGAAGGAGAGCCGACCGTATGAACGACCGCTACCTCTCCGTGGACCAGGTCGCCGAGCTGCTCGGAACGACCGCCCGTTTCCCCCGGCGGCTCATCGAGGAGCGGCGCATCCGGTACGTCAAGGTCGGCCGTCACGTCCGTATCCCGGCGAGCGCGGTCGAAGAGTTCATCACGTCCCACACGGTGGAGCCGCGCAGGCGGCCCCGTGCTCGCTACGGGAGGGCTGCCTGATGGCCAACAGCAAGGGCAGGCGGCGCCGCTTCGGAGCGATCAGGCGGCTGCCTTCCGGCCGGTACCAGGCGCGCTATCCGGGCCCCGACGGCGTGATGCGTCCAGCTCCCCTCACCTTCGAGACGACGGCCGACGCGGATGACTGGCTCGCTGAAAAGCAGACCGAGATCCGCCGGGGCGAGTGGAGAGATCCCGAGGCCGGTGCGGTGAGCTTCCGGGCCTACGCCGACAAGTGGGTGGAGGAGCGCGAGTTGGCTCCGCTGACCCGGGACCTCTACCGCTACCTCCTCGACAAGCACCTGACCGCCTTCGCGGACTTGGACCTGGACGGGATCACCGCACCCCGCGTCCGTGAGTGGCGAGCCGAACGGCTGCGGATCACAGGTGCCAAGACGATCACAGCCAAGGCGTACCGGCTGCTGAAAGCCATCATGGAAACCGCCGTCGATGACGAGCTGATCCAGCGCAACCCATGCCGGATCAAGGGCGCCGGTAAGGAGAAGGCCGCCGAGCGGCGCATCGCCACCGTCACCCAGGTCGACGCACTCGCCAACGCCGTGGGGATGCGGTGGCGGCTGATGGTGTACCTCGGCGCCTACGGGCCGATGCGACCGGAAGAGCTGGCCGGCCTCCGTCGCCGGGACGTCGACGTCGACAACCTGCGCATCCAGGTCCGTCTCGCCGAGCCGGAGCGCATGAACGGGCGGCGCGTCCAGGGCGACACCAAGAGCGAGGCCGGAACCCGGACTGTGATTCTTCCCGCGTTCCTCCGTCGGGAGCTCCGTTGGCACCTGGAGAGCTACGCCGAGCCGGGGCCGGACGGGCTGATCTTCGTCGGCGAGAAGGGAGCTCCGTTTCGGCGCAGCACCTTCGGGCGGAAGTGGCGACCGGCGCGGGAGATCGTCGGTATGCCCGAGGGCTTCCGGTTCTACGACCTCCGCCACACGGGGCACACGCTGTCCACACGGTCTGGTGCCACCCTGAAGGACACCATGGTCCGCGCCGGGCAGTCCTCCGAGAAGGCCGCGCTGATCTATCAGCACTCCGACGAGGAGCGACAGGAGGAGGTCGCCGCCGGCCTCGACGCCACCGTCCGCAAGGCTCGGGCTGAGGCGGCCAAGAAGAAGGCAGACCAGCCTTCTGGCACGAATCTGGCACGCGGTGAGTGATCACCGAGGACAGCAAAAAGGCCCGGGTCTCTGACCTGGGCCTTCACTGTGGAGCGGGTGACGAGAATCGAACTCGCGCTCTCAGCTTGGGAAGCTGATGTTCTACCATTAAACTACACCCGCGTAAGACGCCGACCGAAGTTCGGGTCCGGCGCTCACTGTACCCCATCCCTGGCCCCCGGTGTTTGAGCCGTGGGGTCGGCGTGCGTTCGAAGAGGGGAGTGGCGCTGCGGGGGAATGGAGTTGGGGCGTACGGTGGGGGTGCGCGAGAGGGGTCCTGTGAGGCCGGAGTGCCGTCTGGTGGCACGTCTCTTTGATCCCGTAATGTGGCTTTCGTCGTCAGGCGGCGAGAGGCCAGGCGCGGTTCTGGGGAAGGGACTTTAGGGACTTGATGGAGCGCACCGTCGTCCGTTGTGCCGAGGGGCACGTGTTCAGCACCGCTTCGTTCCCGATGCAGCAGGCCGAGCGGCTCGGTCCCGGCCGGCTCATGAGGTGTCCACGGTGTGCCAGGCTCCGCAGTGCGGTGCCCGTGGCACTTCAGAAGAGGTAGCGGCAGCATCGCGGCACCGGCGCGTGGGGTCGTCCTGATTGTGGGGGCTCCGCGCGCCTTGCGTATCCTCGCTACGTGCTTCTCTCAGACAAGGACATCCGGGCCGAGATCGACGCCGGACGGGTGCGGATCGATCCCTTCGACGAATCCATGGTGCAGCCGTCGAGCATCGATGTGCGGCTGGACCGCTACTTCCGGGTGTTCGAGAATCACCGCTACCCCCACATCGACCCCTCCGTCGAGCAGCCCGACCTCACCCGGCTGGTCGAGCCGGAGGGCGACGAGCCGTTCATCCTGCACCCGGGTGAGTTCGTCCTCGCTTCGACGTACGAGGTCATCACGCTTCCCGACGACCTCGCCTCCCGGCTCGAGGGCAAGAGCTCGCTCGGGCGGCTCGGGCTGGTCACCCACTCCACCGCCGGGTTCATCGACCCCGGATTCTCCGGGCACGTGACCCTGGAGCTGTCGAACCTCGCGACGCTGCCGATCAAGCTCTGGCCCGGGATGAAGATCGGGCAGCTGTGCCTGTTCCGGCTCAGCTCGCCCGCCGAGGCCCCGTACGGCAGCGAACGCTACGGCTCCCGGTACCAGGGGCAGCGCGGTCCCACCGCCTCCCGCTCCTACGTCAACTTCCACCGCACGCAGGTGTGAGGGGCACCCACGACATGACCGAGATACGAGAGAACCTCACCTACGAGGACTTCGGCGTCGCCGTGCGCGAACTCGCGCAGACCATTGCCGACGACGGGTATGAGCCGGACATCGTGCTCAGCATCGCGCGCGGCGGCGTCTTCGTCGCCGGCGGGCTCGCCTACGCCCTCGACTGCAAGAACATCCACCTGGTCAACGTGGAGTTCTACACGGGCGTCGGCACCACGCTTGAGATGCCCGTCATGCTCGCGCCCGTGCCCAACGTCATCGACTTCTCCGACAAGAAGGTCCTGATCACGGACGACGTCGCCGACACCGGCAAGACGCTCAAGCTGGTCCGCGACTTCTGCCTGGACACCGTCGCCGAGGTGCGCAGCGCCGTCATCTACGAGAAGTCCCAGTCGCTCGTGAAGTGCGAGTACGTCTGGAAGCGCACCGACGACTGGATCAACTTCCCGTGGTCCGTGCTCCCCCCGTGCCGCAAGGCCGGTACGCCGATCACGCCCTCGAAGGACGCCCTGTAGCGAGAGGCCCGAGAGAGGCCCCGCAGCGCCGAGTCGAACGCCGTACGGCCCCGCAGCACGTGCTGCGGGGCCGTACCTGTGCGTGGTCCGGTCAGGCAGAGGTCAGCGCCGCCTGGCCGCGGTCGGCCTTCACCGGGCCGGCGGTGGACGGCCGGACATCGAAGTCGAACATGGCGGTGGGCACGTACAGCGAGCAGCAGGCGTTCGGGATGTCGACGATGCCGCTGATGCGACCCTCTATGGGCGCGGAGCCGAGCAGCAGGTAGGCCTGCTCGCCGCTGTAGCCGAACCTCTTGAAGTACTCGACCGCGTTGAGGCAGGCCCGCCGGTAGGCCAGCGTCGCGTCCATGTAGAAGTTGGTGTCCGTGTCGTGATCGACGGAGACACCGATGAAGCTGATGAACTCCGTGTAGCGCGGCTCGACGTTACCGGGCATGAACACCGGGTTGGTGGTGATGCCGTACTTCTCCATGCCGCCCTTGATCAGGTCGATGTGGAAGTCGATGAAGCCGCCCATCTCGATGGCGCCGCAGAAGCTGATCTCTCCGTCGCCCTGGCTGAAGTGCAGGTCACCCGCGGAGAGCTTGGCGTCCTTGACGTACACGGGGAAGAAGGCCCGCGAACCGCGGGTCATGTTCTTGATGTCCTGATTGCCGCCGTTCTCACGGGCCGGCACCGTGCGTGCGCCTTCCGCGGCGATGCGGTTGGCGAGGTCTCCGGTGGCCGTGCCGGCGAGCGCGTTGCTGGTGTCCGGAGGTACGGCGAGGGGCGGGACCCGGTTCGGGTCCGTGTCGATCAGCGCCTTCTCGCGGGCGTTCCAGCGGCCGAGCATCTCGGCGGACGGGGCCGTTCCGAACAGCCCGGGGTGGGTGATTCCGGTGTAGCGGATGCCGGGCAGGTGGCGGGAGACCGCCTGCTGGCCGTGGAAGTTCCAGACGGCCTTGTAGGAGTCCGGGAAGTAGTCGGTCAGGAAGCCTCCGCCGTTGTTCTTGGCGAAGATGCCGGTGTAGCCCCAGCCCTGGCCGGCCGCGTCCCCGCTCTGCTGCGGCACGGGACCGAGGTCGAGGATGTCGACGACGAGCAGGTCGCCGGGTTCGGCGCCCTCCACGCCTATCGGCCCGCTGAGCATGTGAGGGACGGTCAGGTCGATGTCGCGCACATCGTTGGCGGAGTCGTTGTTGCCGATCTGGCAGTCGGTCCAGTCGCGGCACTCGATGCGGAACTCCGCTCCCGGCTTCACCATGGTGACGCTGGGGACGTCGGGGTGCCACCTGTTGTGTCCGGGAACGTCCTGCTCACGCATCGACTTGCTCTGGTCCACGCTGAAGAGGATTTCGGGCATGACAGCTCCTCATTTCTGATCCGGTGACGTTGGAGCGCCCGCACCGTTGGCCGGCGGAGCGGCTTGGCCGGGCTGGGGCGATTGACGGGTGCGCGGCCACAGCCCCACGAACATCAGCACGCCGAAGACCCCCAGGGCGATGGCCGTCTCGGTGGGGTGCTTCCAGTAGCCGGAGAGCAGCAGCCCCGCGGGAATGGCACCGGTGACCCAGCCCTCGATCGCGGTGATCCAGCCTGTATAGATCCTGAGATGGTCCATCTTGAGACCGAGGAGCAGGAAGAACAGGAACCACAGCAAGGCCCAGTAGAGCCAGATGACCCCGAAGGGGTAGTCCTTCAAGAGCCGGAAATTGACGTACGAATATCCCAGGGCGGCAATTGCCACAAACAATGAGTAGTAGCCGACCCCGGTAGTGTCGAGGTCGGCGAGCAGGCCGATACCCACATACAGGTAGGTGAAGGCGAACAGGTAGATTCCGGATGCCGCCAGGATCTTCTTGGGGTCGCCGCCGGAGGTGAAGATAAGGTAAGTCGGCGTCACTACCTGCAGTGTGCCTACGAATAGGTTGAACACTGCTCCTGCCCGGGCGTCGACCTTGCCGAGAAGCAGCAACCCATTCATGAAGAGCACCGCACCGACAAAGAGGAGTCCCACATTTCCCACCGGGACGCACCTCCTGACTCCGCGTGGGGTGGAGGCAGTCAGGGACGCGGCAACCGCGAGAGCGCGGGGTGCGGTCGCGGCTCCGGCCTTGTGCGCGGCGGCACTTCGGAGACCACTGCCGGGGCCTCACGGGCCTGCTCCTCCCGTTCGCGGAGGGCGGCGGACGCGCTCGAGGTCGTCGACAGGCCGGGCGCGGAGTACAGGCGCCTCGCGGCGTCCGCACAGAAAGGGCAGACATATGTCTTGGGTGCCGTTCCGATCGTCAATTTCACATCGAAAGGGCCGCAATTGCTGCATAGATATTCGTAAGTGGCCATTATCGCTCCGGAAACCACTGGACGCTCACGAACCCGAGTGTGCGGCGCGCTGAAAAAGCGACCGCCGCAACTGTTTCCTCTCTTCAAGGAGACGTCTCGTCAATGGGCGTGTCAAGTCGGGGCGGGGTCGCTCGCCCTTCTCTTGCTCCGGCAGTCCGCGGTGTGCGCATCAGTGCATGATCGAGCGGCCGCGTCGATCAGCCGGGCGCCGCGGGGAACCAGTGGAAGATCCACTGTGAGGGGAGGAGTGAGCCGACTCACTCCGAATTTTGCTGGACGGTGGCGACCGAGACCTTTAGTTTCGGTAAATAGATTGATTTTTCTTATGCGGAGGCACCGGCGCCACGCATACTGTCTCGCAGAAAACCAAGGAGGGCGGATCGGTGAGCAACATGGACGCCGTGTGGGTACGAGGCGTGAACGGCATTCAGTTGCATCACGTGACCGACCTTCAGGACGCCGGCAGGTTTCTGGGCAACGCGGCGATGGCGCTGCGGGCCGCGCACGTGAGGACCGGCACCGACCAGTACGCCGGCATCGCCGCCGAGCTGAAGAGCCTGGTGGAGCGAGTGCGGGAGCTGGAGGACAAGGCACGGTCGAGCATGCACGACCTGCACTCCACCGACCCCGAGCGGTTCGCCCGCTGCCGGGACGGCCACGAGCCGTGGCCCGGCGAGATCCCGGCGGGGTTCATTCCGCGCCACACCTGCAAGGACGAGTGCCTGTACCACGACCGCGGGGTCGTAGAGGCGGTCATGCAGTGCACTTGCGGGCAGCCGCCGTGCAGGGCGTGTGAGATCGGCGGCAAGCTCTGACGGCAGGAGACGAGCAAGGGGCCCGGCGCATCGTCGCCGGGCCCCTTGTGTGCTGTGGGCTGCTGGAAGGCCGGAACGCTAGAACGTGCCGAGCTTCACGATCGACAGCAGTGCGATCAGCTGGATCGCCGAGGCGCCCAGAGCCTTGGGCCAGGGCAGGTCGTGGGAACGGCTGACCATGAGGGTCAGCAGGGCGCCGCACGCGACCCAGGTGGCCCAGCCGACGAGCTGGACGAAGCCCGCGTCGCCGCCGAGGAACATGGCGACGAGCAGACGCGGCGCGTCCGTGATCGACGCGATCAGCATGGACAGTCCGACCGTGGGCTGCCAGGCTCCGTCACCGCCGAGCTGGCGGGCCAGGGTGTGGGTGACCACACCGAGGATGAAGGAGCTGACCACTATGGCCACGGCGGTGATCAGCACGATCGGGACCGCGTTGGAGAGGGTGGCGTTGATGGCGTCCTCGCGGGCGCCGTCGAAGCCGAAGACCGCGAGCAGTCCGTAGAGGAACGTCACGATGAGGGCGGGGCCCCACATCGTGTAGTCGCGCATCTGGAGGAAGGTCTGCTTGGGGGACAGGACTATGCCTCGCAGCAGGTCCGCCCAGTGCAGACGCGGGCCGATCGGGCCGGCCGGCGCCGAGCCCGCGCGGAGGGTCCCGCTCTGGCTGTAGGGGTCCTCGCCGACGGCGAACGCCTGGGTGTGGCCTGGGTTGTTGGCCGCGTACGGGTCGGGGCCGCCCTGCGGGTAGCCGCCGCCGAAGTACTCCGGCTCGCCCTGGCCGCCGCCGTAGCCGCCGCCGGCCTGGGGCCACTGGGAGCCGCCGCCTCCGTACGGCGGCCGCTGCTGCGCCGGGGGATGGCCGTACGAGGGGGCCTGGGGCGCCTGCCGCCCGTACGGAGGTCGTTGGGTCCGCGCTTGCGGGGCACGGTCGTTCCTGCCGCCGCGTCCGCTCCTGAATCCAGCCACGTCTCGAACGTACCCGAGCCCGGCAAGTCGCGTGCGGGGCCGGGTGTTCCGGCCGGGCTTTGGGTCCGAGCTGTGACATCCCCTAAGGGGCGTTCCGGGCTCGTCTCAGGGGCGTTCACGGGGTGCTCCGAGGTGTCGGGCGGGAGATTTCCGGACCGCGGAGGCGACCACGGAGGGGCTGAGTGGCGGCCCGGGGGCCACCGGGCAGGATGGGACCATGAGCGTAGTCAAGATCAACGTACTGACCGTGCCCGCCGAGCAGCGCGAGACGCTGGAGAAGCGGTTCGCCTCCCGGGCGCACGCGGTCGAGAACTCCGACGGGTTCGAGTGGTTCGAGCTCCTGCGCCCTGTCGAGGGCACCGACACCTATCTCGTCTACACGCGCTGGCGCGACGAGGAGTCGTTCCAGGCCTGGCTGGAGGGGCCGATGAAGTCCGCGCACCAGGGCGCCGGCGGGGGTGAGGGAGGGGAGCGGCCGAAGCCCGCGGCCACCGGCTCCACCCTGTGGTCCTTCGAGGTCGTGCAGCAGGCCGCGCCCAAGGGCGCGTAGCGCTCCCGGAAACACGGCGACGCCCCCGTGTCGGTACGGACACGGGGGCGTCGGACGCGGGGGCGCCGGGCCGCCTACTTCACCGGCGCGGGCTCCGGCTCGCTCTCGTCGGCCGCCTCGCCGGCCGGGTCGACCGGCGTCCTGACGGAGTCAAGCAGCACCTGGGCGACGTCCACGACCTGGACGGACTCCTTGGCCTTGCCGTCGTTCTTCTTGCCGTTCACGGAGTCCGTGAGCATGACCAGGCAGAACGGGCAGGCCGTCGAGACGATGTCCGGGTTCAGCGCAAGGGCCTCGTCGACGCGCTCGTCGTTGATGCGCTTGCCGATCCGCTCCTCCATCCACATCCGGGCGCCGCCGGCGCCGCAGCAGAAGCCGCGCTCCTTGTG
>NZ_JBEYTS010000132.1:0-9392 GCF_040643155.1 Streptomyces sp. NPDC047453 | reverse complement strand
GCCACCGCCGCCGCGCTCGCCGAAGCCTTCGTTGCCGCCGCGGTGGCCACCGCCGCCGCGCTCGCCGAAGCCTTCGTTGCCGCCGCGGCCGCCACCGCCACCGCCGCCGCCGCGCTCGCCGCCGCCTTCGTTGCCGCCGCGGCCGCCACCGCCGCCGCCCCCGTTGCCCTGTCCCTGTCCCTGTCCGGACATGCCGTCCATCGGGGCGTGGGCCGGGGCGGGTGCCTGCTTGACGACGGCCGGGGCCGTCTGGGCCTCCGGCGCGGGGGCGGCCGTGGCGTAGGTGATGCCGGTCGCGACGAGCGCTGTAGCGGCGGCGACAGCCGCGGCGACGGCATTGGAACGAGTCTTGGTCATGTCGCTTTTGCTCCTGTCTCAAAGTGGCCGGCTTTGACAGTCGGCATGTGAACGAACGTAATGAAAGCCTCACGAGCTGTCATTTCGGGCCATTGGGAGGGGGTGGTGCTGTAGAGCCGAACGGGGGACCCAGGGCACCCGCACGCCTGGCTTACCGGATGCTGACGGCACGTCAATCCTCGTTGGACGCTGGGCGTGTCGGTGATCGACTAGGCCTTCAAGGTGATCTCTGACGTCTGCTCACCCGTGCGGCAGCGAGTCGCCTGGAAATCCCGGCGTGAAAGGCTCAGACATACCGGGACAGGCGGGTCCCGGACGGATCACGGCGTGGACCGGGCCACCGCGCTCTGGTCAGGGGTAGGCCCCGAAGCCGAGCCCATGACGATCCCTCACCCGGTCGGCGGACACGGCGACGGCGTCCGGGCCGGGCGGACGGAGGCGGGGACCGGCGGTGACTCGTAGGCGGCCGGGACGTTGAGGTGGGTGTGTGTCACGCGCACGGTGGCCCTCGCCGACCGGCCGGGTTGCCGACGGTCGGTGAGGCGGCGGTGCGGACACGGCTGCGAACCAGGTTGGTCAACTGACGTGGAAAGGGCGGGGTGTTGAAGGTATCGGCTGCGGATCGTCCGGCGTGCTGCCGCGGCACTGGCTGAGATGTGCCTCGCGGGTCGCCGCCCGGGCCTGTGGGCCGGGCTGAGGGTCGGGTGCCGTACGCGGAAATTCCCTCGCGTTGTGGCCGGAACGGGCTGAGACTCGTCTCATGACTGACATGGGGGCGTTCCGGGACGCGGTCACCGCGTGGGCGGCGGGTGGTTCCGGCGACCTTGTGCACGAACTGGCCGCGCGGCTGCCCGTCCGGGCGGCCGTCCTGCTCGAAGGACCGAGCGACGTCGCGGCGGTCGACGCGCTGGCGGCGAGCCGCGGCCGGGACCTGGCGGCCGAAGGCGTCTGCGTCCTGCCGATCGGCGGTGCGATGAGCGTCGGGCGCTACGCCCGACTTCTCGGTTCACCCGGCCTGGACCTCCGCCTCACAGGACTGTGCGATGAGGCGGAGCGTTCCTACTACGCACGCGGCTTCGAACGGGTCGGTGCGGCACAGCAAGGCTTCTTCGTCTGCGCGGCGGATCTGGAGGACGAGCTCATCCGCGTGCTGGGTGTGACGCGGGTGGAGGAGCTCGTCGGGGCGGAAGGCGACCTGCGTGCCCTGCGGACCTTTCTGCGCCAGCCCGCTCAGCGGAGCCGCGCCCCGCAGCAGCAGTTCAGGCGCTTCCTCGGAACGAAGAAAGGACGCAAGATCCACTACGGCCGCGTCCTCGTCGAGGCCCTTGACCCCGACCGGGTCCCGGCCCCGCTCGACGGCCTGCTCTCCAGCCTCTGACCGCTGGGCGACGCCGATCCCCGGCCGAGACGCCGTCGGCGTCCGCCAGGAGGTCGGCGCGGGAGCCGTCCGTATGGATCAGGTCAGGGTCGACGCGGTTCAAGGGCGGCGTGATCGCCCTCACCCGTCAGCTCGCGGCCGAGGGGGGCGCCGTACGGCATCCGCGCCGAAACGGACGGCGCCGGCGTTGGCGTGCACGGTCCCGTCGGGCACCGATGTCGGCACGCTCGACCAGGCATACGTGCCACCGGCTCTCCAGCAGGCGGGCCAGCGCCGCCGGACCGTCGGCGAACGCGCCGCCGCCTGACGCCCCTTGAAGCGTTTGCCGTCCGCGCGAACCGCCCTCGGTCGGCCGGCGTGGGCGGCGCGGTCAGGCTGGTGCGTCCGCTTTACCACCTCATACGCCCCCTGACCAGCAGGAGTGGGAGCCTGATCCTCTACCTGGCACTCGACCGGTCCCGCGGCAACCTGGCCCTCGCGCGCCACTCGCTCAAGCGCATCGAGGCCACCCCGGAGATCTGACCCCGCCACTCCGCCGGTGCCCGACCGCCCCTCCCCGTGGCCGGTACCGGCCGGACGGTTCAGGGCCGACGGACGCGTCCAGGGCCGACGTACGCGTCAACGAGGTGGTTGGATCGGGTGGTCAGGCGGTCAGGCGGTCAGCGCCGCGAGTTCCGCGTTGGCGTGCTCGGTGACCAGGGCGAGGACGCGGCCGGCGGCGGCCAGGTCCTCGGCGGGTATCCCGCCCCAGATGCGGGCGGTGAGGGGGGCGGTCTCCGCGCCGACGGCGGCGAGCAGTTCGCGCCCCGCGTCCGTGGGGCGAAGGTGCGCGCCGTCGGTGACGAGCAGTTGCATGCCGCGCAGTTCGTCGAGAGTGGCGCGGACGTCGGCCGGGTCGGCCTTGAGGGAGCCCTGTACCCGGGTGGCGAGATCGTCCGGCGTCTGCGGGGCGCCGGCGGTGACGGCGGCGCGCAGGGCGATCTGCTGCTGGAACGTGATGCCGTGCCGGGCCAGGACGTGCTCCAGGACACCACGGGCGGCGTAGTGGGCCAGGCCGAGGGCCCGGGCGTCGGCGACGGGTGCGGTGGTGGATGCGGTGGTCGTCATGGTGTCGTCCCCTGAAGGCTCTCGTCGTTCGGTGGAAGTGGAGCGAGAGGTGCGTCGAGAAGGGTCGTCAGCTCGTCGGTGAACGCGCGCGTCCGTGGGGCGTCGAGGCCGCCGAGTGGCTCCAGCAACTGCTGAAGCAGTTCCTGGACCACTGCGATGGCTTGCCGCGTGACGGCTTGGCCCTGCTCGGTGAGGGCGAGCTGTACGGCGCGCGGGTCACGGGGATCGCGGGTGCGCTCGATCAGGCCGGCCGACTCCAGGGCGCGCGCCAGCTTGGAGACGTACAGCGCCTCCAAGCCGGTGTGGTCGGCGAGTCGGCGCTGACTGGGCCGCTCGCCGGAGCGCTGCATGCCGTGCAGCGACGCGACCAGTGAGTACTGCGCGTGGGTGAGGCCCAGCGGAGCCACCGCGCGATCGACCGCGACGCGCCACTTGGTGGCGAGCCGCCATACCAGGAAACCGGGTGTGGGCCCCGGTGAACCCTTGCTCATGAATAAATAGAGTACATGGCTACTATATCCACGGCTACTGTTGGGTGGATCTGGACGGCGCCTCCCGAACAGATCGACGACGCCTAGTGCGCCCGGCCGGCGCCCGTCAGTGTGTCCCAGTGGACGGTGCGGTCGCACCAGCGGTGGAGCAGGGTGCGGTCGTGGCCGACGGCGAGGAGGCCCGCGCCCGTGGCGGCGCGGTAGTCCTCGACGACCGCGACCAGGGCGGCCGTCGTGGAGGCGTCGAGCATCGCCGTCATCTCGTCGCAGATCAGCCAGCGGGGGCGCAGGACGAGGGCCCGGGCCAGGCAGGCGCGTTGGAGCTGGCCGTCGCTGACCTCGTGCGGGCGTCTGCCGAGCAGGTCGGGGGTCAGACCGACCCGTCCGGCGAGTTCGGTGACGCGCTCCCGCACCTCGGCGCGTCGGCCGGTGGCCCGCAGGGGCTCGGCGATCAGGTCGGTGAGTGCCAGACGGGGGTCCGCGGAGAGGCGGGGCTGCTGGAAGACCACGCCGAAGGCGGTGCGCTGCGGGCGCGGGGCCCGGTGGCGCCACCCTCGTACGGACTCGCCGTCCAGCAGCACGGTGCCGGAGTCGGGGCGGTGCAGCAGGGCCGCGACGCGGGCGAGCGTGGACTTGCCGCAGCCACTGGGGCCGAGCAGGCCGACCGCTTCACCGGGCGCGACGGTCAGTGAGACGTCCCGTACCGCTGGATTCCGCCGGTCGTAGCCCGCGGTGATGGCGCGCAGTTCAAGCATGCACGTCCTCCGATGCTCCCTGGGATGCTTCCTCGCCGGTTGCCGAGGCGGGGTGGGGGTGGTGGCAGGCGACCTCGCCGGCTGTCGGCGGCAGTACGGCGCAGGCCTCGTCGGCCCGGTCGCAACGGGCGGCGAAGGCGCAGCCCTCGGGGAGGGCGCCGAGTTCGGGTGGCAGGCCGGGGATGGCGGTGAAGGCCCGGTCGGGGAGGGCCTGGAGCAGGCCGCGGCTGTAGGGATGGCGGGGGCCGCGCGAGCCGAAGAACACCTCCGCGTCGGCCAGTTCGACGATCCGGCCCGCGTACATGACGGCGATCCGGTCGGCGATCCGTTCGGCCGCGGCCAGGTCGTGCGTGATCATCAGCAGGCCGCGCCCCGCCGAGTCCGAGCCGCCCGGGTGGTCGATGTGGCGTCGCAGTTCGTCGACCGTGTGGTCCACCAGGTCGCGGTCGAGCCCGGTGGTCGGTTCGTCGGCGAGCAGCAGCGGCGCGTCGCCGACGAGGGCCAGGGCGGTGGCGGCGCGCTGGGCCAGGCCGCCGGACAGCTCGTGCGGGTGGCGGTCCAGGTGATCCGGGGGGAACGCGGCGCGTTCGGCGGCCGCCCGCGCGGCGGAGCGTACGGCCGCGCGGCCGCGGACCCCGGTCAATGCGGCGACCGTCTCCTCCAACTGGGAGCGGATGGTGCGCACGGGCGTGAGATGGGCGGCGGGGCTCTGCGGTATGAGCCCGACCAGCCGGCCCCGTACCGTCCGGGCGAGGGTCCGTTCGTCGGCCGAGAGCAGGTCGAGGCCGCCGAGCATCGCCTGCCCGGCCGCCTCGGCGTTGCCGGGAAGCAGGCCCAGCAGGGCGGAGGCGAGGACGGACTTGCCGCAGCCGCTCTCGCCGATAAGCGCCAGGCACTCGCCGGCCGCGACGTCGAAGTGCGCGTCGGTGACGGCGGCGACTCGGTGCCCGCCGGGCATGAGGAAGCGCACCGACAGTCCGCGCACCGACAGCACGGGCGATCGCTCGGTCACAGCATCAGCTCCGATCGGCGGCGGGGGTTGATCCGTTCCCGCCAGGTTCCGGCGAGTCCGGCGATGGCGAGGGTCGGGACGATGATGAACAGGCCGGGGAAGAGGGTCGGCCACCACTGTCCGGCCAGCAGCGAACCCCGCGCGCCCTGGATGAGGGTGCCCAGGCTCGCCATGTGCGTGGGCAGTCCGAGCCCGAGGAAGGACAGCGCCGATTCGTGCCACATGGCGTGCGGCACCATCAGCGCCGCGGCGAGCGCGGCCTGGGGCAGTACGGCGGGCAGCAGGTGCCGTACGGTCACCCGCCACCTGGACGCACCGCCGGAGACGGCGGCGTCGACGTACGGGCGCGAGCGCAGGGAGAGGACTTCGGCGCGGACGATCCGGGCGGTCGACAGCCAGTGAGTGAGCGCCACCGAGACGATCACCGGCCACACACCCGGCCGGAACATGGCGACGATGAAGATGCCGAGCAGCAGGTGGGGCACGGAGGAGACCGTGTCCACGACCCGCATGATCCCGCGGTCGACCCAGCCGCCGAGCGCACCGGCGGTGGCTCCGACGGCGGTACCGACGACGGTGGCCGTCACAGCCGCCGCCACTCCGACGAGCAGGGAGACGCGCAGTCCGTAGACGCACCGCAGCAGCAGGTCCCGGCCGAGGTCGTCGGTGCCGAAGGGGTGGGCCCAGCTCGGCGGCAGCAGCTTGGCGGCCAGATCGACGGCCTGCTGGTCGAGTTGGACCAGCGGTGGCACGACGAGGATGGCGAGGACGGTCGCGGCGACCAGCGCGGCGGAACTGCGCACCCGCAGTGTGCGGGTGGAGCGCCGATTCGTCCCGTACGAACGCCAGACGGTTTCCCGGGAGGCGGGGACGTCACATGTCACTGAACTTCACCCTTGGGTCGAAGAGTCCGTAGAGCAGGTCCGCGAGCAGGTTGCCGACGAGGACGGCGGCCGTGGCCAGCGTGGTCAGCGCGGCGAGCAGCGGGAAGTCGACGGCGGTGGCCGCCTCCACGGTGGCCGCGGCGATGCCCGGCCAGCTGAACACGCTCTCCACCAGCAGGGCGCCGGTGATGAGTTCGGGCACGCGGGAGCCGATCAGGGTGAGCACCGGCAGCAGGCCGGAGCGAAGAGCGTGGCCGAGCAGTACCGTGTGTTCGTTCAACCCGCGGGCCCGGGCGCCGCGTACGGGGTCCTCCGACAGCGCGTCGCCGACGCCTTGGCGTACGTAGAGGGCGAACCACGGCAGTTGGGAGACGGCGAGCACTCCGGCCGGCAGTACGACATGGCTGACCACCTGTCCCGCGGTGACCTGTTCGCTCGCGGTGTCGGTGAGGCCGCCGGCCGGGAGCACGCCCAGTTGGAGGGCGAACAGCCAGATCGCCAGCAGGGCGAGCCAGAAGACCGGCGCCGCCTCCAAGGAGTAGGCGAGTGACGTGACGACCCGGTCGAGCAGCGATCCCGGGCGGCGGGCGGCGAGGACGCCGAGCACGGTGCCCGCCAGCACGGCCGCCGCGAAGGCGACCGCGCACAGCAGCGCGGACCACACCAGACGCTCACCGATGACCTGGGTGACCGGCTGCCGCAGCACGCTCGACTCGCCGAGGTCGCCGGAGAGCGCGGAGGTCTGCCAGTGCCACCAGCGCGAGGTGAACGGCTGGTCCACGCCCAGGTTGGCGCGCAGCCGGTCGAGGGTCTGCCCGTCGGCACGGAGGGCTGCCGTGCCCGCGTACGCCTTGACCGGGTCGAAGGGGGATGCGGCGGCGATGGCGAACACGCCGAAGGTGACGACGAGGAGGACGGGGGCGGCGAACAGCAGCCGCCGCCCCACCAGACGCGCCATCGCCGCCCAGAGCGGGGAGGTCACTTCTTCGGCTGCCATGCCTGGAGGTTCCACCACGGGCCGCTGGCGAAGCCGTGCTCGTGCGGCTCGACCTGCGTGGTCAGGCCGTCCCAGCGGTCGGCCAGCACATAGAGGTGGTCGATGTGGGTGAGGAAGGTGTAGCCGGGGTCCTTCGCGAGTTCGCGCTGCACCGTGTCGTACGCGGCCTCGCGGGTGCCGGTGTCCTGGCTGCGGCGGCCGGTGTCGAGAGCCTTGTCCACGGCCGGGTTGGCGTAGTGGCCCATGTTGTTGAAGCCGTCGCCGGCCAGGGACGAGTGCAGCAGGGTGAACAGACCGAAGTCGGGGTCGCCGCTGCTGTCGAGTCCGGCGAGGACGGCGTCGTTCTTCATCCGCGGCTCGATCACCTCCCAGGTGGCGCTCTCCACCTTCACCTCGATGCCCGCCTTCTTGGCGTCGGAGGCGTAGGCGAGGGCGTGGTCCTGGCGGACCTTGTCGCCGGAGGGGTAGAGGAGCGTGAAGGAGGCCCGCAGACCGTTCTTCGCGCGGATGCCGCCGTTACCGGCCTTCCAACCCGCCTGGTCCAGCGTGCGCTTGGCCTTCGCCAGGTCCTGCGGCCGCTCGATGCCCTCGGCGAACCAGGGGTCGTCGCTCGGCAGCGGTCCATAGGCCGGGCGCCCTGCCCCGTCGAGGATCTTGTCGACCATGGCCTCGCGGTCCACGGCGGCGTCCAGCGCCTGGCGGATCGCCCGGTCGCCGGTGACCTTGTTCTGCTGGGGGAGGGTGACGGCCCGGAAGTCGTAGGACTTCGCCTCGTGCGTCGCCCTCGCCTTGTCGCCCTTGAACGTGGCGGCCAGGTCGGGCGGCAGGACCGCGCCGTCGAGGTCGCCCGAGCGCAGCCGGGTGGCGCGCACGTCGTCGTCCTTGACGATCGCCATCGTCACCTTCTTCACCTTCGGCTCGCCGTCCCAGTAGGCGGGGTTGGCCTTGAAGGTGAGCTTCTCGCCCTTGCGCCAGCCGGTGAGGACGTACGGTCCGGTGCCGACCGGCTTGGTGTTGAAGGAGCCGGTGTTGGGGTTCTGCCGCCCGGCGATGTGCTGAGGGACGATGGGCAGGACCGTGCGCCCCGCGAACGGCGCGTAGGGGTACTTGAGCGTGAAGACGACCTTGTCGTCTCCGTCGGCCCGTACCTCCTTGATGGCGTCCAGTTCGCTTCGGGCGGTGTTGTTGGTCTTCGCGTCGAGAATCGTCCGATAGGTGAAGACCACGTCGGCGGAGGTCAGCGGCTCGCCGTCGCTGAACTTCACGCCGTCACGCAGCGCGTAGGTGTAGGTGAGGCCGCCGTCGCCGACCTGGGGGAGTGAACTCGCCAGCGCCGGCCTGAGCTTCATGTCGGCGTCCCGGGTGAGCAGACCGTCGAAGATCTTGGAGTTGCCGTCCTTGCCGTAGCCGAGAAGAGGACTGAGGGTGTCCGGCTCGGAGGCCACGCCGATCACGACGGAGTCGGCGGCGCTCTCGCTGCCCGCACCGCCACCGGGGGCCGAGCAAGCGGCGGCTCCCACGAGTGTCGCCACCGCTGCGGCTGCCCGTATCCGTCGGACGGTCATGAACCCTCACATCCTTACTGCTGGCCAAATGCTTTTGCATATTAGTCGCAATAGATCCTCCGGTCACCCGGGGGTCGGATGTGTGAGTTCGTCCCAACTGTCCGGCTGACCAGGAGTTTCGCGGGCGCGAAGGCGCGTGGACGCGCGATGCGGTGGGTGCCGTGATCATGGGGGCGTCCGGCGCTGGTCCGGCCCGGGGGGAGGGGTCGTGAGGCTGTATCTCGCCATACCTTCTGTTCTGTTGGCGTTGCGCATCGCCGCCTCGGGCATCGCGCTCATGCCGGTCGGGTTGATCGCGATGACGCTGGGCCGGCGCCCGGGAGGTCGTCGACAAGGCAGCGGAACACCCCGATGTGGGCGCAGGCCCGCTCCGGCCGAGAGCCGGCCGGAGCGGACGTGACGCGTCGGGGGGAGGCCTACGACACTTCGCCGCGCACGGTGCGCGCCGCCGTGACCAGGTTCTCCAGGGAGGCCCGGGTCTCCGGCCAACCGCGGGTCTTCAGGCCGCAGTCGGGGTTGATCCACAGCCGTTCGGCGGGGATGGCCCTCAGACCGGTGCGCAGGAGTTCGGCGGTCTCCTCGGTGCTCGGGACGCGGGGGAGTGGATGCCGTACACGCCGGGTCCGGCCTCGCGCGGGTAGACGTGCGCGGCGAGTCCGCGGGCGACCTCGGTGTGGGAGCGGGCGGCCTCCAGACCGATGACGTCGGCGTCGAGTTCGTCGATGGCCTGGACGACGTCGCCGAACTCGGCCTAGTACTGCAACCGCATCTGGGGTGACGATCAACGGCGTCTGTCGTTGATGTGACTGTGTGCTGATGGGTTGACGGTCGAGCAGGTTGAGTCGT
>NZ_JBEYTS010000131.1:0-9687 GCF_040643155.1 Streptomyces sp. NPDC047453 | reverse complement strand
ACCTGCCCGCACTGCCTCAACACGCTCGGCAACGAGTACCCGCAGCTCGGCGGCGACTACGAGGTCATCCACCACACCCAGCTGCTCCAGCACCTGGTGGACGAGGGCAAGCTGGTCCCCATCACCCCGGTCGAGGGCATCATCACCTACCACGACCCCTGCTACCTGGGCCGCCACAACAAGATCTACACGCCTCCGCGCGAGATCATCGGCAAGGTCCCGGGCCTCAGGAACGAGGAGATGCACCGCCACAAGGAGCGCGGCTTCTGCTGCGGCGCCGGCGGCGCCCGGATGTGGATGGAGGAGCGGATCGGCAAGCGCATCAACGACGAGCGCGTCGACGAAGCCCTTGCGCTGAACCCGGACATCGTCTCCACCGCCTGCCCGTTCTGCCTGGTCATGCTCACGGACTCGGTCAACGGCAAGAAGAACGACGGCAAGGCCAAGGAGTCCGTCCAGGTCGTGGACGTCGCCCAGCTCCTGCTCGACTCCGTCACGACCCCGGTCGACAACCGGCCTCCGATTGGCTCGGCAGGCCTCGTCCCTGCTGTGCCGGGACAGGTCGGTGCCCTTGGGAAAGTACTGCCGCAGGAGCCCGTTGGTGTTTTCGTTGGAGCCGCGTTGCCAGGGGCTGCCAGGGTCGCAGAAGTAGACCGGAACGTCGGTGGTGATGCTGAAGGCGTGGTGGGCAGCCATCTCGGCGCCCTGGTCCCAGGTCAGTGAGCGTCTCAGGTGGGGTGGCAGGGCCTGGACGGTGTCGGCCAATGCCCTGCGGACGGCTGCTGCTCCGTGGCCGTGGGGCAGGTGGACCAGCATGAGGTAGCGGGTGCTGCGTTCGACGAGGGTGGCAATGGCGGATCGGGAGTTGCTGCCGACGATGAGGTCGCCTTCCCAGTGGCCGGGGACGGCCCGGTCGGCGGCTTCGGCGGGACGGTCACTGATCATGACCATGGGGTGGGGAAACCGCTGCCGGCGGCGGGCGGAGTGCCGGTGGGGACGCCGGATCGCGCGTCCGGTCCGCAGGGCGCGGGTCAGCTCACGCCGCAGCTCTCCGCGGCCTTGGACGTAGAGGGCCTGGTAGATCGTCTCGTGGACCACATGCATCTCCGGCCGCTCAGGGAAGCGTCTGCGCAGAGCGTGGCAGATCTGTTCCGGGCTCCAGCGTCGGGCGAGGTGCTCCTGGACGAAGTCCCGTAGCTCGGGGATCTGACCGATCTTGCCGACCTTGGGGCGGGGCTTGCGCCGGTTGGCGCGGTGTTGGGCTGCGTATGGCCGGTAGTACCACCTGCCGTCGGACAGGACGGTGCGGTTGCGGCGAATCTCCCTGCTGATGGTGGAGGGGCTGCGTCCCATCTCGGCAGCGATCGCGCGGACGGTGGCCTTTTCACGCAGCCGGTCGGCTATGTGGATGCGGTCGGCCTCGCGCAGATACCGGGACGGTCCGGTCGGCTCTTCCGACTGTGCTGGTTCAGCGAACGACGGCGGCACCACCTCGGTGATTGGTGGTGCCGCCTTGTTCTTGCCGGACGCGTTCCGGCCGTTGCGCCAACGTCTGCCGGTACGGCTGTTGATGCCGATGATCCGGCACGCGTCCTCGTGAGGAGTTCCTTGATCCACAAGCTGAAGGTATGCCTCCCGCTCGCGGACCAGCTTCCTCGGTTCCTGGGGCCTCCGGTCATCCCGGATCTTGAAGTCCATCGCATCCCATGAGCTGGGGTGTTGCGACGACCACTAGAACCTAAGTCTCCCCAGGGCCCTTCGGCGTGACGGGATGGCGTACGGAGTCGGCCCCGGTCTCCAATCTCTGAACCGCGGTGCAAATTAGCCGCCGCGCGCCTGCCGTGCCGCGCAGGTGTGGCGCACACTTGGCGATCGAGGTGATCGAGCGGCCAGGGTCGGGCAGGAGTACCTACGCCGGCTGCGCAGGTACCCCCCGCGTGGCTCAGCCGTAGCTGACGTAGCAGTTGACGCCGTCGGATTCCCGGTAACAATGGGCGTTCTCGTTGTCGTGGATGCGGGTGTAGTCGTTGGCGCTGACGTAGCGCCAGGCGCCGTGCATGTTCACCCAGTAGTTCTCGTACTGCATGGTGAAGGCGTCGGTGTCGTTCCAGACGGTCCAGCTGTAAGTGCGGCCGTTCATGCTGGCTGTAGTGCAGTTGTTATGCGCGTTAACGTAGTTATAGGTGTTACCGCCGTCGCGGTTCCAGATGTGGCACGTGCTGCCCTTGGTGCCGTTGGTGAACTGGATGTCCTTGGCGATGACGAGGTTCTGGATGCTGTCGTGACGGATGACGTCTCCGCCGACGACAGCGTACGCAGGGCTCGCGACGCCGACCACGACTGCGGCCGCAGCAGCTCCCAGCACAAAGGCGGCAGACCGCCATCTAGTGCGGTGTTCCACTGTTCCCTCCCCTAGGACGAGAGCCGCCCGGCGGACGGCTCACCGTCCACACAGTGGTCGAGCCCGGGGCCGGGGGCAACGGAAGGGGCGTCCCGGGATGATTCACACGGGCCTGGCTGGGGATCCTTCCACAGGTTGGGACGCTATGGGATGCTGCGCTGGTACTGGGGTTCTGGTCTGGGGGGGCAGGGCAGCCGTGATAGTACGGGCAACGACGCTGGCGGAATCTTTCACCCGCCTGAAGGAGCGCAGCGGGCTCAGCTACGCGGCGATCTCACGCAAGTGCTACCTCAGTACCTCAAGCCTGCACCGCTATTTCACGGGCCAGGGAACGCCCTCGGACCCGAATCTCGTGATCAGAATCGCCGAGGCGTGCGGTGCCGACGCAGCAGAGATGCGTTCCGTACTCAGATGCTGGCTTGGGCAGACGTCCGGCGGCCAGCCTCCTGCCGCGGCCACCGCGACACCCGATGCTCCAGCCGAGGCCCTTCGTCCGTGACAGCAGCGTCTGGCCCCGTCAGGTCAACGAGGGACGGGCCGCTGGCGTCACGGTGCTACAGCTACGGGGCCGTGCCGAACTCGGCGGCCTTGTCGGTCGGATGGTGTCGCCTGACGACGAGGCTACGGCCATCCCGGCACCGGCCGACCGGTGAACGCGTCCAGGAGGACACGGTCGCCGAGTGGCCGGTCCAGCTTCACCGTCACCATCTCGCCGAGCAGGTCGGCGGTGCAGGGACCCTCCTTCGTCCCGACGACGGACGTGGACAGCACCACGCTCCCGTCCGTCTCCAGCACAGCCACGGCAGGACCGTCGTCGCAGGCCCCGTGGTTGGCGAGCACCGTGATGGACCGGCCGTCCCTCGCGGTCCTGACCCTGCCGCAGCGGCTGCAACGTGTCGCTGGGCCCCTCCGCTATCGGCTCGATCGGCGGTGTGGGGGGCTTCAAGGGACGGACGGCGGCCTGTTTGAGCGGGTGTCGTAGCCGTCCAGGGTGAAAAGCCAGGCCGGGACCGTCGCCGGGCCGCGGCTGGTGGACAGGGTCATCTCACCCAGTTTCGCCCCGGTCACGGTCAAGTGCGGTCCGTCGTTGCCGCCGCGGGCCACGGCCTCGTATGCCTGCCGCGCCTCCATCAGCGGCAGCGTGAGCGAGCCCCCGCTCTCCCACGTCACCTGGCCGTTCTTCCGTGGCGCGGCGGGGAGTTGGCCACGCAGGGCGAAGTTCTGGTTCCCGTAGGCCTGCTTGTCGGCTGCGTCGTGGAAGGCGTCCTCGGGCAGCTGGACCACCTCTCCGATCGGGTAGTAGTAGCCCTTCCGCCAAGCTCGGGCGGCCTCGGAGCCGTCCCAGGCGTCGGCGACCTGACGAGCGCGGGCCTCCGCCATCGGGCTGTGGCCGGGGGTGCGGGCCTGAGCGCCACGACCGCTGCCCTGTTCGTTGCCGCAGCCGGTGACGGCCCCGCCCGCTGTGGCGAACAGGGCGAGGACGAGGAGCAGTTGGGCGTTACGTGCGGACATGGACCCCCCTGGGACCGACGGTGACGAGCACAAGCTTCGCGGTGTGGGCTCGCGGCGTACTGCTCCTATGACGCACCGGGGCCACGACACGTTGTGCCTCGTGACGCAGGCCAGGACGGGGACAGATCGCGGCCGTGCACGTCACCCTCGAATGCCTCAAGGGGCTACTCACATCGGCCGACGCGGTTGCGCCGAACGGACCCCAGACCCTGACGGCATCAAGAGCCACCTGACCAGGCACGATACGGCAGCCAATGACCCAACACGTTGAGTTATCAGTTAGTTGTGCTGAGCGACGGCTGCTTTCAAGGTGGCTCAAGATCCGATGTCCACCGAAAGGGACACGCAACATGCTTGGTCTGCCCACTTGGCGCACTGCCTCCACCGTGCTCTGCGCCGCCCTTCTGGTCGGTATCGCCGGCCCGCTCGCAGTAGCGGGCGACTCGGTCCGCGAGCGCAGCCATGCGGCATCCCCCGACACGCACCTCGACAGCCTGCGCGATTCCCGGCTCGCCCCGGTCGCCGACTTGGCCACCGCTGTAGAGCAGAGCGACGACGGCCAACCGACCACCGGGCAGATCAACCAGCTCGGCGACGCCGCCGAGAACGCCCTCACCGATCCTCAGGCACAGACACCGGAAACCGCGGCCACCGACCTTGCCAGTGATCCACTGGCCGTCCTGCGGCAAGCGATCAACAACCTCGTCCAGGCCATCGCCTCCGGCGACGCCGGCCAGGTGTCTGCGGCGGAAAAGGCCTTCGTGACCGCCCTGAGCGATTACATCGAGGCGGTGCAGAACAGCAGCGGTCTCCCCACCCCCACCCCCACCCCCACCCCCACAGAGACCCCGACCCCCACACCGACGGAGACCATGTCCGTCTCATAGGCCATCGGGCTGGCACCGCCGTCCCGGCCGCCGACCGCCTTTCAGGACAGTCCCCAGCCCCGTGTCGGTCGGGGTGGCGGACCGGCGGCCGGCTCGCCGAACGGCAGGGGGATATCCGCGGGTCGGTCGACGACACCGGGGTCCGGCTCACCACCGCGCACAGCTCGGCCACCCCCGACTGGCACCTCTACCCGCGCTACGCCGAGAACTCGGAGCTGTTCGTACTGCTCAGCACCGACAAGTCCGCCGTCGGCGTCGTCGTCCTGCCCAAGCGGGCCGTGGCGGACCCGGAGGGCGTGGACCGGCTGCGGGCGGTCCTGGACCGTCGGCTCGTGCGCGCGGACGCCGCCGAGCCCGGCGGCCCGCGGAGCCGGAGTCGGGCCGTCGGCCGCGGGGCCGGCTCTGGGCACATCCCACCCGCCGGATACGAGACCAACTACTACCGCAAAACCACGAAACCCCAGGTCAAAGTCACAACCGATCAAACCCGGAACGGTTCACCCCGTGTGGTAAATGGGCAGCCAGAACGTATCCGTCTGTCCCGGCACCCTGTACGGGGTGCCGGGACAGACGGATACGTGGGGTGTGAGGGTGGCGAGGTCGGGGTGGGTGCGGCCGGGCGCTTCGGCTGTGCCGGGCCGCACCCGTGGTTACAGAGTCCGGGTCAGGCGGTCGGTGAGCAGCCGGGTGAAGCGGGCCGGGTCGGGCAGGTCGCCGCCTTCGGCGAGCAGCGCGCTGCCGTATATCAGCTCGGCGGTCTCCGCCAGTGCGGGGTCGTCGGCGCCTGCGTCGTGTGCTGTGCGCAGGGCGGTGATGAGCGGGTGTGCGGGGTTGAGTTCCAGGATCCGCTTGACCGGGGGTATCTGCTGTCCCATTGCCCGGTACATCTTCTCCAGGGTCGGCGTCACGTCGTGGGCGTCGCCGACGATGCATGCCGCCGAGGTCGTCAGGCGTGACGACAGGCGGACCTGCTTGACCTGCTCGGACAGGGTGGTGGTCAGCCACGGCAGCAGGGCAGCGAAGTCCTGCTCGCGCTGGGCCTTCTCGGCGTCGGTTTCCTGGTCGCCGTCGGCGGACTCGGCGAGATCGACCTGACCCTTGGCGATGGACTGCAGGCGGTGGCCGTCGAAGGCCGGGACCCGGTCCACCCACACCTCGTCGATCGGGTCGGTGAGGATCAGAACCTCGTACCCCTTGGCGGCGAAGGCTTCCATGTGCGGGGAGTTCTCCACCATCGCGCGGGTCTCGCCGGTCAGGTAGTAGATGGTGTCCTGGCCGTCCTTCATGCGCTCGACGTACTCGCGCAGCGTGGTGGTCTTCTCCGGGTCGTGCGTGGAGGCGGCCGACACCAGCTCCAGCAGGGCCTCGGTGTTGTCCGTGTCCTCGACCAGGCCTTCCTTCAGCGCCCGGCCGAACTGGGCCCATACCTTCGCGTAGCGCTCGGCGTCCTTGGACTGCATGTCCTTGATGGCGCCGAGGACCTTCTTGACCAGGCGCCGGCGTACGCCGCGGATCTGTCGGTCGTGCTGGAGGATCTCGCGGGAGACGTTCAGCGACAGGTCGTGGGCGTCCACGACACCCTTGACGAAGCGCAGGTAGTTGGGCATGAGCGCTTCGCAGTCGTCCATGATGAACACCCGCTTGACGTACAGCTGCACGCCGGGCTTGGTCTCGCGGGAGAACAGGTCGAAGGGTGCCTGTGAGGGGATGAACAGCAGTGCCTCGTACTCGAAGGTGCCTTCGGCGCGCATGTGGATCGTCTCGGCCGGTGCCAGCCAGTCGTGGCTGATCTGCTGGTAGAACTCGTTGTACTCGTCCTCGGTCACCTCGCTGCGCGGCCGGGCCCACAGCGCCTTCATCGAGTTGAGTGTGTGGATGTCGCGGGTGGTCTCGCCCTCGGCGTCGGTGCGCTCGGTGGCCATCCGGATCGGCCAGCGGATGAAGTCCGAGTACCGCTTGACGATCTGGCGGATCTTTGATTCGGAGAGGTAGTCGGCGAGCCCGTCCTCGCCGTCGGCGGGCTTGAGGTGCAGGGTGACCGAGGTGCCCACCTCCAGGCCGTCGACGGCCTGGAGGTCGTAGGTGCCCTCGCCGTCGGACTGCCACTGAGTGCCGGAGTCGGTGCCGGCCCGCCGGGTGCGCACGGTGACCTTGTCGGCAACCATGAACGCCGAGTAGAAGCCGACGCCGAACTGCCCGATCAGGCTCTCGGCGGTGGCGGCGTCCTTGGACTCCTTGATCTTCTCCAGCAGGCCGGCGGTGCCGGACTTGGCGATGGTGCCGATCAGCTCCACGAGATCGTCCCGGGTCATGCCGATCCCGTTGTCACGGACGGTCAGTGTGCGGGCGTCCTTGTCGGCCTCCAACCAGATGTGCAGGTCGGCGGCGTCGATCTCGGCGAGGCTGGAGTCGGTCAGCGATTCGAGCCGCAGCTTGTCCAAGGCGTCGGAGGCGTTCGAGATCAGCTCGCGCAGGAAGATGTCCTTGTTCGAGTAGATCGAGTGAATCACCAGTCGGAGCAACTGGCGGGTCTCGGCCTGGAATTCCAGTGTCTCGACACTGCTGCTCATGTGGGTCTCTTTCTGTGGGAACGTCATGAACGGACTTGGACTCGGGCCGAGACGGACCGTTGCCCGCCGTCGGCGTGGTTCGGGGTGGGCCGGACTGCACCCGCATGGTGTGACTCTGTGTGGTGGGATTGACTTCCTCCCCGGGCTGAAGCTCGGGGATTGCCCTATGAGGGGGTTCGGCCGGTTGCCCGGCTTACGGGTTCCTGCTTCACGGACCGGCTGGTGCCGAGGTCTCCACAGGCTGAGACCGCATGTCCTGCGGCCTTGATGTTCTTCGCGGCGTTCACGTCGGCATGGTCGCGGTGTCCGCAGCCTGCGGCTTTGCACCGGAAGACCGCTTGGCTCTCGCGGTTTCCTTCCGTGACGAAGCCGCAGGCGGAGCACCGCTGCGACGTGTACGCGGGGTTGACCTTCACCACGCGCGTGCCCGTGTACCGGGCGGCATTGGCAAGGGCGAGTTCGAGGCGGTGCCACGCCTTGTCCAGGATGGCCCGGTTGAGCCCGGCCTTCTGGCGGACGTTGTGGCCGGGCTCGGCCACGGTGCCAGACGCGCCGGCGGACATGTTCTTGATCCGCAGGTCTTCGAGGACCACCAGGGCGTTCTTCGCGACGATCCGGGCAGCCCTCTGCGCGCAGAAGTCCCCACGCCGGTCCGACACCCGGGACATGATGCGCCCCATGGCCCTGATCGTCTTGTGCCGGTTCGCGCTGGCGCGCTTGGACCGGGCGAGGCGCTGTTGCAGACGCCGGTACCGGATCATCTCGCCGGCCGTGATGAACGGCCGGCCGTGGAAGTCGCCGTCCGAGGTGACGACGGCGGTCTTGACCCCCCGGTCGAGGCCCACGGCGGTACCGGGCATGGCGTGCTGCGCGGGAGTGGCAGCGTGGTCGTCGACGAGGAACGACACAAACCACCGGCCGCCCTTGCGGGACACGGTCGCACAACGGATCTCACCACCCAGGGGGCGGGACCAGCGGAAGCGGACCCGGCCCAGCTTCGGCAGCTTGACCCGGCCCCACTTGCGCCCCAGCCGCTCCACGCTGATCTGCTGGGCGTCGGGGAACCTAAACGACGGCGACCAACGTGCCTTCGACCGCCACCGCACCCTGAACGTGCCGTGATCCCGGCAGGCCCGGTCCAGATCCTTCAGCGTCTGCTGCAATGCATGCGACGGTGCCGCCTTCAACCACGGATGCTCACGCTTGGCGTCGGCCAGCTCGGCGCACTGCGGCGCGTAGTTCATCCACGCCCCTCGCCGCCGGTATTCCCGACGCTGCTCCAGGGCCGTGTTCCACACCGACCGGCAGATGTCGCCGAACTCCTCGCACATCTCACCTTGTTCAAGCGAGAGGTCGAGCAGGTAGCGGCGACCGGACAGCAAGAGAACACCCCCTTCGACTGGTGCGATCACCATAGTGCGCGCCACTGACAACGCAGAGAACTCCGCCGCTGCGCGGCTCCGCACCAAGGATGAGCTGACCCCGTCCTGAAGGACGGGGCTTGCGCTCAAGGGATCCGGTCAGTCATCGTCAGCGGCTGTTGTCGTGCGCCGGCCTTCGAGCGCGTCCAGGGATTCGACGAGGCCGGTGTGGCGAGCATCGAGGTAGGGACGCATGCCGGCCAGGGGCGCAATGAGCTCGGCGGCGTCGGTGGCACCGAGAGCGGCATGCAGGGCGGCCTGGGCTGAGCGCGCTTCGGGCCCGAGGTGGGCGAGCGCGGTGATCTGTCCGGCGAGGCGGCGCAGGTCGGCGGCGTTGGCGCGGGCCCAGGTGGTGGTGGCGCGTTCGGCGGCCCTGGCCTGGCGGGTGGCCGTCACGCGCTGCTCGCCGGTGGTGCCGACGGCGCCGGGGCGGCCGCGCAGGTAGCGGCGTTCGGCGGCTTGGCGGCTGGCGACGCCGAGGGGGCCAGCGAGGTCGGCCCAGCTGGCGCCCGCGTCGCGGGCGGTTTCGATCAGGCCGGTCTCCCAGCCGGCGAGCTGCTCGCGCACCTGCCGCAGCAGCATCAGGGAGGCCAGCGCCTGTTCGGGACCGGGCCCGGCGGCGTCGGGGGTCTCGTGCTGGGCTTCGCGCAGCGCGTCGTCTATGGCGGCAAGGGCCGCCGCGGCGGCGAGGAAGGACGCCGGGCTGGGGGCGTCGGTACTGGTCGTGGACGGCTGGTCGGCTGCGGTCACGGGCACCTCCCTCGGATTGTCATCACGTAGACGACATCGTGTTTGTCATCTATTGGATGACATGTTACAACGGTGCCAGTGAGGCGCATTGGCAGCAACTGCCTGAACCTGCTGGAGGTGTTTTCACGATGTTGATGCGCACTGAC
>NZ_JBEYTS010000130.1:0-9816 GCF_040643155.1 Streptomyces sp. NPDC047453 | reverse complement strand
ATCCGTGACCGAAGGTGCTACCAAGTCGCACCACCCGTCACCGGGGCGGCTTGACAACAACATTAGGAAGCCTCCCACGACCGGCGTGTCTGTCGGACCGCAAGACGGCTGAACCGCGTAAAGAGACCCGGCCGCCAGGGGGATCCAGGCCAATCCTCCTATTCGCGGTGGCCTACCCGCGGCCCTGACTAAAAGAGCGGACATTATTCGCATACCCGCTATACGTGCGGCCGTACTCAGCTTGTTCTTTAACCTCTGCGCTGGGCAGCCACGCGAGCCTCCGGGCACGGACAATAGGTGTGGCCTAGGTTGCTTGTTGCTCGGTACGGTCGCGGCCATGGCGATTGCGGGGGCTCCTGGATGGATGGTTGGACGTGCGGGCACGGGCGATGTGGCTGGGCGCGTGCAGCTTGCGCGACGGACAGCGTCCGTTGCTGATGACCCGGAGGTAACCAAGCGACTCAACGGGTGAAGAGCGCATCGGTGTCCACCATCCCTGCGGCCCGCAAGAGCGGACGAGGCTGGGCCCTGCTGCTTGTCCTGTCCGGCACGATCTTCCTCGAGGACAGCGACGTCGCCATGCTGACCGTTGCCGTCCCCACCATCGGCCTGAGCACCAGCACCGCGGCGTGGGTGATGAGTGGCTACGTGCTCGGCTACGCCGGTCTCACCCTGCTCGGCGGCCGCGCCGCCGATCTGCTGGGCAGGCGGCGGATGTTCCTCACCTGGCTGGGCGCCTTCCTGGTCTTCTCCATGCTGGGCGGCTTCGCGATCGACGGCTGGATGCTGGTCGTGGCCCGGTTCGTCACCGGCGTGGGCCATACCCGGTGATGATCGACATGGCGGCAGGGGTCATGAAGGCCGCCGGGGAGAACAACCTGGCCCGCAGTCCGGCGTCCGCTCACTCCTCGACTGCCACCCGCACGCTCTGCAGGTCTGTGTCGGCGGCGTCCGGGAGGACCATGCCGGCCAGGATGCCGCTGCGCAGGTAGGCGATCACTTGGTGGTTGAGGCGTTCGCCGGGCAGCGCGGCCGGGATGCCCGGCGGGTAGGGGGTGAGCATCTCCGCCGCGATCCGGCCGCTCGCCTTGTCCACCGGTACCTCCTCGGTGCGGCCGAAGAACGCATCACGCGGCAGAAGCACCTGCTCCAGCCGCAACCCGGCGGGGTCGGGCACCTCCACTGCGGGGACCCTGAGCGAAGACGTTCGAGGAGGAGTGGCTGTTCGAGCGCAAGCTGGACCGCGTGCGTGCGCTCGCGGTCCGCGAGGGCGAGCGGGTCAGACCTATCCGGAGATCGTCGACGCGCTCGGAGGCCTGCCGGGACTTCACCGTCGACGGCGAGATCACCGCGATCAAGGGCGGGCGCAGCGCCGCAGCCCCTACGAGGTCCGGGCGTGACCCTGCGCAGCGTCAGCACTGAAGTGATCCACAGCCACTCTTCCTGTCGTCGCTGACAGTCTTGCTGCGGTCTCAGAAGGTGAGTGACCTGGTCGGAAGTATCCGCTGTTGGGGAAGGTTTCGGCGGTGAGCGTGTTATGCGTAGTATGTCCCAGGGTGTTTTGCGCCCTTGTCCGATGTGACCGCTGCTAGCGCGAGGAGGTGAACGGGATGAGTTCCTGCAGCAGTAGTCCCAGCTCCCATTCCGTTGCACCCGGGGCGCCCGGCGGCCATCGTGCCGCCGTCTGACGGCCTCGACTCGAAGTGCGAAGTGCCGGGCAGTGATCATGTTCGCCGCCGGCGCGCCTGCGGGTGCCGATCAGGCGGAGGTGCGTCATGACGATCACCATTGCGCTGCCCCGTTTCCCTGTCCCCGAGGTGGCCGAGCGTGGTCTGCGGCAGCTGCTGCCGGTCGCGGAGCCGGCGATCCTCGCCCTGGCCGACGCGTGCGGCATCGGGATGCCGGTGAGCCTGCTGTGGCTCAGCATCAAGCTCGCCCGGTCGTCCACGCAGAACTGATCGACAGCGCGGCCCCTTGGAGGCAGACGGTGAACGGTCCGCAGGAAGAAGCCCGTCAGGCGGTTCGCCGGGCGGGCCAACAGCTGACCGAGGACGCGGCTGCCTTGATGGCCGCGTCCGGGGAGGCCGCTGAGATCGGGTTGGAGACGCGTGCGAAAGAACTCCGGCGCGCCGTTCTTGTTGCCTGGAGCGCCGGCGTCGCGCCCGAGGACATTGCCCACGACGCCGGTGTGGAGGTCGGTGTGATCGGTGACTGGGTCGGACTGGGCGATACACGCCGTGGCTCCTAGCCGCGTGAAGAACCCGTCAATAATTTGTGACATCACACGCTCTGGGGCGCCTGCCCGGCACCCCAGAGCGGTCTGAACGGCACACTTACCGCCAGAGGCCATCCGGCCCCCTAGCCTTGCCCGCATCTTGCTCGGGTTCAGCCTGTCGGGTCGTCCAGGTCAGCGCTGTGTACCAGGGGAGTGGCGTGGAGACGGGTGTGTGGCACGGGCGTGCGCTGGATGGCGAGGATGGCGGCGTCATCGCTGAGGGCGCCGTCGGCGTGGGCGAGGAGATCCTTTTCGACGCACTGCACAAGTGTCCTGGGGCTGTTCTGGGTCCACTCGGCGACCCGCTCTTGCAGCGGGTAGAAGGCTTTGCTGCTGTCGCGGGCCTCTACGACACCGTCGGTGTAAAGGAGCAGAGTGTCACCGGCGTGGAACGAGAAGGTATGCGTGTCGTAGGTCTCCGGCCCCAGTCCCGACATGCCCAGCGGAGGTGCCGGGCAGGGGCTCGTTACGGGTGTCACCTGATCGTGCCTGATCAGGAAGGGCGGCGGGTGGCCGCAGTGCACGACCTGCGAGACGGGACTGTGATCGGGGATCTCCAGCAGCAGCGCGGTGATGAAGTGCTCCTGGGCCTCCTCGTCCGACTGCGGGAACCCAGTCAGGTAGCGGCAGACGCTGCGGTCCAGAGCCTCCGCGAGGGCGGGCAGCGTGGGGTGGTGGTGTGCGGCCTCCTGGAATGAGCCGAGCAGTGTGGCCGCCTCCCCGATCGCGGCCAGTCCCTTTCCCCGCACATCGCCGACGATCACACGCGTACGGTCCCCGGTGCGCGCCACCGCGTACAGGTCGCCACCGATGCATGCCTCCTTCTCGGCCGCCAGGTAAGAGGACGCGATGTGCAGGGGGCCGAGCCGGTCGGGCAGTGGGCGCAGCAGGGCTCTTTGGGCGGCCTCGGAGACGGACCGTACCTGGGCCAGTTCCGCCGTCCGCCGGTCGCGAACCAAGCACACGATCACGGCGAAGACCGACAGGATCGTGAGCGCGATGATCTGCGAGATGTGGTTGGTGGTGTCCACCCCGCCCTGGAGCACAGCGAGGAGGACCTGGGCACCCACCGCCAGTGCCCCGATCAGTCCAGTCAGCCGGTAGCCGCCGAACGAGGCGGTGATGGCAGGGGCTACGACGAGCAGCGGGCCAAGGTGAACGGATTCCGGGGATCGGAGGTCCGCCAGGATGATCGCGACGATCAGTACAAGCGGAATCGCCACCAGCGCGTGGCTCGACTGCCACAGCTGCCGTGGATGGGCGAGGCGCTGCCCGAGGTTCACCTTTCCAATGTGCACCATCCGCTCGGAAACCATCCCTGGACGGATGCAGCAGTCATGGTGGCCGCTGCCCAGTTCAGCGAAGCGCACGCCCCTGAGCCACGGTCCGAACCACGGCTTGGCCCGTCCCCGGCCCGTCGACGCGTGGGTCGGAGTGTTCCGCATCATTGTGATCATTCGTCGGCGCGGTCTTCGCGGTGGCGCAGCAGGCGCTGCCCGGCTTTGCGCGGCTCGGCTGCCGGGCATCGCCAAAGTGCGGGGACAAGGCGGGGTCAGCAGCCGCAGGCGCCCGCGACCGGGGCGGTCAGGGGGTCCGCGTCGCGGCCCTCGGGGCCCTGCCAGGTCTCGTAGGCGAAGCCCTCGCGCACCCAGTACTCGAATCCGCCGAGCATCTCCTTGACCTGGTAGCCGAGTTCGGCGAGGGCGAGGGCGGCACGGGTGGCGCCGTTGCAGCCGGGTCCCCAGCAGTAGGTGACGACGGGCACCGACTTGTCGAGCAAGCTCCCGGCCTGTTCGGGGATGAGCGCGGTAGGCAGGTGGACCGCGCCGGGGATGTGTCCCTGGTCCCAGGATTCGGTGGAACGGGAGTCGAGAATCACGAATCCCGGGTCGCCGCCGGCCGTGAGTGCGGCGGCGACGTCGGCCACGTCGGCGTGAAAGCGCAGCGAGGCACGGAAGCGGGCGGCGGCCTCGGCGGGTGCTGCGGGGGCGATGCGCAGGACGGGGTTCGGGACGGTCGTGGTCATGGAACGGGGCCTTTCCTGATGCCGGGCGACACGGCCCGGCTGCTGTCTACGACCTCGAATCTACGGGCCGGAACGGACACCCTGAAGGCATCACCCACGGTCTTTGATTGCTGTGGCCGGGGAATCCGTGTTACTTCTCATGAATGACCACGATTTCCCTGGACGTTATTGACTGGCGCATCCTTGACGTTCTCCAGCGCGACGGCCGGGCCAGCTTCACCGACCTCGCACGTGCCGTCTCCATGTCGGCCAGCGCGGTCACCGAGCGCGTGCGTCGGCTGGAGGAGGCGGGGATCATCAGCGGCTACGCGGCGGTCGTGGACCCGGACAAGGTCGGGCTGATGGTCATGGCGTTCGTGCGGCTGCGCTACCCGAACAGCAACTACAAGCCCTTCCACGACCTGGTCAAGGCGATGCCGGAGATCCTGGAAGCCCATCACGTGACGGGCGACGACTGCTTCATCATCAAGGTCGCGGCGCGTTCCATGCGCCACCTGGAAGAAGTCTCCGGCCGAATCGGCGGCCTGGGCTCCGTCACGACCAGCGTCGTGTACTCGTCTCCGTTGCCCCGGCGCCCTGTCGGTCACTGACACACCCGACGATCCGCCGGAGCGGCCGGGAATGCCCATGGTCTCCACCCGCCGCCGACAACCGACGGCCGAAGACCGTCATCTTCGCCTCCGCTCACCAAGCCGGACATCCGCCCCCCGGCCGCGGTGGACAACGACATCGAGATCGTCGCGGCCCCGACAGCGTCCCCTGCTAGGTCGGGGCTCACAGGTGCCATGCGCTGAGCTTGCTCAAAGCTTCGGCGCGTTCCTCAATGGTCTTCATCCGGGCAGGCCGCTCGACTTCATGGTGGCGGGCGTCCTGAGCAGTGTTCTGCCCGGGCCACTTGTGGTAGAGCAATCCGCGCTCCTCGATGAATCACCCGGCGGTCCACCGCAGGCCGAGCACGTCTTTGCAGCCGTCCATGTCGACGCCGACGGCGAGGTGGACCGGCTTGGGACCACCGAGGGGCCAACGGCCGCGCGCGGCCGCCGCGCCCGGCCCATGTCCGTGGCCCAGGTCCGCGGCGCAGGGCAGGTGCGGTGGGGCTCCGGTCGGGTACCCGACCGGAGCGGTGCGGTGGACGGCATCGCAGGACCTGACGAAGGGATGCGTCATGGTTCAGCACGTACGCGACATCATGACCAGCGAACTTGTGACGGTCGAACCGCTGATGTCGGTGACGACGGTGGCCCAGAAGATGCGCGACGAGGACATCGGGGTCGTCCTGGTGACCGAGGGCGACGAACTGCGCGGCCTGGTCACCGACCGCGACCTGGTGGTGCGCGCGCTGGCGGAGGGCGGCGACCCGGACCAGCGCACCGTCGCCTCCGCGTGCAGCGGCGATCTCTTCACCGTGACCCCCGACGAGGAACTCGACCAGGCGGTGAGGCTGATGCGGGAGCACGCCGTGCGCCGTGTGCCGGTCGTCGACCACGGTCACCCCGTGGGGATCATCTCCATCGGTGACCTGGCCATTGAACACGACCCCGGGTCCGCGCTCGGTGACATCAGCGCGGCGCAGCCCAACGAGTAGTCCATCCAGACGAACCGCTGGGGGCGCCGGAGCCTGGCGCCCTCACCAACACGGCCAGGCCGTGCACGACCGCGTGCGGCAGCGAGTCGGCGGCCCGGGCCGCGCCACGGGCGCCCTTGAAGTGCACATCGGCGGTCAGACGCATCCGTCGCCGTCGACGATTTGGGTGGCCCCGACTTCGTGGAGGTGACCAGGAATGCGGTCCGGTCGGCTTTGGGCCGGTTGTCGTAGGCGTCGTACCGGGTGATGGGCTTCCGTACCAGCGGTAGACGCGCCGCTGGTTGTGTTGTCGGGGGCGGGTCAGCGGCCCTTGGTGCGGTGTAGAGGGCGGCGGGGCTCCGGCCCTGGGGTCAGCGCTCGATGTGGTCACGGACGAGCGCGGCGACAGCCGCCCTGTCGGCCAACGCGCGCCTTCATCACCGCACATTTGTTTGATCTAGATGGGTGGGGCTACTCGATGGCGTTCGCTGGTGGCAGTCGCGTCTGTGGATCTCATGCGGATGCGGCCGCCGGGTTGGGGTGATGGGTCACGGGATAGGCAAGGGAGCTGGTCAGGGTGAGTGTGGTGGCAGCGCATGGCGGGGGAGGGGGAGGTTCCAGTGGCCTGTACGACGTACTGGAGCTGGTTCTCGACCGAGGGTTGGTGATCGACGCGTTCGTGCGGGTCTCCCTGGTCGAATCGAAATCCTGAAGATCGATGTGCGGGTCGTGGTGGCGAGCGTGGACACCTACCTGCGGTACGCCGAGGCTTGCAACCGCATGGACCTGGAGGCAGGGCCGCGCAAGCCGGTCGGACTGCCGGAGATCGTCGGCAGCCAGCTCGCAGGTTCCGGCAGTCAAGCCAAGACGAAGGGGGCCCTGTCCGGCGCTGCGGAGGCCATCGCCGATGCCTTCCAGCCGGCGCGCGACGAGGGCCGCGAGAGGGAAACCGTACGGCCGCGCCACCGCCGCGATGAGCAACGGTGAGCACTTTCCGTCTACGGCGTCATACACAGCTCCCACCCCCCGTTGTCTGAGCACACGGGCCGTCATCAGCGAGCCGCCACGCCCGGTGCGCATCCCTCGGGAGGGCGACCTGGCCGCCATCGTCAGCAGGTCACGTCGCTTGGGGCGTCACGCTTCGTGTCTTAGCTGCGATGTTGGATAGGCGCTCTTTACAAGGGTGTTGACCTCGCGACCATCCACCGTCACCTGTGACACTCCGGTTTCATGTCGCGCTGTATGTAGTGACCCCGGGCGGGGTCAGGTGCCTGCACTCCAGGGGAGGCTCGCGGGTGCCAACGTGTAGGGGCAGGCCAGCTCCCCCCGTGGCAGGTCTGCCCCTGCTCGAAAGACCGGCCTCCGCCCACAGCTGGCCACCGCCGGGAGCAGGAATGTGGACTGCGTGGGAAAGCGCGACAGCGGGTTTGGGGGGAGTTCCGCGGACAGTCCAGCCGCCTCCATACCGTGCTCCCTGTCGCCCCGCACGGCCTTGCGCTGCATAATCCTCAGACTCCACCGACCTGGCCCCCGCGCACCGCGGCTCCCCGTCCGCGCGGGCGCGAGTGCGTGCTCCTGGTTTCCATGCTCACCGTGCAGCGGCTTGAGAAGCCGTTGCATGGGAACTCGAGGGCGTGTCCGACAGCTGCTCCGGAGGACGCCCTGAAGGCCTGCGCGATGTTCAGTCTCGGCGACGGCCGAACTCATCCGACGCCGACATTCAGGCTGGCATCCGATCGAGTGAGCGGTATTGGGCTGGGTCCCACATGGTGTGCCGATGGGGGATCAGTGTGTGCAGGCTGGGGCGGACCTGGCCGTGACAGTACAAGCGAGAGGCGGATGGACGATGGGGCATGGCGGCAATGTGATCGAGGAATTGATGGCCGACCACCGGGAGGTCGAAGAGATCTTCGGCAGGATCCAATCCACGGCCGGCCAAGGGCAGGAGCTGCGTGATCTCGTCGACGAGGTCACCATCGAGCTGGTGCGGCACTCGGTCGCCGAGGAGCAGTACCTGTACCCGACGGTGCGCGAGCATGTCGCGGACGGCGGCCGGATCGCGGACAAGGAGCTCGCGGATCATAGCCGTGTCGAGGAACTCCTCAAGCAGTTGGAGAGGATCAACACCGATGACCCCCAGATGAGCCCGCTGCTGCAGCAGCTCATGGAGGAGGTCGCCGACCACGTCGAGGATGAGGAGAACAACCTCTTCCCGCAGCTGCGTCAGGCGTGTTCCTCCGAGATGCTCGATGATCTCGGGGAGAAGGTCCGGCGGGCCAAAGCTATGGCCCCGACCCGCCCGCATCCGGCTGCCCCGGACACTCCACCCGCGAATAAGCTCCTCGCACCGGGCGCCGGTCTGGTCGACCGGGCCCGCGATTTCGTCACTGGCCGCGGCAAGTCCTGACGGCCCTCCCGCATCCGCCGCCGGGCAGCGGTGGGATGGACACCGGGCTGGACCGCAGGTGCGGTGCAGTCCCGGTGTCCAGGGGGCGGCCGTGACGTGGGTCATGCACTCTGCCACCGAGTGGACGAAGGCCGGGCGTTTGCACCACCCGCGTTTCCCGGACCTTCGCGACGACAACAACCCACCGACGTGACTCGTGAGCGAGGTGCACCATGACCACGACCGAGATCCGGACGGGCAACCGCACCGTCGAAATCAAGCGGGCCGAAAAGGACATGTTCCCGGACGACGGCATCACCAAGGCCGACCTGGCCGACTACTACCGGCGCGTCAGCCGCCGAATCCTGCCGCACCTGCGCGGCCGCCCCCTGATGCTCGAGCGGTACCCGGACGGGATCGACGACGGCCGGTTCATGCAGAAGGACACCCCCGAGTACTTCCCCGACTGGGTCCACCGCTGCGAACTGCCCAAGGAAGACGGCACCGTCACCTATCCGATCTGTGATGACCTGGCGAGCCTGCTCTACCTCGTCGACCAGGCGTGCATCACCCCGCACCGCTGGCTGTCCAAGGCCGACCAGCCCGACCACCCCGACCGCCTGGTCTTCGACCTCGACCCACCCGGCGGGGACTTCGCACCCGTGCAGGAGGCCGCCGTCCTCCTGCACGAACTGCTCGACGAACTCGGCCTACCCTCCGGCCTGATGAGCACTGGCTCTCGCGGGCTGCATGTGCTGGTCCCGCTGGACCGCCGCACCGGATTCGACGAGGTGCGCGATTTCGCCCGCAGCCTCGCCGACCTGCTCGCCGACCGGTACCCCGACCGGCTCACCACCGCGCCCCGCAAGCAAGCCCGCAAAGGCCGGCTCTACCTGGATGTCCAGCGCAACGCCTACGGCCAGACCAGCGTCACCCCGTATGCGGTCCGCGCCCTGCCCGGCGCCCCAGTCGCCACGCCGCTGAGCTGGACGGAACTGGACGACCCAGACCTCGGCCCGCAACGCGGGACGCTGACCACCATCGACGCCCGCCTGAAGGACGACGATCCCTGGCAACCCGCACTGCGCCGCGGCCACGCGCTGGGCCCGGCCCGCCGGAACCTCGAAGGGATCTGATCACATCGCCGGCCTCGGCTACAGCACCAGCGCTCCGCTGCGGGCTCCGGTCCCGTGCACGGGACCGGATCCCGCGATCGGCACGATCATGCTGTGAAATCGGGTTGGTCCGCTGACGGCTCGAAGGCCTGCAGTGGGCGTGCGCTGGCGGCCACCAGCTTCCAGCGGGGCGGCTCGCCGTGTGCAGTGGCCGCCGGACGTTCGAGGGGGAGTGGCTGTTCGAGCGCAAGCTGGACGGCATGTGCGTGCTCGCGCCGGGGCAACGGCGGTGCGAGCGTGGGTGCAGAAGGCTTTTCCCCTGGCTGTGTGCAACCAGCTGCAGCGCGGCACAGCAGTGTCAATCCCCTGGTTGCGTAGAGACGTTGGTTATGCGGCCCGGTCCTCCTGATCGGTCTGGGTCCGCGCTTCTTGGATGATCCGTTCGAACTC
>NZ_JBEYTS010000129.1:0-9858 GCF_040643155.1 Streptomyces sp. NPDC047453 | reverse complement strand
CCCCGCCCCGCGGCCGGTGGGGGTGGCGGGCAACCCCACGTTGCCCACGCCCCGCGCCCGGCCCGGCGGCGCGGCCCGGGCCCCCGGGGGGGGGGGGGTACCCGGGTGGTGGGGGCCCCTCGGCCCCCCCCGCCCCGCCCCCCCACGGCCTGGTTATGGCTGGTTGCCGGTAGGTCTACTCAACCGTATGTTGAGTTTTCCGCAACACATGCCTAGGGTCGTGCCCCGTGGAAACCGACGACGTCCTCGACGGCGCACCGAACGCCGACACCGCCGCCCGCGTCCGCGAGGTCATCGCGGCCGCGGCCGTCAGCCAGCGCGAGTTCGCGCGCCGGGTCGTCATGGATCCGTCCAAGCTCTCGCGTTCGCTGAGTGGCACCCGCCGCTTCACGGCCGCGGAGCTGGCGCGGATCGCCGACGAGGGCCGGGTCGACGCGGGCTGGCTGCTCGGCACCCGTCCCCGCGAGAAGGCCCCGGCGCCGGCCGCCGAGGTCGAGGGCGGGCGACCGCTGCAGATCGTCCGCGAGACGGTCCGGCTGATCGCGGAGCACGGCTTCCACGCGGTGCGGGTCGCCGACATCGCCCGCGCCTGCGCCACCAGCAGCGCCGCGATCCACTACCACTTCCCCGGCCGCGCCGAACTCCTCGAGGCGGCCGTGCGCTGGTGCATGGACGAGGACACCGCGGGCCGCGCCGCCCTCCTCGCCGAGGCGGACGACGCGGCGGCGGAGCTGCGCCAGCTCATCGCCCTGCAGACGCCGCGCACCGCGCAGCAGCGCCGCCAGTGGGCGGTGTGGCTCGACCTGTGGTCCGAGGCCGCGCGCTCCACGGCGGTGGGCCGGCTGCACTCCGAGTACTACCGGCAGTGGCGGGAGACCGTCGCCGACGTCGTACGCCGGGGTGTCGCACAGGGCGTGTTCCGCGCCGGGGCCGACCCGCAGGCGGCGGCGCTGACGCTGACCGCGCTGATCGACGGCCTGGCGACGCACGTCCTCTCGGTGAGCGGCCCGTCGGCCGACCGTGCCGCGGACGCGATGCACGCGGCGCTCACCACCCACGTCACCCACACGATCCTGGCTCCGTAGCCCTGAGCGGCAACAATTCGGGAGGCCCCCACATGCCCATCACCGAGAACGTCATCATCACCTGCGCGCTCACCGGCGCGGGCGACACCGTCCGCAAGAGCCCCCACGTGCCCGTCACCCCGGAGCAGATAGCGAGGAACGCCGTGGAGGCGGCCGCCGCCGGAGCGGCCGTCGTCCACATCCACGTACGCGATCCGGAGACCGGCGACCCGTCCCGCGACCCGAAGCTGTACCGGGAGGTCGTCGAGTGCGTCAAGGAGACCGGCACCGACGTCGTCATCAACCTCACCGCCGGCATGGGCGGCGACCTGGTCATCGACCCGGACGACCCGCTCACCCACCTCCCTGGCACCGACCTCGTCAGCGGCCTGGACCGCCTCCCGCACGTCGAGGACCTGCTGCCCGACATCTGCACGCTGGACTGCGGCTCACTCAACTTCGGCGACGGCTCGAACCTCTACGTCTCGACGCCCGACATGCTCCGCGCGGGCGCGCGGCGCATCCAGGAGCTGGGCGTGCGGCCCGAGCTGGAGATCTTCGACACGGGTCAGCTCTGGTTCGCCAAGCAGTTGCTGGCCGAGGGCCTGCTCGACGACCCGACCGTGTTCCAGCTGTGCATGGGCATCCCGTGGGGCGCGCCCGCGGACCCCGGGGTGCTCCAGTCCATGGTCAACATGCTGCCGGACGGCGCGCGTTGGGCGAGCTTCGCGCTCGGGCGGATGCAGATGCCGTGGGTCGCGCAGTCGATCCTGCTCGGCGGGCACGTCCGGGTGGGCCTGGAGGACAACCTATACCTCGGCAAGGGCAAGAAGGCGACCAACGCCCAGCTCGTCGAGCGGGCCGTGAGCATCACCGAGTCGATCGGCGCACGCGTCGCGACACCGGACGAGGCCCGCGCCACCCTCGGCCTCAAGCCGCGCAAGTAGCCCGCCGCGACGACGAAGGATCCCCCTCATGAACACACCCGGGACGACCGCACCCGAGAACGTCCGCCGTGTCGCCTGTGTCGGCGCCGGAGTCATCGGCGGCGGCTGGGTCGCCCACTTCCTGGCGCGCGGCTACAAGGTGACCGCCTGGGACCCCGCACCCGACGCCGAGGACAAACTGCGCCGCCTGGTCGACGCGGCGTGGCCGGCCCTCACCTCGCTGGGCCTCGCCGAGGGCGCCTCGGCCGACCGGCTGACCGTGGCCGGCACCCTCGAACAGGCTGTGGCCGGCGTCGAGTTCGTCCAGGAGAGCGCGCCCGAGAAGCTCGACCTCAAGCGCGATCTGCTGGCTCGCCTGGACGCGGCGACACCGCCCGGCGTCGTCATCGCCTCCTCCACCTCCGGCTATCCGATGACCGACATGCAGACCGCGGCCGCGGACCCGTCGCGCCTGGTCGTCGGCCACCCGTTCAACCCGCCCTACCTCATTCCGCTCGTCGAGGTGGTCGGCGGCGAGCGCACCGACGCGGCGGCGGTCGCCTGGGCCGCCCGCTTCTACGAGGTGGCGGGCAAGTCCGTCATCACGATGGACAACGAGGTGCCGGGCTTCATCGCGAACCGCCTCCAGGAGGCCCTGTGGCGGGAGGCGCTGCACATGGTCGCGAGCGGCGAGGCGACGGTCCGGGACATCGACCTGTCGATCACCGAGGGCCCCGGGCTGCGCTGGGCGGTGATGGGGCCGATGCTGACGTTCGCACTGGCGGGCGGCGAGGGCGGCATGGCGCACATGCTGGACCACTTCGGCCCGTCGCTGAAGTCGCCGTGGACGCGCCTGGAAGCTCCGGAGCTGGACAAGGAGTTGTACGACGCCGTGGTGGCCGGCTGCGACGAGGCGGCGGACGGCCGCTCCATCGCGGACCTGGTGGCCGAACGCGACCGGGGCGTCATCGACGTACTGCGCGCCACCGGCCGCCTGGACCGCGAGGAGGGCGCCCGATGACGAACCTCCCGCTGTTCCGCGGCACCGTCCGCCCGGAGTGGATCGACTACAACGGCCACATGAGCGAGGCCTTCTACGCCCTCGTCTTCGGCCACGCCACGGACGCGCTGATGATCGAGACAGGCCTGGACTCCGGCTACCGCGCGTCCACGGGCTGCTCCCTCTACACGGTCGAGTCCCACATCCGCTACCTGAGGGACGTGCCCGAGGCCGCGCATCTGGCCATCCGCACCCGCGTGTTGGGTGCGGCGGCCCGCAAGGCGCGTTTCGTGCACGAGATGTACGTGGTGCCCGAACCGGAGTCGGACCCGGCGCCCGACGCGGCGCCGGTGGCGACGACCGAGCTGCTCGCGGTCCACGTCGACCAGCAGGCGGGCCGGGCCGCCGAGTTCCCGGAGCCGGTCCGGCACCGCTTCACGGAGCTGACCGAGCCGGCTCCGGACTGGGCGGGCCGCTCCATCGCCGCCGTGGTCTGACGCGCGCCGGGGCCCGGACCCTGTGCCGGGCCCCGGTGCCGCTGCCGGAGACCAGGCCCTGTTCGCGGGTGGGCCGGTTGACGAGGCGGTCCCGCGATCTCGGGGCGGGTCTTGGTGGGTACGTCGCGCGTCGCCTTTGCCGTCGGGGGTCGGATCTCCTCGTGGTACGGGGGTCCGGTCAGGACGGTCGCGTGCCGTGGACGCGGTGTGGCTCCGCGTCGGCCCACTTGACGTCGAGACCGAGTCCGGGCCGACCGGTGTCGGGGCGCAGGGCGCCGCCCTCGGGCGACAGGGTGCCGTCGAACAGCAGGTGCTCGACGCGCACGTGGTCGTGGAAGTACTCCAGGTACCGCAGCCGGCGCACGGCGCAGAAGGCGTGCGCGGAGATCGCCGGGGCGCAGTGCGCGGACAGGTCGAGGTGCCGGACGCCCGACAGACCGGCGATCTCCAGTACGCCGGTGATGCCGACGCAGCGGCGAGGAAGGCATGGCAGCTGCAACGGCGGCGGCCGCCGCTGGAATCGGTGTTCCAGCGGCGGCCGTGGGGGCTCGCGTCGGTCGGTCAGTCGCCGTACTCGTACGCGTCGATGATCAGGACCATGGAACCGGTGCACAACTCAACGACCGCTGGTAACAGGGCAGTTTCCCGCGCTGTGGTTCCCCGGCCGCTACCCTGCGGCTGCTGTCCGAGGTAGGACTCCGAAGTCTGAGAGAACCGCTATTAGCTGGCCGACAAGGTGGGGGAGGACATGGAGCCGGATGAAAGTTCCCGGGCGCAGTCAGGGAACGAGGAGGGTCGGCGGCCTGACTCGGCGGTGACTCCGTCGGGTAGACCCCGTATCTCATTCCTCATCAAGCTCGGAATTAACCCGGACGCTGCTCACCTGAGCCTTTCTGCCCTCTGCGTAGCACTCGCAACCGGGCTTGCATGGAGCTTGGTAACGGATTACGCAGGAACCAAGGTCGAGGGAATCGGGCAACGCCAGGAAGCGCCCAAGAACGAGCAAGCCCAACGTGACGCAGAGAGCGCAGTAGACCTGAAGGAACCGCCCTTCACCGTGAACGTCCGCTACCTCGCCTACGGGGAAGTCGACACGGACACTGAGAGTGTCGTATTCGACAATAAGCTGCCGATTTCCTCTTTCGAGGATAGTCGCCTGCGCGACGTAATCCGAGCACAACGCGGAAGGCCCCTGGTGCCCGCTACTGTGGGATGGGGCGTGCCCGTGAAGATCACGCTCGGTACCGGGCGGAAGGGCTATGTCAGCATCACTGGCATGACGGTCGACGTGCACGGGTGCCGTAAATCCCAGGCCAACGCCGTCATCAGCATGAGCGGCGAGGGGGTCTCTTCGGTCGAAAGCGCTAACTTTGACCTGAGGGAAGACGGCTCAAGCCCCAGGGGGACCATCAGCACTAAGGACATCGTCCTCGGCAATGGCGAACCACCCACATCTCTCCTGGTCGTTGGAGAAGTTCCGACAGGAAAAACCTGCGAGTGGACGATCAGGGCCACATACGTTGACGCCAATAACAAGGAAGACACAGCTGTCATCGATAACAACGGACAGCCATTCAGGTCCGAGGGACTCCCTAGGGAGCCGGATCAGTGGTTCGCCGCCGACTGGAAGGAAAAGCGGTGGGTGGACTGCAACAGCGAGGAGGGCTTGAAGATCAGAGAGCGCGGGGACACACAGTGCCACCTCAGCGATAAAAATGGATAACGTCCTCAGCCAGCCCTGGCGGATTCCAGGGGCCGCCTGGTGGGCTTTACGCGAATTCCCGCGAGGCTCTCAGTCGGTGTGTTAGCCGCCGGGGAGGTCGACGGTCCGGCCGCTGCAGCGCGGGCACTCGCCCCGTTCCAGCACCGGGCCGTGCTCTCCGAGGCCCGGCCGGGCACGCGTGCCCGGCCGGTAACGGGGCCGAGTAGTTCCCGTACAGGATTTGGCGCTGAGATCGATCATGGGCTGACCTGGGGCTAAGTTCCATCTGGCGGATTACGACGCCGTAGGCTCCAGCCCATGCACAGCACCCTGACGGAGCACGCCCGCTGTCTCTACGGAGATGAGTACCGCCCCGCACCGGAGTGCGGACTCGCCCAAGGCGCCAACGGCACCAGTGCCGAATCCGCCGACGACGCCGGACACCGGCGACGCGCTGGCCGAGTCATGCCGGGGACCGGTGTGCCGGGGGGCCGTTCGGGGCGTGCGGCGGGGCGGCATCCGCTGTACTCAGTCCACGGGAGCGGTGGTCGGCTTGCGCGGCGGTGGGAGGGCCTCGAGCAGCTCCCACAAGGGGCGTGAGGTAGACGCCCACACGTCGAGGGTGTGGCGGTCGGCCACGTGGAGGCGCTGCTGCTCGGCGAAAGCCACGGCTGGTGCGGTCACCTGGCCGTTCGTCATGATCACCGCGACGTCGGCGCCATGGACCCGGCGGGCGGTGGCGTCGAGGACCTGCAGGTCCGACAGGCCGACAGCGGAGCCAGCGAGGCCGTTGTGGCGGTGTTCGCACTGGATGACCCAGCGCCGCCCGTAGGGGTCGGTGGCCTTCACATCGGCGCCCAGCGCGTCGTCGGCCCCGATGCGGGCGTCCCAGCAGCCGTCACGGCGCATCAACTCCCGCACCGCCTCCCCGAACCGGGAGTGGTCCAGGGCGTCCAGCTGGGGCATCGTGTAGCGCAGGCCCTTCGCGCGGGCCGCCTCCCGCTGTTCACTGCGACGCCTCTGGTAGAGCCAGCCGCAGCCGGCCAGCACCGCGAGCACACCGACGGCGACCAGGCTCCACCGGTGGGCCAACAGCCAGCTGCCGACGGCCACCACCACGATGACCGTACCCACAGGCCCCCTACCGGCCCCGGCCTCCCAGGGAATGCGCCGCCACACCGACGGGCGCCCGGCCCGCCCCGCCCGGTTCTTGCGCGCGTGGGAACTCACCGGCCGGCCTGCGTGACACCGCTCGCAGGCCGTCCCGGGATGTTCCCGATCCCCTGGCCCGCCGAAGTGGGTACGATCAGGCTCCCCGGCGCCGGAAGTATGACTGCGGCCGGCTTCTCGCCGAAGCGACTGCGGGCCTTCGCACGTCGCCGCCCACGCCACACACCCTCGGCCGCCTCCCACACACCGGGCAGGATCTTGAGCATCCACGCCTCGCTCTCTTACGTCACGCGGACCGGCGACGCCAAGGACCGTCCACGGTTCAACATGATGGCCGTACGGGCACGGCACCTTATCTGCAGGACACGGCAGACGGCTGGAGCAGCCGCCTTCCGGCACCCGGCAACGAAGGGACACCCCCACACCGCCCACCACCGCGGGCGGTTGTGGCTGCGCTCAGGCGGTGTCACGGATATCGGCATAGCTGTGACACCGGAGAGACGCTATCGGCCCCTCAGCGGCTCGTGCTGGGTACGCGTCAGGCGGGTCGGTGGTCGTCGGCACGGCCGCCGGCGCCGAGGGTCCGCCGGGAGGCCGGGGTCGTCACTGGGTGGGCGCCGAGTACGCCGCGGTCCTCAGCTCGTCCAGGTCGGGGAGACGGACTCCGGGGAGGGCGCCGAATAGGTCGGCCTGGGCGGCACGGATGGTGTGCGCGGCCTGGGGGCCGGTGGCAAGGGCGCGGCGGGCTGTCACGGGGCCATCGTAGGCGGCGCTTCAACTGCTTCCGCGCCAGCATCGGGCTCGAACATGGGCCCGGCCTTCTATCTCTGTCCCATGGTGCAAGGTAGCGGTCAGCTGCCCTCTGGCTAACGGTCCTAGACGTGCGTCGGTGCATCGCTGACAGATGGAATGGCCTCGGGGTCGCTCTGACAAAGCGAGTGTGATCGGCGGCGTGGCCGCTGCTGCGGAGGCCTCCGACGCCGGATGTCGAGCTGGGCGCGGGCGCCGATGCGGGTGAGGACGTCGCCGACCGACTCGGGGTTGAGTCCGCCTTTCAGCACGGTGTGCCAGCGGTTGTGCAGGGGGCGGTAGGCGAAGGAGTCCGGGTCGGTGTCGGGGCCCAGCTCCTGCTTCCAGCGGCGCCAGACGCTCATGGGGGCAGGCCGCGTTCATCGGACAGTCACCGTTCACGTGGCCTCCTTGGAACTCCTACGCCAGACCACATGTCAAGCAGCGACTCGCCGACACTTCCCGGCAACCCACCGCCACGGCGGGTGAGTAGACGTCAGAAGATCACCCGCAAGGGCTAATTGTCATTCAATCTCCAAACTGAGTGGATTTTTTGACGGCCACTCAGCCCTTCTTCCGAACGGCGTACAGGACCTCTACATACCCCGATCAGCCCCACAAAATCGGAGATCCTGACTTGCTCGATATGACAGCAATAGGGGGCGTTAGTACGTTCAATCACGCACCGGCTGCCACAGCGGGCGCTCCTCTCTCCGTCTCAGAAGGAAACAAGTCTCCGTCTCAGAAGGAAACAAGCGACATGATCATGAACCGTTCCCACGCGACCGTCGCGGCCGTGGCGGCCGCTGCGGCACTGGCCGCGACCGGCATCACCTATGCCACCGCCGCCCCCGCCCCCCAGACGGCCCCGGCCGTCGTCCAGCAGGCCCCCGCCCCGGCCTACGCCCCGATGGGCGGCGAGGGCGGACAGGGCAAGGGCAACGAGGGCGGCGGCGGCCGCGGCGGCGAAGGCGGCGAGCGCGGCGAATTCGGCGAGCGCGGCGAGCACGGCGAGCACGGCAAGCGCCGCCACCACAGGATCGGCCGAATCTTCATCAACGAGCGGTCGTTCTCCGCCGTGCCCGACGGCTGCATCACCGTCGTAAGCGGCCTGGGCTCCAAGAGCTTCAACATCCGCAACGACAGCAAGCAGACCGTCGAGTTCTTCCGTGGCGTCACCTGCGACAACGGCGCCCCCATCGCCACCGTCGGCCCCCACAGCGAGGCCAACGCCGTCCGCCCGGGCAAGATCCGGGACGAGGACGAGAAGGGCGAGCACGAGAAGGGCGAGCACCACAAGAAGCACCACGAGGAGATGGAGGACGGCGTAAGGGTCAAGAACGGAGTCGTGGGCAGCTTCCGCGTCATCAAGCGCCACCACGGGAAGGGCGAATTCGGCGAATTCGGCGAGGGGGAATTCGGCGGATTCGACGAAGACTAAAACCAGCAACCGCGTGATGCGCACGCTGGAGAACCCCGGCCCGCCGTAATCGGGCCGGCGCCCTCCGGCCAGGCGCACAACACAGAATCCCGGCCCGCCGCAATCGGGCCGGGATTCGCGTCTGGACCCCGGCCCAAGGACATCCCTTCTCGGAACATCCACACCAGACCATTGTCCGACAGATCACGCGCCCGCTACGCCATCCTCCCCCCAGCGACGACCGCCAGTCCACCTTCCACGACATGACCGGACACATCCCCCTCGCTCCCCCGCCAGTCGGCCAACTCGTGCCGGGGTGAGGGTGTCGGGACGCTCAGGACCGGACGACAAAGCAGTGCGGCTGCGGGACACGTTCACCCGCCGGCTCGTCGGCGAGCCCCTCACCGGCCACAAAGACTGGGTTCAGGGTCTCGCGTTCTCGCCCGACGGGACCCTTATCACCACCGGCGGCAACGACGGGGTGAGGCTGTGGGACACGGCCACCCGCTGGCCCATCGGCGAACCCCTCACCGGCAGCCGAAGAGCACTGCTACTCGACAGGTACCACAACGAAGGCCGACTTCAGTACGCCGGCCACCACGACCCTGACCCAGGCGGCAGGCACTGCGGTCGTCGTCCTGCTCGCTACGAAACGACGCGGGCATCCGTGGACAGGCTGGTCGTCCTCCGCCGAGTGGGGCAGCCGGGAGAAGCTGAACGTCACGTTGGTAGAACCCGAGCTGGCGCTGGAAGTCGGCGTGGACGTCGCCCGGGACGCCTCCGACCGGTGGCGGCACCCCGCACGCTGGCACCGCGCCCGACCTGACCTCTCCCCCGCCGACGTTCCCCGCCTAACCTCGCCGTCACACTGACGCAGCACGGGCGGGGAGGCCCCGGCCGACGCGCAACCGGCTGAGCGGCGCCTCCATCCCCGGCCGCAGCCGCGCCGCCCATCCCGCCCCGTCCCTTCTCCTTCACTCCAGCCAGGGACATGGGCGAAAGCGATCTTGATCGGGCTTGTAGGGCTTGGGCATCTGCATTTCCACCGGGGGCCCTCGGGGAGCCGGTGCGGTCGGCCGGTGCTCATCGCCGGCTCCTCTGCCTTCCTGGCTCCCCCGCGACCCGGCGCAGCGTTCAGTACTGCTCGGTCTCCACGAAACCCGTGCCCGCGTTGTCGTCCGCGTCGAAGGCGGCGGCGGTCGGGTCGAATCCGGGCGGGCTGTCCTTCAGGGCCAGGCCCAGGCCGGCCAGCTTCGCCTTGACCTCGTCGATGGACTTCGCACCGAAGTT